>CAZJBJ010000055.1:0-20225 GCA_964544295.1 uncultured Bifidobacteriaceae bacterium
GCCACACTCCGCTGACGGACCGGCCGCACGCGTGGAAACGTCCCGCTCCGTTCACACTCCCCCGCTCTTGCGACTGCGTCGCGGGCCGCTCGGGCCACACTCCGCTGACGGACCGGCCGCACGCGTGGAAACGTCCCGCTCCGTTCACCGGTCCACCTCCCCCATGATGGGGTCGACGCTCGACACGATCGCGACGCCGTCGGCCACCATGCGGTTCTCGATCATCGTGTGCATCGTCTGCAGGTTGTAGAAGGACGGTCCCCGGATGTGCATGCGGACCGGTTTCCCGGTGCCGTCACTCACCATGTAGCAACCGACCTCGCCGCGCGGTGACTCCGCCGCGGCGTAGGTCTCGCCCGCGGGGACCCGGAAGCCTTCGGTGAACAGCTTGAAGTGGTGGATCAACGCTTCCATCGACTCGTCGATACGCGCCCGCGGCGGCGGCGTCACCTTCTTGTCCTGGATGCGATAGTCGCCCGGCGGCATCATGTCCACGCACTGGCGCACGATCTTGATCGACTCCGCGATCTCGAACAGCCGGATGCGGTAGCGGTCGAAGCAGTCACCGTTGTCCGCGTAGATGACGTCGAAGTCGACCTGGTCGTAGGCGAGGTACGGCTGGGTCTTGCGCAGGTCCCATGCGAATCCGGTCGACCGCAGGATCGGGCCCGACGCGCCGATCGCCATGGCCTCCTCGGTCGTGATGACCCCGACACCCACCATGCGCTCGAGCCAGATCGGGTTCGCGGTGAGCAGTTCGTCGTACTCGCCGATGCCCCGCTCGACGAGCTCGCAGAGTTCGAGACACGCGAGCTGCCACCCGTCGGGCAGGTCGGCCGCGACGCCACCCGGGCGCACGAAGTTGTGGTTCATGCGCAGGCCGGTGATGAGCTCCAGCACGCGCAGCGTCTCCTCGCGTTCGCGCCAGCCGTACAGCATCATCGAGATCGCGCCGAGGTCCATGCCGTTGGTGGCCTGGAACAGGAGGTGGCTCGCCATGCGGCTCAGCTCGGCGAGCAGCATGCGCACCCAGACCGCGCGCTCGGGCACCTCGATGTCGAGGAGTTGCTCGACCGCCATCGAGAACACGAGCTCGTTCGCGATCGGTGACGCGTAGTCCATGCGAGTGACGTTGGTGCAGCCCTGCACGTAGGTCAGTTGCTCCGCGGTCTTCTCCATGCCGGTGTGCAGGTACCCGACGATCGGCTTGGCGCGCACGACCGTCTCACCGTCGAGTTCCAACATGATGCGCAGCACGCCGTGGGTCGACGGGTGCTGCGGACCCATGTTGATGATCATCGTCTGGCTCTCGCCCTCGACCTCGGGCCACGGCCCACCGGTGACGACGATCTCGGATTCCTGGTGGAGGAGCTGGCGACCTTCGTCGGTCTGGCGCTCGAGCCGCTCCTGCTCCATCTGCGCGGGCGTCTCGGTCACCGGCCCCGCGGCCGTCTCAGCCGCGTCCGTCTCAACCGCGTCCGTCTCAACCGCGTCGTCTTCGGGTTCCACGTCGATCGTGCTCATCGGGGCCCCGGATCGCCCTTGAACGTGACCGGGACGCGCGCGGGCGTGTCGTCCTTGCGCAACGGGTGGCCGACCCACTCGTCCGGCATGAGGATGCGGGTCAACTCGGGGTGCCCGGCGAAGTCGATCCCGTACAGGTCGAACACCTCGCGCTCGCCGAAGTTCATCCCGGGATACACCGGGGTGATGCTCGCGATCGTCGGATCCTCGACGGGCACCTGGGTGACGAGGCGAACGCGACGGTTCCGGGGGTGTGACAGGAGGTTGGCGACGACCTCGAACCGCTCGGGCTCGACGCCCGCGATCGCGATGCGGTCCGCATCGCCGAGATGGTCGACGGCGGTGATGTCCATGCAGGAGGTGAACGACTCCTGGTCGCGCAGCAGCGTCACCGCGGCGAGCCAGTCGGACCGGTCGACGTAGACGACCGCCTGACCGTGCGAGTCGTGGAAGACCGCGGTCGCGAACGCCGCGCACAGGGCCGCCGCGACCTCGTCACTCGGGACGACGGGCTTGTGCTCTTCTTCACGAGCGTCCTCGGTCTCGACCACCGCGTCCTCCGCCATGGCCTCAGACGCTCGCCGTCTTGGTGGTGGGGAGATCGACCAGAACACCGTCCTGCTGGGCGATCTCGATGCCGGCGCCACCAGTGGGCGACGCGGTCCGCCGCGCCAGCAACTCGCCGGTGCGGATCTGTTCGTGCAGCGTGAGAATGCCGTGGAGCAGCGTCTCGGGCCCAGGAGGACACCCGGGCACGTACACGTCCACCGGCACGATCTGGTCGACCCCCTGGACGATGGCGTAGTTGTTGAACATCCCGCCGCTGCTGGCGCACACGCCCATCGAGATGACCCACTTGGGTTCGACCATCTGGTCGTAGACCTGACGCAGCACCGGGGCCATCTTCTGGCTGACCCGACCCGCGACGATCATGAGGTCGGCCTGGCGCGGACTCGCCCGGAAGGTCTCCATGCCGAACCGCGCAAGGTCGTAGTGCGCGGCACCGGTCGCCATCATCTCGATCGCACAGCACGCGAGACCGAACGTTGCCGGCATCACCGAGTTCCGCCGCGCCCAGCGCACGAGGTCTTCGAGGCGACCAGTCAGGAAGTTGTGCGGAACCGCGTCGAGACCCATGGATCAGGCGGCCTCGTGCTCGGGCGTCTCGGCATCGGCGCGCCCCGGCGCGGTCGCGACGCCGTCGGGCATGCCCGCGGCGCGCAACACCGGCCGCACGATTCGGCTCGCGACCTGCCGCACCGGACCCCAGTCGAGGGCGCCGACACTCAACAGGTACGCGAACGGCACGATGAGGATGAGCAGGAACACGCCCATGAGTGCGAGGCCGTACCCGCCGAGGTCGCGGAACACGGTCGCGAACGGGTAGAGGAAGATGATCTCGACATCGAGAACGATGAAGGTCAGGGCCACCAGATAGAACTTGACCGGAAAGCGTTCGACCGGCTCCTGCTCGGGAACGATGCCGCATTCGTACGGGGCGGTCTTGGCCCGGGTCGGCCGCTTGGCCCCCAGGAGGATCGAGG
Organism: uncultured Bifidobacteriaceae bacterium; assembly: GCA_964544295.1. GTDB lineage: Bacteria > Actinomycetota > Acidimicrobiia > IMCC26256 > JAENVU01 > JAENVU01. The sequence continues at coordinate 3,069 of CAZJBJ010000055.1, forward strand.
CGATGAAGGACAGCAGCACGAACAGGATCACGAGGACGACCATCGTCAAGATCGGCAGGTACTGCGCCACGCTCACTCCCCTCGTTGCTCGCCGGGCACCCAGCTGCGGCCGGGCGCGCTGAGGCTATCTGACGGGATGGTCGTGACCGCAACGTGAGGCGACACTGATCACGAGTTCGCCCGCGTCGAACGACGCGAGCGTCTCGTGTGGTCGCGTCGACCCGAGCAGCGCCCGTGCCAGGCGACCCTTGGCCGCCTTCCCCGCATGTCCCGCCGGCTTGCCGTCGGGCGTCGCGAGCACAGGGCGGATGAGTTCGTACCGATCCGGATCGGCGGTCCACGCGGCGCGGTGCTCGTTGGGGAGGAGATCGACGACCGTGTGCCCGGCGAGTCGGTCGTTGAGCACCGTGCTCAACGGGGCCTGCCAGAAGGTCGCGACCCGCCCGATCGGCGGCACCGAGACGGAGAGCTTGAGGCGGAAATCCGGGACCGGATCGCTCCATGCCGACACTCCGGTGACCGCCGAGACCACCAGGACGCCGGCCTCGGCCCGCCGCCGGGCCGGTGCGCGCAGCGTCTCGGGATCGAGCGCCTCCCAGACGACCCCGCTGAAGCGACGCCAGGCGGGCAGGGTCGCGGCGCCGATCAGTGATCGGTTCGCAGCTCGTGCCCGATGGAGCAGGTCGCCGCGAGCGCCGAGCTGCTTGGCGGTGCCGCCGCGGGCCCGCCGCAGGGCGTTCGCAACCCGCAACCGCTGCGGGGCAAGCCCGGCGAACTCACCCTGGTCCGGCGCCCACCCGGGGCCGTCGCCGGCGGCCACCTTGCCCTCGGAGGGCGGCAGTAACAGGTAGAGCACGCCGTCATCCTGGCGGACCGGACCGACGCCGGACGGATCGCCGTAGTCTCGGGGCGTGGCGGATCACCTCACCAAGATCCGGGGAGTGCCCGCGGCGATGCTCACCCGGCTCGGTCGACCACTTCCGATTCGGGGCCGCGGCGCGGCGGTGCTCTGCTACCACGACATCGGCACCGATCCGACCAACGCCACGGACTACTTCGTGGCTCCGGCGCTGCTGGCCGCGCATCTCGACTGGGTCCGGGAATGGGGCTACACGATCGTCCCCCTGGCCGAGATCGTCGACCGACTGCTCGCCGGCCGCGACCTCGACGGACTCCTCGCCATCACCTTCGACGACGCTCTGGTCGGCGTACTCGACCATGCGGCCGCGATCCTCGAATCGGCCGGCGCACCGGCGACGGTGTTCGTCGTGACCGCAGTCCTGGGCATCGATCCGCCGTTCTGGCCGGGCGCGGCCCGCACCATGACGGCGGATGAACTGGCCACCGTGACCGCATCCGGGCTGATCAGCCTCGGTTCCCATACCGCTCATCACGTATCACTCCCTGACATTCCGACCGGAGTCCGGGATGCGGAACTCGTGGATTCCCGGGCGATGCTCCTGGCGCTCGGGGCCCGGGACGCGGATGTCCTGGCGTATCCATCGGGTCATCACGACGCTGCGACCCAGGGGGCGGCGGCGGACGCCGGTTACCGCGCCGCCTGCACCTTCTCCTTCGGGCGCGTCACCCCCCGCAGCGATCCGATGGCGATTCCCCGGTTCTGTATCGGCCCTGCGCACGACCGGTTCCGCCTTTCCCGCCAACTCGCCCGGGTAGCGCGGGCCTGGTAGGGTGTCCGGTGTCCGGTCGCCACTGGACACCGGACACCGGACACCCCTGACCGATACCCGCACGAGACACCGGAGAGGCGTCGACACCCGATGGAGACCGCGGAGCTGGAGTCGGCCGGGCGCCGTGAGCAGCGCCACCGCGACGACGCGATCGAGGCCCTGCTCACCGTCGCGGCCGGTCACCGGGGCCTCGTCGTCCGCCGTGCCGATGCGCAGACCGTGACCATCACCGTCGGCACGACCACCTGGACGGCCGTGGTGATCGCGCGTGACGTCGTCTCCGAACACGACGCCCGGGCGCTGACGGCCGAGTCACGGCTCGCCCCGGCCCGGATCCTCGTCACCCGTCAACTCTCGGCGGCGGCGAAAGACGTCTTCGCCGAGGCCGCGATCGAGCCGACCAGGAGCTGGAGCTGGCTGGATCGACGGGGGGAACTCGTGTGTCGGCACGCGGACGCCATCGCCGTCGTGCACTTCGGTCGGCCGGACGGGTCGGCCGCCACGCCGCTTCCCGTGCGCGGGAACGCGGCGACCCCGGTTGCGGGCGGACCGATTCGCGGGAGGGCCGGGGTCGGACTCGCGGCGTATGCGCTGCTGAGCCCGGAGCGGCCCGGCTCGATCCGTGACGTCGCGCGCGCGATCGGGATGTCGCACGGCGCCGTCGGTGCGGCACGCCAGCTCCTTCGGGATCACGGACTCATTCGACCGGACGGTCGCGCGGCGTGTCCCGAGTTGTTCAACGCGCTCGCTCGGGTCTGGCAGCCACCGCGCATCTGTCCGGTCCGGACGCTGCCCACCGAGGAGCTCGCCCACCGCCTCGGATCGGCATCCGATCCCGACTCGCCGGGGTGGTGCGTCGGCGGCGACTCCGCCGCGGCCGCGTGGGGCGCGGCGGTGGTGAGCAGTGCCACCCGTCCGTGGATCTGGGTCCCCGAACTCGCCGACGCGCGTCGCGCCGAGCGCGCGCTCGAGGCCGGCACCTGGGACGACGCCGCCGCGATCATCGCGGTCGCGCCGACGTCGCTGGTCGGGACCACGCGCCGATCCGCGCCGCGGCCGATCACACCGACGTTCCTCCCGACCGCCCACCCGTTGTTCCTCGCGCTGGAACTCGCGCAGGACCCTTCACGCGGTCGCGAGATCCTCGACCAATGGCAACCGAACCCGGCCGAGGTCGCCCGTGTCTGGTGACGCAGTGATGGTGCTCCCCGACGGCACGGAACCCCTGCTCGACGCGATACGTGACGTCATCGCGACTCCGGGCATGCCGGCCTTCGCCCTCGTCGGCGGTCTCGCGGTGACCCTCCACGTCGCCGCGGCGGGGGCCGAACACCGCGCCACGTCCGACATCGATCTGGTCACCACCTCGACCCAGCCGGTCCCGGAGGCGATCGAGCTGCTCGCAGCTGCGCACGACTCCCCGTCGCGGCCGCTGCGCGTCGGCGGCGTCGTCATCGACCTCATCTCGACGGATCCGTTCGCGGCCACCGACCGCGACGCGCTCGCGACCGCCGACCGGCTGTTCTCGATCGGCCACCGTTGGGCGTTCGACGAAGCAGTCCCCACCGGCCTCGCGACCTGCAGTTCGACACCGGTGGTCGTTCCGGTCGCGACCCCGGCCGGGGTGCTCGCCGCCAAGAGCCATGCCATCGGATATCCGAACGCGATGCGGCGCGCCACCAAACATGCCGCCGACCTGCTCGACCTGTTCCGACTCGTCGACCTCTACGACCGCGACGGAACCCTGGCGCGGTCGATCGCGGCGGGTCCCGACGACCTGGCCGAGCTCGTCGCGGCGGTCGTGACCGCCGAGGTCCTGACCAACCCGGCGATGGCCGCGCACGCGATGGCGCTCGCCTCGCTCACGCCGATCTCCACCGACGACGTCGTCGACGCCGTCGAACCGTTCGTGGCCGGACTCCGCGCATGACGACGACGCCGACCGTGCTCGACGCGCGGATCGATGACGGCCAGACGTGGATCGTCGCGACCCCCGACGACGCGTTGAAACAGCCCGCCGCGACGCTGAAGCCGATCTTCGGGCCCGGGACCCGATCGATCTTCAAGTCGTTCTGGGTCGCCCCCAACGGGTTCGAGCGACGCTGGGCCGTCGCGGTGGAGGAGACCCACGCCTTCCGCGCGATTCTCGAATCGGAATGGCCGGTGACTCCGGCGCTCGGCTCGCTGCTCGAACTCTTCGTCGAGTGCGCCCGCATGGTCCACCGCGGTGACGTCCTGCCCGGTCCGGTCCCCAACGTGGCCACCGGTTGGGTCGCCGCACCGGACCGCGCGGCCGACACCAAGCTGCGGACGGCGATCACCGCGGCACTGCACCACCATCCGGAGGCGGACGAACTCGCCGCGTTGCTCGTGCATTCCCTGGCGCTGGAGTTGATCGGCGATCTCCCCGAGCGACTCGTCGGGCGGAAACCGACGCCCACGCTCCAGCAGTGGACCGACCGGGTTCGGAGCCGGCGGTCCGCCGGGGCGCGACTCGTCCTCCGCCTCGACGACACCGGCACCGGGTTCCGGCTCACCCCGTGCCTCCAAGCGCGCCGGGCCACGACGGTCGTCACCCCGATCGACGCCGAGGACCCGGAGTCGATCGTCGCCGCGGCCACGGCGATCGACGTCCCCGAGCCGACGGTACGAGACCTGCTCGCCGACGAGTGGGCCGCGGTCGGTCGGGCCTGGGCGCAGCTGCGCGATCGGCCGGCGGCCCCGGTCGATCTCGAGATTCCCCAGGTGATCGAACTCATCGAGCGCGCCGCGCCCAAGCTCGACGACGTCGACATCAAGCTGATGCTGCCCGCCGGACTGGGTCGGAAGCGGTCCGCCACCCGTCGACTCCAGATCCAGGGGAAGGCCTCGGGACTCGACGTGGCGAGCCTGGAACTGACCGGCGACGTGCGGATCGACGGCACACCCCTCACGCAGTCCGAACTCGACGCCGTCGTACGCGCTTCGCACGATCTCGTGTCGGTCGGCGGTCGGTGGACGTTCCTCGCCGACGGCGAACGCGATCGCATCGCCGCGTTCGTCCGGAAGCTCGGCAACGTCGCCCCCGCCGAAGCGCTCGAGGTCGCGGCCGAATCCGACGCGGATCCGTCGACCGAGGTCGAGATCGAGATCGACCCGGAGAGTTGGTTCGCCCGCGCGCTTTCCGGAACGTGGGTGGCGACCCCGGCGGAGGCGATCGAACCGCCGCCCGAGCTACTGCTCCCGCTGCGCCACTATCAGCGCGAGGGCCTCGACTGGCTCGCATGGCTGGAGCGCAACGACCTCGGCGGGATCCTCGCCGACGACATGGGACTCGGCAAGACCGCGATGCTGCTCGCGCTCATCGCCCACGATCACTCCGGCCCGACGCTCGTCGTCGCGCCGACGTCCGTCGTCGGGAACTGGTGTCGGGAAGCGGAGCGATTCACTCCGTCGTTACGGGTGGCGGTCCATCACGGAGGCCTGCGCGGCGATCCGATCCCTACCGCGGCGGAGGCCGACATCGTGCTGACGAGCTACGGCGTGATGCGACGGGACACCCGGCTCGGCGAGATCGCGTGGCACCGCGTGGTACTGGACGAGGCGCAAGCGATCAAGAATGCCCAGACCGCTACGGCCAAGGCCGCCCGGGCGCTGCCCGCACGCCACCGCATCGCGGCGACCGGCACGCCCGTCGAGAACGACCTCGACGAGCTGTGGAGCATCATGACGTTCGCGAACCCGGGCCTCCTCGGGTCGCGCAAGGCGTTCGCCGACCGATACAAGCTCACGACCGACGACGACGAGAATGCCGCCCGGCTCGCACACCTCCGCGCGCGCGTCGCCGCGTTCATCTGTCGCCGCACCAAACAGCAGCCGGGGATCGTCGACGAACTCCCCGACCGCATCGTCGTGCGCGACGACTGCATGCTGACGCCGGAGCAGGTCGCGTTGTACGAGGCGACCGCGGCCGCGATGTTGGGAGAGGTCGCGTCGGCGTCCGACGCGAGACGGCGGAGACTCCACGTCTTCTCCGGCATCGCGAAGCTGAAGCAGATCTGCAACCACCCGGCCAGCATCATCGAGACCGACGATTCGGAACTCGCCGGCCGTTCCGGGAAGCTCGAACGACTCGTCGACCTGACCGCGGAGATCCTCGCCGAGGACGAATCCGTCGTGGTGTTCAGCCAGTACGCGACCTTCCTGAAGCGTCTCGCGCCACACCTCGCGTCGACGTTGGGCGTCCCCGTGCCGCTCCTCCACGGCGGAGTCGGCCGCGCCCGGCGCGACAAGATCGTGGATGAGTTCGGCGCCGGAACGGGCCCCGGGGTGCTCGCGGTGTCCCTGCGCGCCGGCGGAACCGGGCTGAACCTCGTCCGGGCCAACCACGTGATCCATTTCGACCGCTGGTGGAACCCGGCGGTGGAGGACCAGGCGTCGGACCGGGTGTGGCGCATCGGCCAGACCAAGGGTGTGGTCGTACACACCCTCGTGTGTCCCGGCACGATCGAGGAACGGATCGCCGCGATCATCGAGTCCAAGCGGGCACTCGCCGGATCCGTCATCACCTCGACCGACACCCTGATCACCGAGCTGGACGATGACGAGCTCGCCGCGTTCATCGCCCTCGATGTCGCCCAGGCGACGGGAGCCTGACGCGATGAGCTGGTGGGACGACTGGGGTCCGGCACTGCCGGTCGAAGGGGGTCTGACCGCGAGCGGTCTGATCCGGGGCACGCGCATCACGACCGACGCGATCGGCGTCGGTGCCGAGATCGTCAAGCGCGTGCTCGATCGCGCGACCGACGGCCTCGTGAGCCGCGGCCGCGCGTACGCACGCAGCGGTCAGACGTTGTCGATGACCGTCGAACCCGGCCGCGTCCATGCACTCGTCCAGGGTTCGATGCCCCAGCCGTATTCGGTGTCGCTCGCCTTCGACGTCCCCGAGGATCATCGGGACCGCCTCATCGCCGCGTTCGACCACGCGCTCACGGACCCGAGCGCCGGGATCCCGGCCCGCGGGAGTGCGGCACTGCGGGAAGAGATCGACGAGTGCGAACTCCTCGCCGGCGTTCCGATCCGCGCCAAGTGCACGTGTCCGTACGGCGCGGTCTGCAAGCACTGCATCGCGGTCGCGTACATCGTCGCCGACCGACTCGACAGCTCGCCGATCGCGGTGGCGACGTTGTTCGGCGTGCGCGACGAGCACCTCGGTACCGGACGCGCCGAGTCGACGGAGACCGCGGAGGTCGCAGCGCCCGATCGGTTCCCCGCCGCCACCCAACGGCGCCTCGCCAAGACCCTCGCGCGCATCGACGCCACGGACGCGCCGACTGTCACTGAGGTGTTCGATCGCGCGGGGCGGCTGTTGCTTCCGCCGGCCGCGGTGCGCACCGCACTGGGTGGGGACGAGGCCGCAACCGCGCCGGAATGATCTCAGCGCGCGTGACGCTCGCGCGCTTCGGCGATCACCCGCACCAGGTCGGCGGTGGTTCGTCGCGCGTCGAAGCGTTCGTACGCGCGTCGGCGCGACGCCGCGCCCATGCGGGCGCGCAGCTCGTCGTCGCCGAGGAGCCGTTCGATGGCATCCGCGATCGCGGTGTCGTCGCCCGGCGGGACGAGCAACCCGTTCTCACCGTCGACGACCATCTCCGGGATGCCCCCGACCGGTGTCGACACCACGGGAAGGCCCGCGAACATTCCCTCGAGCACCGAGTACGGCGACTTGTCGATCTCGCTCGGAAGCGCGAAGACGGCGGAGCGCGCCAGCATCTCGACGAGTCGCGGATCGCCCGGGCGCACGTCCGAGTAGACCCGCACCCCCGGCTCGGGTTCGACCGGTTCCGGGGTGACGAGGTTGAGCACACAATGACCGCGCAGACGCGTCCGGAACGCGCGTAGCAGTGCCCATCCGCCCTTGCGTTCCATCGAGTTGCCCGTGAACGTGATCTCCGGGAGGGCGTCGGGTTCGCGAGGGGCAGGTTGGTCGGTCACCGCGACCGGCTCCGGCGGAATGATCCCGAACGGAATCACGCGGAGCCGGTCGGGTTCCAGGCCGTAGCGGTCCCGGATGGCGTCGGCGCACCACTGTGATTGCGCCACGACGATCGTCGCCGCGTCGAAGACCTTGGCCTCGAAGTACTCGCCCACCCGTGCGGTCATCGGCGTCCCGGGGCCGGGGTGCCGGAACGGCAACTGGACCGCGTTCTGTGCGGCAGATCCGTCGGTCGACACGACCGACGGATGGTCCTGCAGTTCGCGGACCGACCGGAGCGCGGCATGTTGGGAATAGATGTGGATGGCCCCGACCGGTCCCGCTGCGATCGCGGCGCGCAACATCCCCCGTGCCGTGGTCGACAACGCCAGCTGCGCGCGCACCGGTGCGAGGTCCGCGTCGATGCGGGCGAGACCCGGCACCGGGACGCCGACGACACGCCGCAGCGGCGATCGGGGTGGCACGTCGAGCGCGACGACGTCGAGTTCCGGATGCTCCGACAACGCCCGATAGATGTTGAGGTGCATCGTGGCGTGGCCACCGAGGTTCTCGTTGACCAGGATCAGCCGACCCACATCAGGCAGCGCCGCACCCGATTCCATTGCCACCATCACCCGAGTATCGGATCAACCTGCCGGTCACTCAACCCCGAAGCGCGGGGACCACTCGGGTCGGGCAACGCGCGGACGAGCACCTCGACCGCGGCGTACGCCGCCTCGGCGGGACCGATCTCGTCGGGGCGGAGCAGATTGGCCATGATCCGCAGCACCCACTCCATCAGGCTGCGCGAATGCATGCCCACGCGGGTGAGTTCGCGCATGATCGCCGGGTTGCCGATGATCTTGACGAAGGTCCGCGCGACCTTGAAGTAGAGGCCGTAGACCTCCTCGAGCCGAGCGGGGTACCGGGCCAGGGCCAACCCGTCGCCGGTCCGCAACGCTTCGCTGACCGTTTCCGCCACCATTCGACCGGTTTCGTAGGCATAGGCGATGCCCTCGCCGTTGAAGGGGTTGATCGAGCCGGCGGCGTCCCCCGCCACGATCCAGGTCGGACCCACCTTCGGCAGCACCGACCCGCCCGTGGGCAACCGACCGCCGGTCGGCGGCCCGCACGACGTCTCGGGCGAGATCCCCCACCGCTCCGGGGCCATCCCGACGAACGCGTCCATGAGTCGGGACGTGTTGACCGCCTTGAACCCCGTGAAGGTGTCGAGCAGGCCGGCACCGACGTTCACCGTGCCGTCGCCCACCGGGAAGATCCATCCGTATCCCGGCATGTGGTTGCCGTCGCGGTCGCGCAGGTCCAGATGCGACTCGATCCAGGGGTCATCGTGGTACGGACTGGCGTAATAGCCGCGTATCGCCATACCCATCGGGTAGCTCCGGTCCCGCTGGGTCCCCAGAGCCCGCCCGAAGCGGGAGTTCGCACCGTCGGCGACCACGACGTAGGACGCCCGCACGACCTCGGTGGTCCCGGTGTCTTTCTGGCGAATCGCCGCGCCGACCACCAAACCGGATTCCAGCACGGGTTCCAATGCTTCTGCGCCGGTCCAGACCGTCGCGCCGGCCTGCACCGCCTGGTCGGCGACCATCTGATCGAGGTCGCGTCGGCGCACCACGTAGCCGTGACTCGGAAAGTCGGGGTGGTCCGGCCAGGCGAGTTCGAGGGTGATCCCATGAGCCATGGAGCGCAGGCCGTCGTACCGGTGGAAGTCGGCCAGCGGCGCACCGAGATCCATGTCGAGCAGCTGCCGGACGGCCCGAGGGGTCAGACCGTCGCCACAGGTCTTCTCCCGGGGAAAGGTCTTCTTCTCGACGGCGAGCACCGAGTGGCCGGCCTTCGCCAACCAGAAGGCCGCCGCCGCGCCGGCCGGGCCGGCGCCCACGACGAGGACGTCGAACCGTTCGGGACGAGCACGTTCGGAGGACGTCGACGCGGACACCGCCGCATCGTCCCACGCCGACGCGCCCGCGGGCACACCATGGTCGGACCGAACGGCGCGGCCGCGAAAGAATGTGGCCGAGACCACGCCCGAGCACCTTCGATGTGTCCCTCCGCGATCTAGCGTGGTAGAGAAACGCCCGGAAGAAGGGGAACGGGGACGACATCGGAGGGGGATGTCGGCCCGGACCAAGAAGGAGACGCGCGGCGCCATGCCCAACTTGCTGCCTGACTGGGGCTTCTTCCGACCCAATGGTCGGCTGATCTGGTTCACCCTCATCACCTTCGTGATGATCGGCATCGTCATCTGGCGGATGCGCAAGCCCAAGCCCGATCGCCCGACCACCTGGGCCGAGGCCATGGTCGGCGCCGTCTACACCTTCGCGTTGTTCCTCCTCATGTACGCGATCATCCCCCACGAGTTCATCACCGTCTCGGACAAGTACTGGAACCTGTCCACCAACCGGTACATCATCAAGTCGACGACCGAGATCCCGTTCAACCACAACTGGAACTGGCCGTTCTCGATCGACCTCCAACACGGGGTGCGCGACCCACTCGTCGTCCTCATCTACGTCGCGTTCTTCGCCGGCAACATTGCGCTCTTCGTGCTCTGGCAGAAGCGGCCCACCGAATCCGAGGCCGCCGCCGCCGAACCGAAGCCTGCCGGTACGTCACGCTTCGGCCGACCGCTGAAGGCCAAGGCCTGACATGGCCAAGACCGACGCGAACCCGCCGATGCCGGAGTTCGTGACCGACTACGTCCTGCAGGAGGTCGACCCGAGCTTCCTCACCGCGTCGGTCAAGCCCAAGCAGTTCCTGCACATCGACCAGGCCGAGTGCATCATGTGCGAGGGCTGCGTCGACATCTGCCCCTGGAAATGCATCCACATGGTGTCCGTCGGCGCGATCGACGCGGCGGTGGGCACCGAGCGTCCCGGCGAGGACCCGCGCGACCACGTCGCGTTCATCGTCGACGAAGACGTCTGCACCCGGTGCGCCCTCTGCGTGGATCGATGCCCGACGGGCGTCATCATCCTCGGCAAGATCGCGGACCAGGGTGCCGCCGGCGACCCGCACACCCGCACCAACCGCCACGGCTACAGCTATGGCGTCCGGTTCTAACGGAGAACGAGATGGCGAACGGCAACGGCAGTGAATCAGGCGGCATCGGCGTGAAGCTCGGCGAGCGCGCCAAGGAGATGGGCGACAAGGTCGGCAACTCGCAGGTTGTCACCTCGATCATCCGTCCGGGTTCGATCTTCCGGAAGGGCTACACCGACAGCCCGAGGAACCGGTCGTACGTGATCATGAACAGCGTGCTCTACCACCTTCACCCGGTGAAGGTGAAGCGCCACGCGGTGAAGGTCAGCTACACGCTCTGTCTCGGTGGCTTGTCCTTCTTCCTGTTCATCCTGCTCACCGTCACCGGCATCTTCCTGATGTTCTTCTACCGGCCGACCGAGGCTGCGGCCTGGAACAACGTCCAGCAGCTCGAGACCGCGGTGTGGTTCGGATCACTCGTGCGCAACATGCATCGATGGGGCGCTCACCTCATGGTGTTGAGTGTCTTCCTCCATATGAGTCGCGTCTTCTACCACGGCGCGTACAAAGCACCGCGTGAGTTCAACTGGGTGATCGGTGTGATCCTGCTGGTGATGACGTTGATGCTCAGCTTCACCGGCTACCTGCTTCCGTGGGACCAGCTCGCACTCTGGGCCGTCACGGTGGGGACCAACATGATGGGGTACACCCCCGTCTTCGGTTCCCAGATGCGGTACGCACTGCTCGGTTCCAAGGAGATCTCCGGAGACACGCTGCTGCGGTGGTACACGCTGCACGTGCTCCTGCTCCCGTTCATCATCGTCATCTTCATGGCGATCCACTTCTGGCGCGTCCGTAAGGACGGCGGCATCAGTGGACCGCTGTAGGCCGGGGAGGGTTTGACCAATGGCTGAAGTCCCCGAACACCTGCTGCGCCGCAGCGCCGAGCGTCGCAAGGCCCTCGGGCTGCCCGGCGGCGAAGCGGCCGACGACGCGCCGGCCGATGCCGGTACCGACGCGCCGGCCGAAGCACCAGCCGAGGAGGCGGCCCCCGTTGCGGCCAGTGCCGCATCGGATGAGGGCGCGATCACCGAGGACAAGGGTGGCGTTCCCGCGCATCTGCTCGAGCGGTCGCGCAAGCGCAAGGCCGCGATGGCCGGCGGGGGCGCAGCCGCGGGTGGCGGTGGCACCGCGACCGCGACGGCGACGAAGACCGCACCCATCGCCGCGCCCGACGGCACCGGGCCGGGTGGTCACACCCAGCGTCTCCTCACCGTCGTCAAGTCGGGTTCGATCCAGCAGACCCGGGCCGAGGCCCAGGACAAGGTGCACACCTGGCCGCACCTGCTGGTCGTCGAACTCTCGGCCGCGCTCGCGCTGACCGCGATGCTGCTGATCTTCTCGGCCATCGTGCGCGCGCCGTTGCTCGGCCTGGCCGACGTCAACCAGACGCCGAACCCCTCGAAGGCGCCGTGGTACTTCCTGGGACTCCAGGAACTGCTCACGATGTTCCACCCGATGGTGGCCGGTGTGACGGTTCCGGGCATGGGCCTGTTCCTCTTGATCATCGCGCCCTACGTCGACACCAACCCGTCGAACAAACCGAACGACCGGAAGTTCGCGATCTCGCTCTTCACGCTCTTCCTCATGTTCTGGGCTGTCCTCGTGATCATCGGTTCGTTCTTCCGGGGCGCGGGGTTCAACTTCGTGTTCCCGTGGAACGACGGCATCTTCTTCGAGCTCTAAGGATCCTCCGTTGAACATCGCATTGATCATCGGTATCCCGGTCGTCGTCGTGTTGGCGGCGCTCACCGTGTTCATCTCGGCCCGCGGTCGCCGGACCGACGCGTCGGGCCGCGTCACGGGCAAGCTCACGGCCGAGACCAGGGCGACCGATGCCGGGACCGGGCTTGCGGTCACGGACGACGCGTCGGCCGAGGCTCGCGCCCGGGGTGAGGAAACCCGCGCCGGCGTCGGCGGTGGGCTGGCGACCCGTGGCTCCCAGGGGGTCGCGGAACTCACGCCCGCCGAGTACGAGGAAATTCAGGTCAGCCGCCGGCAGTTCTTCAACCGGGCGATCATCCAGACGATGGCGATCAGCATCGGGACCTTCGGGATCTCGGCCATCGCCTTCCTCTACGCCAAATCCTCCGGTGGGTTCGGCGGCAAGATCGACGCCGGCATCTCCCTACCTGACGTTCAGGCGTTCTGGGACTCCACCAAGCAGCCGTATTACGTACCGTCCGCCCGGACCTACCTCCAGCCCTACCCGAAGGCGGACATTCCGAAGGCGAAGAAGATCGCCGAGTACTCACTGATCATCCCGAGCATGGAGCAGGGGATCGTCGGCCTGTACCAGAAGTGCGTGCACCTCGGCTGCCGGGTGCCGTGGTGTCAGACCTCCCAGTGGTTCGAGTGCCCGTGCCACGGTTCGAAGTACAGCCGGGTCGGTGAGAAGCGCGGTGGTCCCGCCCCGCGCGGCCTCGATCACTGGATCGTGAGCGTCTCCGGCACCAAGATCAGCATCGACACGTCCGGCACGGCCGTGACCGGCCCGCCGATCGGCACCGACACCACCGGCCAAGGCGCGGAAGGTCCGCCGTGCGTCTGATGCCGTCCCTGTCCGCCCGCCACCCAGGAACTCTCAAGAGGCCACTGTGACCCTGCGCACCCTCCTGATCCTCATCAACATCGCGGCGGTCCTGGTGATCATCGTGATCATCGGCGCCAAGGTCCTTTCGGTGCGACGCGCACCGGAGGAGCGGCCGGCGCCGAACCTCACGCCGTTCTACGACGACGACGTCCTCGAGGACACCCACCTCACCAAGGTGCTCCGCTGGGCGCTCCTGTTCTCCACGATCATCGCCATCGTGCTGCCCCTCTACTGGCTGCTCGAACCGAACCGCCAGGATCAGGAGACGAAGGGCTTCGAGGACCGCGCCGTCGAGCGGGGAGCCGAGCTCTACGCCAACAAGTCGATGGAGGCGTACAACAGCGCCAAGTCGCTCCTGTGTGCAGACTGTCACGGCACCGACGGCGGCGGCGGCACCAAGAGCTGGGTCCTGACCCCCGACGCCCAGGGCGACCCCAACGCCACCCCGGTGCAGCAGGTGTGGAAGGTCCCCTCCCTGAACGACGTCTTCTACCGCTACACCGAGGACCCGACGACCCAGGTCCAGCAGATCTCCCAGATTCTCATCTACGGCCGTCCGGGTACCCCGATGCCGGCCTGGGGTGTGGCCGGTGGTGGCCCGAAGAACAACCAGGCCATCAGCGACCTCGTTGCGTACCTGCGCAGCATCCAGGTCTCGCCGGCCAAGGCGCGTGCCCAGGCCGACAAGAAGATCAAGGAGTACCAGGACCTCGCCAACGGCTCCGAGGCGACGGCCCAGGCAAACCTGAAGACCGCGCAGGACAAGCTGGCGACGGCCAAGACCCCGGCGCAGCAGGCGAAGTACCAGGGCGAGATCGACGCGGCGAACGAGGGCATCCGGCGGTCCCGGGAGTACGCAGCCCAGGTCGCGCAGATGAGCGAGGGTGAGTTGTTGTTCAACACCCAGTGCGCGCGCTGCCACACCAAGGGCTGGTCGACGCTCGACCCGGCCAACGGGTTCAGTCCCCTGCCCGAACCGGCCGGCAGCGGTGCCCTCGGACCGTCCCTGCGCGACGGTTCGGTGACCAGTCAGTTCCCCGGCGAGACCGGCAAGCAGAAGCAGTACGACTGGATCGCGGTCGGGGCCGAGAACAACAAGGCCTACGGCGTGCGCGGGATCTCCTCGGGCCGGATGCCGCACTTCGGTCAGATCCTCTCGCGGGCCCAGATCGAAGCGATCATCGAGTTCGAGCGGAACCTCTAGGAGCTGATGGTGTACGCGCTGAACGTCCTCGCCAACGAGGGCATCAAGAACCGGACCCTCTGGTACCCGACGATCCTCGGCGTGCTCGTCGTCATCGCCGCGGTGGCCTTGTTCTTCGGGACGATCTACATCCTGCTCGCCACCAACACCGGGTCACGCCTGGGGTTCCTGATCGCGGTGGGCGGCCTGTCCGGTCTGATGGTGCTCGTCTCGTTGCTCTGGCTCACCAACCCGTCTCCCGTCAACACGCTCAAGGGACGCATCCCGGCATGGAAGGCCGTCGAGGTCATCGAGTCCGGTGACGTCGCCCGGTCCAAGTTCCCCGCGGTCCAGGACATCAACCAGAGCGGCCGCAAGGTCGACGAGGCCGAACTCGCCAACCTCAAGGCCGCGGTCGACGTCAACCTCATCATCACCAAGAACGAGCTGACCGGTGAGATCGAGTCCGCCGCTGGCGGCAAGTACGCCGTCTACGAGGCGGCGACGGACTACATCGTCACCAAGAACCAGGAGACCGGCGGCGGCGAGATCTTCAGCCAGGTGGACGTCTCCTTCGGCGACGGGTTCCCGTGGATGCACGTGAGCCTGCACAAGCCGCTCTTCGGTGTGGTCACGATCTGTGAGACGGACCCGGCGCTCTCGGCTACCGAGGTGCCCTTCGGCGACAAGCCCCCGACGCCCCAGTGCGCGTCCGACACCCGCAAGACCATCGTCTTCGAACGGGATCTCGGATCGCTCCGAGTCCCGCCGTTCGTGACCTTCCTCGCGTCGCTGATCCTCTTCGGCCTCACCCTGCTCGCCATGCAGTGGCGGGAACGGGACCTCCAGGAGCAGGCCGCCCGCGTGGCCGGCGAGGCCGAAGCCATCACCAAGGCGGCTGCGGACCGCGACCCCGAGACCGTCTAGGAGCCTCGCGATGCAACGTCACGTCCTCACCCTGCGCGCCGCGATCGTCGGCCTCCTCGTACTGACCGCCGCCGGTTGCAGCGACGGTCAGCTCGTCGACGCCGGCGGCGAGAACGGCGGCGGCGGGCTCGCGTTCGTCCTGCTCGCGTTCTTCTTCCTGAGCTTCATCGGCGCGCTGTTCTACATGGACCGCGTCCGCGAACGTCGGCAGGGCGGCGAGTCCCAGGACTGATCAGCGCAGGGTCGCGGCGACCTCGCTCGCGAGGTCCAGCGTCCGATCGATGTCGGCGTCGGTATGCGCGGCGGACACGAACGTGGTCTCGTAGCCGCTCGGCGCGAAGAACACACCCCGATCCAGCATGCCGTGGAAGAAGCGGGCGTACCGCGCGTGGTCGGCATGCTGGGCGGCGGCGTAGTTCGTGACCGGGGTCGCGGCGAAGAACCAGCCTGCGAGCGTGCCCGCGTGGACGACCTGGGCGTCCACGCCGGCCTCGGCGAACACGGCCGCGAGCCCGGTGCAGAACCGGCCGGCGCGGGCCTCCAGCGTGTCGTAGACGGCCTGATCGAGCTGCGCCAAGGCGGCGAGCCCGGCCGCGGTGGCGAGCGGGTTCCCCGACAGGGTGCCGGCCTGGTACACCGGACCGAGCGGCGCGAGATGGTCCATGACCGCCGCAGCGCCGCCGACGGCCGCGAGCGGTAACCCGCCACCGACGACCTTGCCGAAGATCGAGAGGTCCGGCGTGATCCCGAAGCGGACCTGCGCCCCTCCGACCCCGAGCCGGAACCCGGTGATCACCTCGTCGAAGATCAACAGGGCGCCGGCACCGGTGCAGCGGGCCCGGAGGTAGTCGAGGAACCCGGTCTCGGGCAGCACCACGCCCATGTTCGCGGCGACGGGCTCGACGATGACGGCTGCCACCTCGTGCTCCATGAACGCCGCGTCGAGCGCGGCGATGTCGTTGTACGGAACCACGACGGTGTCGGCCACGGCTCCGGGCGTGACGCCGGCCGAACCGGGAATCCCGAGGGTCGCGACGCCACTGCCGGCCGCGACCAGCATGGCATCGAGGTGGCCGTGGTAACAGCCGGCGAACTTGACGATCGCGGCGCGTCCCGTCGCGCCGCGCGCGAGCCGGATCGCGGTCATCGCCGCTTCCGTGCCGCTCGAGACGAGCCGGACCTTCTCGACACTGGGCACCCGGGCGCAGATGGCCTCGGCGAGTTCGACCTCGCGCGCCGTCGGCGCCCCGAACGAGGTGCCGTCGGCCGCGGCGCGTTGCACCGCCTCGACGATCGCCGGGTGCGCATGACCGAGAATCGATGCCCCCCAGGACTGCACGTAGTCCAGGTAGCGGTTGCCCTCGGAGTCGACGATCTCCGCGCCATTGGCCGACGCGACGAAGAACGGGGATCCGCCGACCGAGTTGAACGCCCGGACCGGCGAGTTCACCCCACCGGGGATGACCGCCTCGGCCCTCGCCAGCAGCCGGTCGTCAGTCACGGGCCAGGACCTCGGCGATCTCGCGCGCGAAGTACGTGAGGATGAAATCCGCGCCGGCCCGGCGGATCGCGAGCAGATGCTCGAGGGCCACCGCATCCCCGTCGATCCAACCCTGGGCGGCGGCGGCCTTGACCATCGCGTACTCGCCACTCACGTGGTACGCGGCGAGCGGCACGTCGAAGGAGCTCCGCAACGACGTGATGATGTCGAGGTACGCGAGGGCCGGCTTGACCATGACCATGT
>CAZJBJ010000056.1:0-19880 GCA_964544295.1 uncultured Bifidobacteriaceae bacterium
ACCGACACTCCGGACACATCGGTCGCGGGGGCATCCGCCACGCGCCGCATGCACCGCACGCCTGGACCAGCAGCTCGCCTCGCGCGGTGCCGGCCCAGAACGGGGCCGAGGTCTCGTCGTCGAGGTCGGGGAGTAGGAACTCGCTCATCGTCGGAACAACACCGCGCTCGTGGGGACGCCCTCACCGCTCGTGACCAGTGAGCATGTCGCGTCGGCGACCTGGTTCGGTGACGTCCCGCGAATCTGGCGCACCCCTTCGAGGACGAGGTTGAACCCGTGCACGTACGCCTCGGACATCCCGCCGCCCGACGTGTTCGTCGGGAGCCGACCGTGCGGCCACTCCAACGCGCCGTCGTTCGTGAACTCGCCGCCTTCACCCCGGCCGCAGAAGCCGTAGCCCTCGAGTGAGAGGGGGATCAGCGGGCTGAAGGCGTCGTAGAGCTGGGCGACCGGCACGTCGGCCGGCGCGAAGTCGCTCTGCTCCCACAACAGTCGTGCGCACGCCCACGCGGGCCCCGTCAGCGGGTCGGCGCAGAAGTAGTTGGTCATGACCTGATGCTGTTGCGGGATGCTCTGGGCGAACGCGTGGATGTAGGCCGGCGGCTGCGGCAGGTCGCGGGCCCGCTCGGCACTCGTGATGACCACGGCCAACGCACCGTCGGTCTCCAGGCAGTTGTCGAACAGGCACAACGGCTCCGAGATCCAGCGCGCGTCCAGGTACTGCTCGCGCGTCAGCTCCTTCTCGTGCATCGTGGCGATCGGGTTGCGGTTGGCGTGCTTCCGGAACGCCAACGCCACGTTGGCGAGGTGGTCGCGTGTGTAGCCGTACTGATGCATCGCCCGGCGGGTGAGCATGGCGATCTCGTCGACGGGTCGGAGCACCCCGAACGGCCGACTCCACTGCTGATGGCCGGCGAGCCGCTCCGCCACTTGCGCCCAGGGTCTGCTCGCCTTCGACGCGCGCTTGCGCGCCCGCCACGCCACCGCCGTCCGGCACTGGCCGGTGGCGACCGCCATCGCGGCCTGGCCGACGACCCCGCAGCCGGCGCCGCCGCCGAAGCCGACCTGCGAGAACCACGTGATGTCGCCGAGTCCGACGTTGCGCGCGATGTCGACTTCGCGGCCGTCCTCCATCGAGAACATCGCCAGCCCGTCGATGTCGGCCGGCCGCAGCCCTGCGTCGTCGATGGCCGCGCTCACGGCCTGGCAGGCGAGCGAGAGCTCGGTGTCGGCGAGCCCCTTGCCGTACGCCGTCTGCCCGATCCCGACGACGGCGCACGCATCTTGAATCTTCACCAGCCGCGCCAGACGGGGTCGCGCTTCTCCATCATGGCGGCCATGCGCTCCTTGCCGTCCTCGGTGCCCTGGTTGAGTTCGATGAACACCGCCTCGTTCTCGAGCGTCGCAGTGCGGGGGATCTCGGTCGCGTCGTGGAGCAGCTTCTTCGCCCAGCCGAGCACCTTGGTGGGCTTCGCCGCGATGCGGGTGGCCCATTCCGCGGTCGCCGCGTGGAGGTCGGCTGCGGGGACGACCCGGTTCACGATGCCGAGTTCGGCGGCCTCGGTCGCGGTGATGGTGTCGCCGAGGAACACGATCTCGGCGGCCTTGTGGGTGCCGACGATGCGCGGGAGCAGATAGAGGAACCCACCGTCGGGGATGAGCGCCTGCTTGCCGAAGACGTCGACGATCTTCGCGGTGTCGGCCGCGATCACCAGGTCCGCCGCGAGCGTGAGCATCGCCCCGCCGCCTGCGGCGGTGCCGTTCAACGCGACGATGATCGGCTTCTGACAGTCCTGCATGCGTTCCATGAGTTGCTGGAATCCGGTGCGCATCATGTGCACCGCGCTCCCGGCGACGAAGTCGGGCGCACCTTCGGGCTTCGGGCCCGCGGGTGGACGGACGCGCAGGTCCGAGCCCGTGCAGAAGTGGCGCTCGCCTGCCGCGGTGAGGACGATGCAGCGCACCGCGAGGTCGCTGTGTGCGTCGCGGAAGTGGTCGATGAGGCGATCCCGCACGTAGTACGGGATCGAGTTCGACGCGTCGGGGCGGTTGATCGTCAGCCAGAGCACCCCGTCGCGCAGTTCGGAGGTGAGTTCGGCGTCGGCCAGCGTTGCGGTGTCGGTGTCCATCGGTCTACTTCCGGTCGGGGGCCCGCACGATGAGCGCGTCGAGTGCGACGGCGCCCCGGGGCCGGATGACGAGTGGGTTGATGTCGAGTTCGCCGACGACGTCGGCGAGGTCGAGTGCGAGGCGCTGCACCTTCATGATCACGTCGACCAGGGCCGCCCGGTCCACCGGCTTCGCGCCGCGGACGCCGTCGAACATCGCCGCGCCCGCGAGTTCGTCGAGCATCGCGGCGGCCTGATCCTCGCCGAACGGGGGCACGCGGAACGTGACGTCGCCCAGGACCTCGACGAAGATGCCACCGAGTCCGGCCATCACCACGGGGCCGAACAGTTCGTCCTGGGAGACGCCGACGACGGTCTCGACACCACCGGTGACGAGTTCGCTCACGATCACGCCGTCGATGCGGACGTTGCGTCCGCCGGCCTTCCGGGCGGTGGCCAGCAGTTCCTCGTAGGTGGACCGCACCGCCGCGGCCGAGCCGACGCCGACCCGCACCAGTCCGAGGTCGCTCTTGTGCAACAGGTCCGGGGACGACACCTTCATCACGACGGGATATCCGAGTTTCGCGGCCGCCTTCACCGCCGCGCTCGCCGACGGGGCGAGTTCCTCCTTGGCCGATCGGATGCCGTAGGCCGCGAGGACACGCTTGGACTCCCACTCCGAGAGAGCGGTGCCCGGCGCGGTCGCCTCGACGATCGCCCGGGCCCGCGTGGCGGCGGGGAGCGGCGCGGTCGGCGCGTCCGTGAAGGGTGAGCGGTGCCGGGCGGCGAAGCGCCAGTAGTCGACGTAGGCGCGGATGCCGGTGACGCAGTTGCCGAAGGTCCGGAAGACAGGGAGGCCACCGTGGAGAAGATGGAAGTAGTAGGTGTCGTCGGTACCGGGCGGCGCACCCCAGACGACGAAGATCGGCTTGTCGGTCGTGGCGGCCACCTCGACCAGATCCCGGGTGAACGGCTTGCTGAACGCGGCCACGGCCCCGGTGATCGGCACCACCAGGATGTCGACCTTCGGGTCGGCGACGATCGCGTCGAGGATGCGCCGTCCGCGCGCGTCAGCGACCGGTGGGCCGCCGGAGTCGACCGGGTTGCTCACCCGCAGGTAGGTCGGAATCAGACCGTCGTGGAGTGTGCGGCGGGTAGCGGGCGTCAGGTCGGGGAGTCGGAGCCCGGCGTCGGCGAGCATGTCGGCCATGTGCGCACCGGTGCCACCGGAGATCGCGTAGACGCAGACACCGGGCTCGCGGTCGCGCTTCGCCCAGCCGGGCATCGTCGCCGGTCGGGTGCGGGCCAGACCGGCGGAGACCTCCAGCAGTTCGTCGAGTCCGTCCACGCGGGTGATGCCGAACTGGCGGAACACCGCCGAGGTGATGGCGTCCGATCCGGTGAGGTGACCGGTGTGACTCTGGGCCATCGACGCACCCGCGTCGGTGCGCCCGACCTTCACCATGACGATCGGCTTCTGGAGGGACGCCGCCTGGTCCGCGGCGAGCATCAGGGTGCGGCCGTCCTTGAAGCCCTCGATGTAACACGCGACCACACCCACCTCGGGTTGGGCCGCGAAGTGGGACGCGAAGTCGGCGAACTCCAGGTCCACCTCGTTGCCGGTCGGGGCCCAGTGACTGAGCCGGATTCCCAGTTCCTGCCCCTGGAAGACGGGCCGTCCCTGGTGGCCGGACTGGGTGACGAGCGCGATGGACGGACCGTCGAGATCCTGGCGGAAGTCCTCGAACGCGTTGAGGTTCGTGTTCGGGCCGAGCAGTCGCACGTCGCCTTGGCGAACCAGCGCGTCGAGTCGGCGTTCGAGCTTCGCGCCGTCCTTCCCGGTCTCGCTGAAGCCGGCCGCGAAGATCACCGCGAACTTGGCCGAGCTGGCCAGCACCTCCTCGAACGTGTCGACGGCCCGGCCGGTGAGGATGATCGCGAGGTCGATCTCGACGGGCACGTCGGCGAGCGACGGGTACACCCGGTGGCCGAAGACGGTCTCGTACTTGGGGTGCACCGGGTAGAGCGTGGCGCCGTTGGCCTTGGCCCACGCGTCGAACTTGCGCGTCATCGCCGTGTTCGGCTTGGCGGACTGCTCGGAGGCGCCGATGAGCGCGATGGTCCGCGGATGCAGGAACGCGTCGAGGTCGACGGCGCGGAGGCCGAGCGGTCGTCCGGACACGTCGAGGTCGGACGCGGTGTGCGAACGGCGATGAGTGGCAGGACGCGCGGGCACGGGTGATCCGATCTGGGCGAGGCGGACGGGCGGTCAGTATGACGCCGGAGTCAGGTTTCGCGCACGTTGCCCGCCGCCGTCGGGACGCCGATCGGTTTCCGTCGGGTCGCGCGGGATCGTTCTAGTGTGCTCGGACCCACCGGACGAGGAGGCTCGCGATGAAGATCGTCGTCGATTTCGACAAGTGCAAGAGCAACGCCGTGTGCATGGCTGCCGCGCCCGAGGTGTTCGAGGTGCGTGACGACAACTTCCTGTACATCCTCCAGGAGGAGCCGGGCGAGGAACTGCGCCCCGCCGTCGAGGAAGCGGTCCGCACCTGCCCGACCGGCGCGATCTCGGTCGAGGGCTGAACCCGGCCCGGTCGGTCTCGTGGAACACGTCGTCGTCGTCGGCGCGTCCCTCGCCGGCCTGCGCGCGATCGAAGCGCTCCGCCGGGAGGGATTCACCGGTCGGCTGAGTCTCGTCGGCGCGGAGGCGGCCGAGCCCTACGACCGACCGCCGTTGTCGAAGGCGTATCTGGCCGGTGAGGTCGATCGCGCCTCGCTCGCGCTGCGCGCCCAGGGGTACGACGATCTCGACGTCGAGCTCCGGCTCGGCACGCCTGCGCACTCCCTCGATGTGTCCGGGCGTACCGTCGGCATCGGCGACGCCACCGTCGCCTTCGACGGCTTGGTGATCGCCACCGGCGCGCACCCGCGTCGCCTGCCCGACCAACCGGATCTCCCCGGGGTCCACACCCTGCGCACGACCGCCGATGCCGACGCGATCGGTGCCGCGCTCGGCGACGACGCGCGCCTGTGCGTCATCGGCGCGGGATTCATTGGTGCCGAGGTCGCGGCGACGGCGCGCGGCCTCGGTCGGGACGTGACCGTGCTCGAAGCCCTGCCCCAACCCATGGTGCGAGGCGTCGGGCCGGTCATCGGCGAGGTCCTCGCCCGCCTGCACCGTGCCCACGGCGTGGACCTGCGCCTCGGCGTCGGCGTCGACGCCATCGCCGGGGACGCGACGGTCGAACGAGTCCACCTCGTCGACGGATCGGTGGTGGAGTCCGACGCGGTCCTGGTCGCGATCGGCGCCGTCCCCACGACCGACTGGCTCGACGGGTCGGGCCTCGAGATCGACAACGGCGTCGTGTGCGACGCCGCACTCCGGGCGGCGCCGGGGATCGTGGCCGCCGGCGACGTGTGTCGGTGGCCGAACCAACAGTTCGACGGTGAGGTCATGCGCATCGAACATTGGACCAACGCCGCGGAGCAGGGCACGCACGCGGCGCGGTCGTTGCTCGCCGGCGACGACCCGCTGCCGTTCCGGACCGTGCCGTTCGTCTGGTCCGATCAGTACGACGTGAAGATCCAGAGCGCCGGTCGGTTCAGCGGTGACGACCGGATGGAGGTCGTGTCGGGCTCGGTCGAGGAGGATCGGTTCGTCGCGATCTTCGAACGCTCCGGTCGCATCAGTGGGGTGCTCGGCTTCTCGCAGCCGCGCCGCGTGATCCAGTACCGACGCATGATCGCGGCGGGCGACTCCTTCGACGCCGCGTTGGCGTTCGCGGCCGAGAACCCCTGAGGTGGCGCGGTCACAGGAACGGTTCGTCACCGCACCGTTCGTCCTGGTCACGCTGGCCGGCGGGTTGTACTTCGTGTCTCTCGGCACGGGGATCGCGGTCCTACCCATCTTCGCCAAGCGCGAACTCGGCTCGGGTGCGTTGGGCGTCGGCGTCGCCGTCGGTGCGTTCGCGGTCGGTGCCGTCATCCTGCGGCCGTTCGCGGGACGGATCGGCGATCGCACCGGTCGCCGACTTCTCGTCATCGGTGGCGCGGCGATCGTCTCGGTGACCACGTTCGCGTACGTGTTCGCAACCAGCCTCCCCCTGCTCGTGGGCATCCGGCTCGTCGGTGGGATCGGCGAGGCCGCGTTCTTCGTCGGGGCTGCGACCATGATCACCGACCTGTCGCCCGTCGACCGGCGCGGCGAGGCGCTCTCGTACTGGTCGGTCGCGGTCTACAGCGGCCTCGCATTCGGGCCGAAGGTCGGCGAGGCGGTGGAACAGGCATGGGGGTTCCACGCGGTCTGGTACGTCGGCGGTGCGCTCGCCGCCGGAGCCGCGCTGCTCGGGATGTTCACCCGCGAGACCCGGCCCGACGTCGCGCCGCCCGAGGGCGGTCCGTTGCTCCACCGGGCGGCGATCCTGCCCGGCATCATGATGTTCCTCGGGCTCATCGCGCTCGCGGGGTACACCGCATTCCTCAAGCTCTACGGGCGGACGTTCGGCGTGGACGACGTCGGCAACTTCTTCCTGCTCTACGGCGGTCTCGTCCTCGGGATCCGGATCTTCGGCGCGACCCTGCCGGACCGGCTCGGGCCGCTGCGCGGTGGCACCGTCGCGCTCTCCGGGGCGGGGCTGGCGATGGTGGTGATCGCGTTGTTCCCCAGCCCGGCGGGGCTGGTCGTCGGAACGGTGATCTTCGCGGTCGGAATGTCGATGATGTACACGAACCTCATGACCTTGGCGCTGGTCGGGGTCGACGAACGGGAGCGGGCCGCGGTGGTCGGGACGTTCAGCACGTTCTTCGACCTCTCGCAGGGCTTCGGCGCGTTCCTGGTGGGCGCGGTGGTGAGCGTGTCGTCCTACGAAGGCGGCTTCCTCTTCGGCGCGCTCGCCGCGGCGGCCGGCTTGGCGCTGCTCTGGAGCGGTGCCGACCCCCGGGTGCGGGAACAACACGTGGCCGCGCTCGGCCGGAACGAGATCCCCGAACCGGAGCCGGGCACATGACCTCGCTGCTCGTCACCAACGACTTCCCGCCGAAGATCGGCGGGATCCAGTCGTATCTCTGGGAGTTGTGGCGGCGGCTGCCACCCGAGGAGACCACGGTCCTCACCACCCCGTACGGCGGTGATCGGTCGTGGGACGCGGCGCAGCCGTTCCGCGTCGTCCGGCGGCGGGAGCCGGTGTTGTTCCCGACGCCCGGGCTCGCGCGGGACATCGACGCGCTGGCGCGTGACGTCGGTGCCGACGTGATCTTCCTGGACCCGGCGCTGCCGCTCGGTCTGCTCGGCGCGCGACTGTCGGCCGCGCCCGTGATCGTGATTGTGCACGGCGCGGAGGTGACGGTGCCGGGTCGGCTGCCCAGCAAACCGGTGCTCGGGCGGGTGCTGCGCCGCGCCGCGGGGATCCTGGCCGCGGGTGGCTATCCGCGGGCCGAGGCCGAACGAGCGGCGGGTCGCCCGCTCCCGGCGCTGATCGTCCCACCGGGCATCGACCCGGTCCGGTTCCGACCGCCGACCGACGCCGGGGAACGCGACGCGGCGCGCCGGACGCTCGGTCTCGATCTCGACGCGCGCATCGTGCTCGGCGCGAGTCGACTCGTCCCGAGGAAAGGCTTCGACGTGGTGATCGACGCGTTGGCGCGCCTACCCGCGGACGTGCAGTTCGTGGTCGTCGGTGGTGGCCGTGATCAGGCGCGGCTCGAACAGCGGGTCCGCGCGCTGGACCTCGGTTCGCGCGTGCGGTTCCTCGGCCGGGTCTCCGACGACGAACTGCCCCTCGCGCATCGAGCGGCCGACGTATTCGCCATGGTGTGTCGCGATCGGTGGCTCGGCCTCGAGGCCGAAGGGTTCGGCATCGTGTTCCTCGAGGCCGGGGCGTCCGGGCTCGCGTGTGTCGCCGGTCGCAGTGGGGGATCGGATGAGGCGGTCCTCGACGGTGAGACGGGGCTGGTCGTGGACCCCCGGAAGCCGGGTGCGGTCGCGGCGGCGCTGCGGGAACTGTTGGACGACCCCGACCGGCGCGCCGCGATGGGTGCCGCCGCCCGGGCCCGGGCCGAGACCGAGTGGTCCTACGACCAACGGGTCCGCCCGCTTGCCCGCCTGGCCGCCGGCGACCTGGACGTCCTGAGTCCCTGACACCGTCGCGGGCGGGTCGTCCCCCCGACCACCGATGTGCGCTCCGCCACCCAGGGGGTGGCGGAGCGCACATCGGTCGAGGGTCGTGCGAGGGATCGGGATCGGGATCGGGACGGGGTGAGCGTTAGCCTCCGGCGATGACCTCGCCCGCGCCCGGACGTCGCATCGTCGTCGCCTCGTGGGTGAGCAACCTGGTGTTCACGCTCGGCGCGATCCCCGCGTTGGTCGGCATGAGTTCGGGGAACGGGATCTCCGCCGGGGTGTGTCTGGCGTTGTTCGGCGTGTCGCTCGTCGTGTGGGTCTGGGCGTTCGCGATCGCCGTGACCCGCAGCTCACAGGGCGACGACATCGCGGTCGGCAGCCTGTTCCTGGTCGAAGGCGACGTCGATCGCCCGGCTCGACGACAGCTCTACGGGTCGTTCGGGCTCAGTCTCGTGATCACCGCGATCAGCGCGGGTTCCAACCCGTTCGCGGTGTTGGTGCCGATGTTGTCGCTCGGGTTCGTCGGGCTGTGGGGGGCGCGCCACGCCCGGTTCCCGATGCGTCAAGATGTCGCACCGCCGGCGCGGCCATTGCGGCCGGACCGGTCGACGCGCCAAGGTGGGGGCATGAAGAGGAGGGCCGATGGCTGAGCAGGCCAATGAACGAATTCGCATCGACGCCACGATCGACGAGTGTCTCGCCGTCGTCCTGGACTTCGAGCACTACCCCTCGTGGGCCCGCGACCTCAAGCAGGTGACGATCCTCGAACGCGATGCCGAGGGGCGCGGATCGTTGGTCGAGTTCCGCGCTGCGGCGATGGGGCAGTCGTTCAAGTACGTGTTGAAGTACGACTATTCCGAAATGCCCACGTCGTTCTCGTGGGTGCTCGACTCCGGTGAGAAGCTCCGCCAGCTCGACGGGACCTACCGGTTCGAGCCGGAGGGCGATGCCACGCGGGTCCACTACGACCTCGTCGTCGACTTGTCGATTCCGCTGCCGGGCCTCATCAAGCGCCGGGCGGCCGGCATGATCATGGGGACGGCGCTGCGCGAGCTGAAGAAGGCCGTCGAGCAGGGCCGGCAGTAGCCTCACCCGTCATGCGTGACCCGGGCACACCCCGCCGCAATCCCTTCTTCGAACGCGACTCCGACGGAGCCGCGGGCGATCTGGGTATGGGGTGGCGCG
Organism: uncultured Bifidobacteriaceae bacterium; assembly: GCA_964544295.1. Classification (GTDB taxonomy): domain Bacteria; phylum Actinomycetota; class Acidimicrobiia; order IMCC26256; family JAENVU01; genus JAENVU01. The sequence continues at coordinate 9,415 of CAZJBJ010000056.1, forward strand.
AGCGGGCGGACGACAGGGAACCGGACCCGGCGGCCGACGGCCTCGGGGGCGCGGCCGGTCCCCAGGGTGGCGTCGGTGGATTCGCCACGCTGCTCGCCCTCGTCGACGGGCTGAGCGACGCACAACCCGAAGCCGCGGAACACTTCGTGGCCGCGGCGCACGAGGTGGTCCTCACCGTGAAGGTGTTGGTCGATGCCACCGAGGCCGTGCTCGCCCAACAGCGGGCCGCGATGGCGGAACGCTCGGCGATGGCGCGCGACGCGGCGGCGACCGCAGCCGAACCGACCGCCGGATCCGACGCTTCCGGGGAGCACTCGGTCTCGTGGTTGCACCCGGACGGCGGTTCGTGACCGAACGCATCGGCATCGGCCTCGACCTCGGCGGCACCAAGGTGCTCGGCGCGGTCGTGTCCGATCGCGGTGAGGTCCGCGCCGAGGTGCGGGTGCCGTCACCGACGTCGACGTGGGCCGACCTCCGTGAGGCGATCGTGGGGGCCGTGACCGATCTGCGCGCCGAACATCCGACGGTCGAGACGGTCGGGATCGGTGCGGCCGGCATGGTCGATCTCGACGGCTCGATCCACTACTCCCCGAACGTCCCGGCCTTCCGGTCGACGCCGGTGCGCGCCGACGTCGAGGCCGCGGTCGGCCTCCCCACCGTGGTCGACAACGACGCCAACGTCGCCGCGTACGCCGAAGTCCGGTTCGGCGCGGCGATCGGGATGACCGACGCGATGGTGATCACCCTGGGCACCGGCGTGGGCGGCGGGGTTGTCGTCGGCGGTCGGGTCCTGCGGGGCGCCAACGGGTTCGCCGCCGAAGTCGGCCATTTCCAGGTGGACCCGAACGGCCCGCCGTGCGCGTGTGGCGAGGTGGGGCACTGGGAAGCGCTGGCATCGGGAACCGCGCTCGGGGTCATGGCGCGCGAGCGCGCCGCTCGCGGCGAACTCGCGAGCGTGGTGGCGCTCGCAGGCGGAACGGTCGACGCCGTCACCGGTCAGCACGTCTCCGAGGCGGGGCGGAACGGCGCGGCCGACGCGCGGGCCCTCATCGACCACTACGGACGCAACGTTGCGCTCGGTCTCGTCGGGCTCGCCAACATCTTCGACCCGGGCGTGATCGCGATCGCCGGGGGGATCGTGAACGACGGCGATCTGTATCTGGAGCCGATTCGCCGTCACTTCGTCGGCCACCTCGAGGGTGCGAGCTACCGGCCGCTCCCCGAGATCGTGCCGGCGACCCTCGGCGAACGGGCCGGGGTGATCGGCGCGGCGATCCTGGCGCTGGACCAATCGCTCGCGGGCACGGAGGGTGGGGCATGAAGATCGGGTTGACGCTGCCGTCGTTCACGACCGACCCCGAGGTGCCCTTGCGCGTCGCCGCCGCGGCCGAGGCTGCGGGTGTCGACGGCCTCTTCGTCTACGACCACCTGTTCCGCGTCGGCGGCGACGGTGAGATGCGGCCGGCGTTGGAATGCACCGCGCTCCTCGGCGCGCTGGCGGCCTCGACCACCCGGATCACCCTCGGCACGCTCGTGGTGCGCGCGTCCCTGCGCCCCGCCGCGACGCTGGCCGTCGCGTTGGACACGGTCGTGCGCATCGCCGGACCCCGGCTGATGGTCGGCATCGGCGCCGGCGACGAGGAGAGCCGCGTCGAGATGGAGACGTTCGGACTTCCGATGGGTTCGGAGACCGACCGGGTGAAGTGGCTGCGCGCCGCGCTGCGCGAACTGGCCGGCCGCCCGTATCCGACCTGGGTCGGGGGCCGGGCGCGCCACGTCGGTCTGATCGCCGCCGAGAGTGCGCAGGGTTGGAACCGGTGGGGCGCCGACGTCGAGCAGTTCGGTCGCGAAGCCGCCGAGGTCGCCGCGCTGGTGCATCGCCTCAACCCGAGCCCGGACGCGTTCACGACCAGCTGGGGTGGTCTCGTCGTGCTCGACGCCGACGACGACGCCGCGCGGGCGAAGGCGACCCGCTTGGGGGCCGGACCGTCCACGCTCGTCGGCGGACCGCGCACGGTCGCCACCGCGCTCGCGCGCTATCGCGACGCCGGCGCCGACTGGGTGATCCTCGGACCGGTCGACTCGTCGGACCCCGCCAACGCGGTCCGGATCGGCGAGGACCTACGCCGGCTCGTCCGCTGAGGGTCGCACCCGGTTGAGGAGGAGTCGCGCCGCGGTCTCGAGATCGTCGGCCATCTCCTCGGACCCGAGCGTGCCGCTGACCCACGCCGACAGGACCGCGAGCCACACGTAACCGAGGGTCCGGATCACGCCGTCCGGGTCGTCGATCGCGGAGCTGCCGATCGCGGCGCCGATGATGTCGCGCAACACCAACTCCACGTCCCGTTTGGGGCTCGCGGTGTCGGACTCCGGGGTCGTGAGCGAGGTGACCAACGCCGCGGTCAGCTCGGGTCGGCGGGCCAACGAACGGCTCGCCCGGCGCAACACGTCGGCGGTCCGAGACGCCGGATCCGCACCTTCGGGCGGGCGGAGGGCCAGGCGGTCACGGAGCGCCTCGGCCTGTTCCGCGAGCGCCGCGAGGAGCAGGTGGTCCTTCGACGGGTAGTGCCGGTACAGCGTGCCGAGTGCCACCTCGGCGCGGGCCGCCACGTCCCGCATCTGCACCGAGTCGTAGCCGCCGACGACCGCGAGTTCGACGGCTGCGGTGATCATCCGCTCGCGGCGTTGCGCCGTCTCGCGGTCGCGGTCGGACGCAGTCCCCGGTGCGATCGGCCCCGTCATGGCGGCGGACCCTAGTGGGGGAGAACGTGTTCTCGCAGTGGCGGTTCCCGCCGATCAGGGGTTCTGGATCTCTTTCCAGACCGCGATGCCCCATGCGGAGGCGACGGGGTCGATGAACTTCGGTGGGGCGAGATACTTGAGCCGTCGGTCGTAGACGTAGTCCTTGGCGTAGCCCGTCACGATGCTGCTGCCGCTGAAGGTTCCGACCGCGCCGCGGTAGCGCTGACCGATCGACCCGGTGACCGAGAGATTGCCGAGCGGCGCACCGATCTGCCAGTTCTGAACTCGGAAGCTGTGGTTGACCGAGAGGATCGCGCCCTGGATCTTCGGGTCGTTGAAGGTCGAGTTCCGCGCGGTCTCGCCGGGGAAGTCGGCCTTGAGATTGCAGCTCGCGCTGCTCCCCGACGTGCACTTCACCGGGTGCCAGACCTCGACGTAGTTGTTGGCGATGAGTCCGAGGAGATCCCGCCCGCTGGTCCCGTCCTTGTAGGTCAGGTTCCATGTCACGTCGATGTTGTTGTCCGCGCCGATCGTGAGCTGGCCCTTGAGCGTGCCTTCGACGAACACGTCACCGTTGCGGCATCCGTACAGGGTGACGTCGTTGTTGATCGGGAGCCCCAGCGGGTGGGACTGTCCGTTGACCCGGTACGGGCAGCCGGAGGTGTAGTTCGCATCGGACGCCGCGCTCGGCACGTTCTGGACGTAGATCACACCGTTGCGCGGCAGGGGGCCGGTGCCGCTGGTCGGACACCCGTTGCGCGTGTTCTTGGAGAACGGACTGTCCACGGTCATGTCGCCGGAAGCCAGGAGCCGGATCCGGGTGGGGCCGGTGTAGAGGCAGCCGCCGTTGGCCGGACTGGTCTGGGATCGCAGCGCCGAGTTGCTCGGAGGCAGGGCCAACGTCGCCAGGTACTTCGGATCACCGGCGTTCGCGAACCTCGGTGAACTCGTCGGGCAACTGTCGCGCCAGCGGTTCCCCGACGAGCGGTTCCAACTGGTCGACACCTTGCCGCGGAAATCGGGACTGCCGCAGATCTTCAGTGCGTCGTTCGTGTGCAGCGGACCGTTGATGGTGTCGGCCGAGAAGAACGTGATCTCGTTGCAGCGGCTGTCCCGGCCGTCGTAGTAGTGGAACGCGCAGTTCGCCTGGGCCTGAGTCGCCGTGAACGGGCTGCCGGTGTACGACGCGGGGTCCTGGGTCTCGTAGTCGGTGAAGTAGAGGTAGTCGAGGAAGTTGCGGCGGCGCAGGACGGCCTGGATGGTCCGTTTCGCCGTGCGGACGCGGCCGGTGGAGGTCAACGTGATGGTGCCGTCGGTCGTCAACGTGCTCGTGTCGGGCGTGTACGTGTACTCCGCCCGGGTCGAGCCACCGGGGACCGACACGAACTGCGAGAACGCGAGGTTGCCGTCGGGTGGGGGATTGGTCGCGCTGTACAGGCTGTAGTTGGACGCCTCGTTCAGGTGGAACAAGTAGTCGTCGATGCCGGCCTCGGCTGCGTTCAGCGCCGCGTTCCAGTTCTGATCTTGGCGGGAGATCGTTCGCGAGGTCGCGGCGTAGTCGATGATCGTCACCGCCAGGCCGATCAGGACGAGCATGGCGATGAGCACGGTGATCAGCGCCACCCCGTCCTCGGGTCGACGGGTTCGCATCGTGCGGAGGGGTGTCGGGGTCATCGCACTCATCCCGTGGTCTGGTAGTCGACGTTGGGCAGGCGGACCTGATCGACCAGGGTCGTCTGGCCGACGGGCAGGGTCGTCGTCGCCTTGACGACGAGGGTGATCCGTACGGAGTCGACGGCCAACTTGTCGGCGGCGGAGAGCGGCACCGGCAGCAGCGTGCCGTCGGCGTCGAGGTACTCGAACACCGGTTGGGCGTTGGTGTTGGCCAGGTACCGACCGACGTATCGGAGTCGCGCCGGACCCGTATAGGTGTAGTTCGGGGCCACCGAGCTCGCGTCGGGCTCGCGCACGTCGGCGATGATCTCGTTGGTCGCGTCGATGTAGATGTGGACCTTGCGGGGACCGCTCGTCGGGTTGTCGAGGTTCGCGTAGAACACGATGTCCCGAGCGTCGCCGGACACGAACGGTGAGGTCCCGGCCGTGAGTCGGGTCGCGGTCCGGATGTCCTTCGTGAGCACCGCCATCAGGGTTCGGGCTTCGTCGAGGTTGGTGACGCGGAGTTTGGTGGCCACGACGACGCGCTGGGCGCTCTCGATGTTGGTGAAGAGGAACACCATCACGATGCCGAGGATGAGCAGCGTCATCCCGATCTCGACCAGCGTGCTCTGGCCGGACTGGTTGCGTCGGTGCCGCGTCACGGGAACTCGATTCTGACCGTCTGGACCGACGAGTCGGTCGGATCCAGCGTGACTCGACCCCACGCCGAGCTCGGGGTCCGGCCCGCCGCCTGCAGCGTCCAGGTGCCGTACGGCAGCGCGACCAGCAGGGAATCGTTGCGCACGACCGACGTGGTCCCGACGGTGAGGGTCGAGCCGGCGGGACACGACGCGTCGGCGGCGTGCACTGCGACCAGCGTCACCGGGTCGACCGACGCGGCGCGCTGCACTTCCAATCGCACGGTGCGCAACTGGAGCGTCGCCGCCGTCGACCCGCCCGGATCCACCGAGATCGCGTTGTCGCGGAAGGCGGAGGGCCAGTACCGCGTCCCGGAGGTGTCGGCGCCCTCGGGGTCGGCGTCGGCGCAGGCCCCGGCCCAGGCCGTGTAGCCGTCCGCGAACGGGAACAGGCTGCTCAGCGTGCGCAGGAGCCCCACGCCCGCGAAGTTCTTCACTCCCGCCGGGAGCAGTCCCGTGTTCGCGACCGTGACCGAGACTGCGTTGGCCGGGATGCCGCCGCCGTCTCCTTCCAGGGTCAGGGCGATGGTCGCTGCCTGGTCGTAGTCGAACGCGACGGCGGTCACGTTGCCGGCCGAGACGCCGACGCTCTGGGTCGGAACCGCCGCGCTCTGACGGTCGACCCACCCGGGAGTGCCGAGCGTGACCGAGTAGGTGGCCGGTGGCAGGAATCCGAAGAAGGCACACCCGGAGGTGTTGAGGGTGGTCTGGGTGAGGTCGACGCCGGGCCCGATCACCCGGACCGGGACGCCACCCAGGGCACCCGCGTTGCGATCGCGGACGCGCACCGCGATGTGGCCGTTGTCGGGGTCGTAGGAACCGACCGGCGGGGAGATCTCGGTGGCGGTCGTGACGGGGTCGGTGCCGCGCATGTTGGTCCAGGTGACCGTCACGCTCGCCCGCAGCACGCGCGGTGACGAACCCGTCGAGTCGCACGAGTTGCTCGTCGCGCCGTTCGCCACCCACTCGATGTCGGTCACCAGCTTGTACGGGACGCCACCGACACTGACGTTCTCGGTCTGCTCGCCGATGACGATCCTCGGGAACGAGAGCTGGCGGAGCTTGTCCATCTTCTGGCTGGCCAGGTGCGCGGCCACCGAGCGATCCTTGTTGTTCCGGGCGACGTTGAGCCCGGTCGCGACCAGGGCGACGAGCGTGCCGACCAGCAGGCTGAAGATCGTGAGCGACACGATCAGCTCGATGAGACTGAACCCGGATTGGGCGCGCCGCGACCGCCGATGGCGTGGGTTCCGGGTTGGTGGCGGCTGCATCGTCGATCTCGTCCAGGGTGCGCGTCGTCCGACGCCCTGGCATTCGACCGTTCGATGAGTCGGCTTAAGGGGCTTTCGGCGCTTCCGACAGGGGGAGCGGGCGCGCCGCGAGGCGGCGGCGGGTCGTCTCCCGGGTCTGGGCCACCACCGCGCCCGCCCGGAGCGGGTCCATGGCCCGGCCGCCCATCACCGGGAGGTCCTCGGCACCGGGTTGGAACACGGCGACGGTGATCCCGGCCCGCCGGAGCCGTCGGACTTCCTGGGCGAGTCGCACGCCGAAGTGGCGGCGGGCCGCGTGCGCCGGGTTCCGGAGCCGGGCGTTGCGCGACACGGACATCGGGGACGAAACGATGACCAGATCCGGGGGCTCGTGACGGAGGATGTCGGCGTTGGTCGGCGAGTGCACCGCGCCGTCGACGTAGCGGCGGCCGTGGATCGTGACCGGCGCGAAGTATCCGGGGATGGCCGAGCTGGCACCCACCGCGGTCGGGACGTCGACCACCGGTGCGCCGGCACGCCCGAACACGACGCGTGACGCGTCGTCCATGCGCACGCTGCACACCCAGAGTGGATCCGCCGGCCAGTCATCTCCGGCAACGGGCTTCAATGCGGCCGTCCAGGACTCGGTGTCGATTCGCCCGGTTGGCATCGACACGCCGAGCAGGGCCTCGGGCCGGAGCCGCCACGGGGTGCGCACCATCCGGCCCACGAGGGCGCGTCCCGGAGGCGACCACTCCCGTCTCCGGGTCGGCTCGGTCCAGTCGCCGGTCGGGCCGAGGCGCGCGGCGAGTGCAGTGCCGGCCGGCGACATCGACTCGCCGCGCATGCGGGCGGCGAAGTCGGCCGCACTGAGCCCGAATCGGAGGTAGGCGCCCACCGCGGCGCCGGCGGAGGTCCCGACGATGATCGACGCGGCGCGCGGATCCCATCCGGTTTCGTCCGCGATCGCCGCGAGCACGCCGGCGTGAAACGCCTGACCGGTCACGCCGCCGGCACCCAGGACGAGTCCGATGCGCGGCATGCCGTCAGTCTGGCTCGTCCGCGCCTGCCGGAGCCGCCTCGGACCGACCGAAGTACTCGGCCGCCATCCGGGGGTCGATGGTGATGAAGAGACCCTCCGCCTCCGCGGTCTTGACGCCGTCGACCCACATCTCGCCGGTCGCCGTGATCCGCCGGCCCTCGACGCGGTCGGTGCGACCGTGGAGCTCGACCGGCCGGTGCAGCGGCGTCGGTTTGAGATACCGGATGGTGAGGCGGGCGGTCATGCCCGGGTGCCCGCTGGCGATGTTGGTCATACCCAGCAACTCGTCGAACGTGAGGGCGACCCACCCGCCGTGGACGTAGCCGGGCGGGCCTTCGTACGCGGCGTGGTAGCGGCCGGTCATGTGCAGGCCGGACTCGTCGCTCGTCCACGCCATCGGCGGCGCGAGCGGGCTGACCTGCCCGACGAGGGGCGAGCGCGGGAGGTAATCGGTGTGGCCCGACACGTCCCCGCGGCGCACGCCGCGATCGTCGTCGTGGGGTTCGCGTCCGAGGTGACGGGCCACGGTCTCGACCATGTCGGCGGCGGTGCCGAGTTGTTCCTCGGTGGCGTCGTCGATGGTCAAGGTCGCGTCGATGAGGTGCCGCACCGCCTCGGCGAGTCGCTCGCGTTGGGGCGTGACGAACGCAGTGTGGTGGTCGGGCTCGCTCCCGGGCGCGGTTTGGCTCATCGGCCGCGGAACTCGGGCGGACGCTTCTCGGCGAACGCGCGTGGTCCCTCCTGAGCGTCTTCGGACGCGAAGACCTCCCAGCCGATCGTGTCCTGAATCGGCATGGCCTCGGCTTCGGTGAGGTACTCCGTCTCCCGCCAGGCGCGCAGGATCGCCTGCGTCGAGAGCGGGCCACACGCGGCGACCTGTTCGGCGACGGCGCGCGCCGCCGCGAGCGCGGTGCCGTCGGGGACCACGCGTCCGATGAGGCCGATGCGGAGCGCTTCCGGCGCGGGCACCGGCTTCGACGACAGCAGGATGTCCATCGCGACGGTGTAGGGGATCTGGCGGGGGAGGCGGACCGCGGAACCGCCGAGGGGGAACAGGCCGCGCTTGCCTTCCCACACCCCGAAGATCGCACCTTCGCCGGCGATGCGGATATCGGTGCCCTGGAGCATCTCGGTCCCGCCGGCGACGGCGTAGCCCTCGACCGCGGCGATCAGCGGCTTCGAGAGCCGGTAGTCGCGCAGCAACGCCTTCCAGTGCAGGTTGGGTTCCTCGGCCATGCGGTTGCGCACGTGCTCGCTCTCCGACGGGGTCCCCATCGCCTTGAGGTCGGCGCCGGACGAGAACTGCCCACCCGCGCCGGTGAGGATCGCGCAGCGGATCTCGGGGGTCTCGTCCACGTAGGTGAATCCGTCGGCGAGGCCGACGAGCATGTCCGGGCTCAGCGCGTTGCGCGCTTCGGGACGGTTCATCGTCAGGATGACCACGTGACCGTCGCGTTCGACGGTGCAGTGCTTGGTGGTCATCGGCAGGGTCTCGGTCACGCGACGCTCCTCGGGTCGGGGTCCGGTCGGCTAATCTTCGCAGTTAGAACGTGTTCTAGTTTCGGAACCGACGCGCGAGCAACGTTGCAACGTCGAGGGGTCAGCCCCTGCGAACCCGAGCCCATCAACCGGAGGACCCTGCGATGCTGAAGCACGCGGTGCAGTTGGACGACCCCACCACCTACCTGGCGGGCCCGCCGCACGACTTCTTCGACGAGCTGCGTCGTGACGAACCGGTGCACTGGCACCCGTCCACGAACTACGCGCCCGGCTTCTGGGTCGTCACCAAGTACGCCGACGTCATCGCCATCGAACGCGACGCGAAGACCTTCTCGTCGGCCAAGGGCGGCGCGCTGCTGGACGACCAGCAGGACGGCACCGAGTTGATGATGCTCAACCAGGACCCGCCCCAGCACACCCGCCTGCGCAACCTGGTCGCACGCGGGTTCACGCCGAAGGTGATCAAGGCGATGGAGCCCCACATCCGCGAGGCGGCCAAGGTCATCGTCGACCGGCAGCTGGGCAACGAGGACGTCATCGACTTCGTCCCCAACTTCGCGGCCGAGCTGCCGCTCGTCGTGATCGCCGAGCTGCTCGGTGTGCCCTACGAGGACCGGCACAAGATCTTCGAGTGGTCGAACCGGCTCATCGGCAACTCGGACCCCGAGTACAACCAGGGTGCGCCGGAAGAAGCGATGGAAGCGTCGATGGAGCTGTACATGTACGCGCAGTCGCTCGCCGACGCGCGACGCGAGCGGCCGATGGACGACATCGTGACCACGCTCATCACCGCCGAACTCGACGGCGAGCAGCTCTCCGACATCGAGTTCAACGTGTTCGTCCTGCTGCTGGCGGTCGCCGGGAACGAGACCACCCGCAACCTGATCAGCGGGGGGATGCTGGCGCTGTTGGAGCACCCCGATCAGCGCGACGTGGTGTTGGCCGACGTCCCGGGCACGCTCGACACGTTGGTCGACGAGATGTTGCGCTACGTGAGCCCGGTCATGTACTTCCGGCGCACTGCGACGGTCGACACCGAGCTCCGCGGCGTGCCGATCAAGGAGAACGACAAGGTCACGATCTGGTACGGCGCCGCGAACCGTGACGAGGACGTCTTCGCCGACGCCCACGCGTTCGACGTGACCCGCAGCCCGAACGAACACATCGCGTTCGGCGGTCGCGGTCCGCACTACTGCCTCGGGGTCGCGCTCGCCAAGATGGAGATCAAGGTGATGTTCGAGGAGATGCTCACCCGGGTGCCGGAGATGCGCCTGGCCGGTGAGCCGCAGCGACTCACGTCGAACCTCATCAACGGGATCAAGCACCTGCCGGTCACCCTCAGCTGACCGCGCCGCGGCGCGGGCGTCGCGGGTCGGGTCAGGGAGTGAGCACGACCGGCGGCGCGGTGGTCGTGGTCGTGGTCGAAGTGGTCGACGTCGTGGAACTCGTGGTCGTCGTCGCACGCGGCCGGGTGGTCGTGGTGCTCGAGACCGGCCGGGTCGTCGAGGTCGTGTCCGGGGGGAACCCGGGGAACGGCGCGGCCGGCGCCGGGAGCGTGGTCGAACTCGTCGCCGCGGG
>CAZJBJ010000057.1:0-19867 GCA_964544295.1 uncultured Bifidobacteriaceae bacterium
ATCACGACATCCACATTGAAGATGAGCGGGGTCGACGTCTCGCGAAGGGCCGAGTGCCCGAAGGGGTCGGGGGTGTCGCCCGGTTCCATGAGTTGTTGGCACCGTTCGTCGACGATCCGGCTGAGGTGACCGTCGCGACGGAAACCGATCGTGGCTTGTTCGTCGCCGCGTTGGTCGCGTCGGGGTATCGGGTCTTGGCGGTGAATCCAATGTCGACGTCGCGTTATCGGGAACGGCACTCGACCTCGGGTGCGAAGTCAGATCCCGGCGACGCGTTCGTCCTCGCCGAGCTGGCACGAACCGATGGCCACAACCATCGACCGATCGCTGGTGATAGCGATTTGGGTGAAGCGATCAAGGTCTTGGCTCGGGCCCATCAGAGCCTGATCTGGACCCGGCAACGGCAGTTGAACCAGCTGCGTTCAACGCTGCGGGAGTTCTATCCCGGGGCCCTCGAAGCCTTCGACGAACTCGGTTCCGGCGATGCATTGGCAGTGTTGGCGGTCGCGTCGACGCCGACGTTGGGTCGGGGCCTGTCGCGCTCAAAGATCGCGTCCACGTTGCGTCGGGGTGGCCGGCAGCGTCGGATCGATGAGCGAGCGATCGAAATCCAAGCGGCGTTACGCGCCGACCAGCTCGAAGCACCACCGATCGTCGCGAACGCGATGGGGGCGACCGTCACCGCGCTCGTGGCGGTGGCGGGCGAGCTCACCGCTCAGATCGCACGGCTCGAGTCGGAACTGGCCGAACATTTTGAAGTGCACCCGGACGCCAAGATCATCCGATCCCTGCCAGGACTAGGGATGATCCTGGGCGCCCGGGTGCTCGCAGAGTTCGGCGATGACCCGAACCGCTACGCGAACGCCAAGTGTCGCAAGAACTACGCCGGCACGTCGCCCATCACCAGAGCCTCAGGCAAACACCGAGTCGTTCTCGCCCGCTACGCCCGCAACAAACGCCTCGCCGACGCGTGCCAGATGTGGGCATTCACGTCGCTCAGCGCCAGTCCCGGCGCCCGCACGTTCTACGACCAGCACCGAGCGGCTGGCGACACCCACAACCGGGCGCTGCGCGCCCTCGGCAACCGCCTCGTTGGCCTTCTCCACGGCTGCCTCGACCACGGCACGATCTACGACGAACACACCGCCTGGGGACACCGCGCCCAACTCGCCGCTTGACACCTACCACCCGTGGGATGTCTAACTGGTCTCGACAGATTTCACATGCCGAAGCGCGTGGGGTGAATGGCCGCGACCGCCTCCGCGGGTCCGGTCACTCGATGTGCGCGGGGGGAGCGCCCGAAGAGGTGGAGGAGATGCCCGAAGGGATTCGATGGCGTTCGGTCAACCCGGTGCGCCCGACCTCGAGCCCGACGTCTCCCAGCCGCCGGTCGGGTGCCCGATCGGCGAGGTGTCGGTGGTGAATCACTCAGCCGGTCGCCGGACGAAGTCGGGACGTGACTATTGTGGTCACCGCTCCAACGGAGGCGTGGCGCGTTCCGCTTCGCCGTTCCGTGATGGTGTCGCACGTTTCGAGCGATCGCGGTCCGGAGCCGCGCCGCTGCATCCGACGAGCGTGGATGTGTGCGCATGGACTTCTCTGCCTGATCGCTCCGATTGGTGTTGATGTCAGCTCCACCGTTGTGTTCGAAGGTAGCGCGCGGCGCCACCCGGCATTCACCGGGGAGCGAGGCCTTGGATCAGGGTGTGCAGGGTCGCGCCGACGAGCGTGCGGGCGTCGGCCGGGTCGGCGGCACGTGCGATGAGCAGGGCACCTTGCAGACAGCTGCCGCGGATCAGTGAGGCGAGGCAATAGTCGTCGACGTTCTGGATCTCGCCGGAATCGACTGCGCCAGCAATCAGAGCGCGCAGGCCGAGGTGTCCGGGTTGTTCGGCGTCGTCGCCATTGGGCTCGGGACCGAGGACCGCGGGAGCATCGATGAGTGTGATGCGTTGGACGTCGGGCTTGAGCGCGGCGTCGAGGTAGGCGTCGACACCACGTTGGATCGCGTCGATCGCCGAGCTGCCGGTCGAGGCGGCCATCGCCGAGCTGGTCTCGACCTCGGTCTCGATGTCGAGGTACACGGATCGGAAGAGTTCCTCCTTGCTGGCGAAGTGGTGGTAGATCGCGCCCTTGGTCACACGGGCGTCCGCGGCGATGTCGTCGACCGAGGTCGCCGCGAAGCCGTCGGAGGCGAATCGACGACGGGCCGACGCGACGAGCGCGGCCCGGGTGGCGTCGCGATGTTCGTCGCGGAGCGGCTGGTCCGGTGATGGCATCTGGGAGAGCTTACGGAGCCGATTCGTTGACAATGGAACATACTGATAGTATGTTCCATTGGTATGGTACTGAATCGACCCACCACGATGGAACCGGACAGCACTTCGGCGCGGGCGGCCCAGATTGCCCGGGCGACGGCGTTCCGAGCGTTGCATTTCGACGGGCCCATGCTGCGGCTGGCCAACGCATGGTCCGCGTCGTCGGCCCGGGTGCTGGTCAGCGCGGGTGCGCCGGCCGTGGGGACGACGAGCTTCGGGGTCGCGCTCGACCATGGTCACGCCGACGGCGAACTGCTCGCGTGGTCGCGCGTCGTCGAGTTGGCTGCCTCGATGGTCGAGGCGGTCGATGTGCCGGTCACAGTCGACGTGGAAGCGGGCCGGGGAGCAACGCCGCGAGATGTCGGCCGGACCGTCGCGGACATCATCGCGATCGGCGCGGCCGGGATCAACCTCGAAGACTCACAACCAGCAAGCAGCGGACAACTGTTCTCCGTCGAGGAGCAATCCGAACGAGTCGCTGCAGCCCGTGGCGCCGCAAGTGATGCGGGTGTCCCGCTCTTCATCAATGCTCGGTGCGATTGCTACTTCGGTGCTCGCGTTGATCCCGCAGATCGCCTGACCGAAACGATCCGCCGCGCCGACTCGTACGCGGCCGCCGGGGCCGACGGGCTGTTCGTCCCCGGCCTCGATGAACTCGAGACGCTGAAACTGCTCGTCGATTCCACCGAACTGCCGGTGAACGTGATGATGGCGTCCTCAGGTCCGCGCGCGGCCGAGTTCGAAGCGGTTGGAGTCCGACGCACTTCCCAGGGTGGGGAACCGTTCCTGATGTCGATCGGTCGGCTGGCAAATCTCACCCACGCGTACCTTGCCGACGAACCCTGCGATTCGATCGCCGACCTTTCAGCCGGCATCGCGACGATCGGAGCCTTGCTATGAGCGAATCCCTGGTCCCGCTCGGCGGTGGCGAGTTGCAAGCCTCCGATGGCACTCGACTCGTCTACCTCAGCGTCGGAACCGGGCCGGTTCTCGTCTTCGTTCATGGCGGCCTCGGCCGGGGCAGCAACTGGATCGGTGTCTGCGACGATCTCGCCGACGGGTTCACCTGCGTCATGCTCGACCGACGCGGCCATGGACATAGCGACTGGGGCAAGGGTCCATCGATCGTCGACGAAGCCCGCGACGTGCTCGAGCTGATCGAACGAGTCGGCCCGGTCCATGGTGTCGTCGGGCACTCCTACGGTGCGATCGTCGCTCTCCACGCGGCCTTGGCTGGTGGCCCGATCACAATTCCGCGACTCGTGCTCTACGAGCCGCCGTTGGGTTTCGACATGCCGATCATGACGGAAACCGATCTCGCCGAGGTCGAACGGTTCGCGGCGGTAGGTGACTACGAAGCTGCGCTCGGGACACACCTTCGGGCCTCGAGTGGAGGAGTGAGTGAGCCGGAGATGGAAATGCTGCGGACTAGTCCGTTGCTTCGAAGCGTCTTTGCGGACATGGTGATTCAAGCACCGACGATCGCACCGGGGATCCGTGAAGTGCACCGCCTTACCGGCGTTGATCGCTATCGCGATGTCGCTATCCCGACGCGGTTTCTACTCGGTTCCGAGAGCCCGGATCAACCCTTCGGAGCTGCGGTCAGGGCGTTGACGAAGGTCATGCCGCACGCCACCGTCGATAAGCTGATGGGGCAGGCGCACATGGCGATGCTTCACACGCCGCAGCTCGTCGCCGCGGCTGTCAGAGCTGCGATCGTCGACGCCACCGACGCGGCCTGACGATGTCGCGCGTTGCGTGTTCCGGCCAGAATGCATTCGTCGTTGCGTCTCGGCACCTGGCGGATGGCTGTGGGGGATTACGCGCGCTGAGGTCGGCGACGCATTCTCGTTGGCCATGTAGGGGTGGTTCAGGCTGTGGCGTGGTACTCGTTGATGAGTCCGTGGCATCGGGAGTGTCGTCGGATCAGTCGGCCCGACCGGAACTCGATGACCTCGCCTCCGGCTTGGCGCGCGTTGGAGGAGCGATTCATGCGGCCGGTGCTGGAGTACTACCGTCACCGCTCTCAGCCCACCGCGGCATGAGAAACCAACCCAACGAGCACACGCAAGACCCAGTCCGAATCACTTCGATGGAGGTGAGTTCCGTTGCTTCATCCCCGGGGGAACGGCACCCGTCCCTTGCTGATCGGCTACTGGGCGGGCGAGGGGGCTTCTGGCTGGCCGTCACCTGACCGGTTTGTCGACGCGTCCTGGGATGCCACCGAGCGCGAGATCGTCGCCGAATACCTCGATCGAGGCTTCGTCACGCGGGCGTGCATGGGATTCTCGCCGTGTCGGATGTGCGGCCAGCCCAATGGTGCTCTCGAGCTCAGCGACGGTGTGTACGTGTGGCCAGAAGGCTTCTCGCACTACCTCCGAGACCACGACGTTCGCCCCCCCCGAGGTCTTCGTCGACCATGTGTTGTCCACCGTCGACTGGCTCGGGGAAACCACCTACGACGAGGACTGGTGGCGGTCCTTCGCTGAACCGTCGTAGCGTCGTCGCGGTCAGCTGGCGTTGCTGAAGCGGCGGGCTTGGTTGCGGAGGACGACGCCTTCGACGAGGGAGCGGACGAGGTCTTTGCCTTCGTCGTCGAGTTGGCTGGCGGCTTCGAAGACGAGGGCGAGGTCTACGGAGGGTCCGCGTTCGCCGTTGTCGAAGGCGAGGCTACCGATGGTGACGGCGAGGGCTTGGGCGATGTGGCGGAGCACGTCGAGGGTGGGCTGGGCGGTGCCGGCTTCGTAGCGGCGGAGTTGGGTGACGTGCACGCCGACGAGGTCGGCGAGGGCTTGTTGGGTGAGCTTGCGCTCTTTGCGAGCGTCAGTGAGCCGTTGGGCGAAGGCCATGGTTGGAGATCCCCCGGGTTGACGGACACCGACACTGAGGCGACCGTGGTCGTTCTCAGGAAGGAGTTCAGATGCCCAGACCTCATCCGCCGGAGTTCTGGAGTTGACAGTGAAGATGCGCCTGGCGCTGTTCGTGCAGGATGGCGCCTGGGCATCCGCGGGTGGGTCTGACCCTGGAGTTGAGTGACCGTTGGTCTTGAACGGGATGTGTCGACCTGCTCGTTGGTGCCCGTTCGTTCGCACGTGACCGGACGGGCGGGGTGACTTCATAGGAGCCTGCTGGGTACAGGGTCCCGCTCATCACTGTCGTGTCCGCCCGCCCGGCCGGCGCGTGCCCAACCGAAGGGCATGACAAGCATGGCAGACAATCTTGGGGGCGTCATCGGTGGGGTCGACACCCACGGCGACACTCATCACGCAGCGGTGATCGACAGCGTCGGTCGGGTGCTCGGCAGTCGCGAGTTCGGAGTGACCGAGCGTGGTTACGTGCAGTTGTACGCATGGATGGCCCGATTCGGACACGTGGATCGAGTCGGTATCGAAGGCACCGGCACCTACGGTGCCGGTCTGTGCCGGTTCCTCGTCGACCAGGGTGTCGAGGTGGTCGAGGTGGAACGACCGAGTCGTCGCCATCGCCGCCAACACGGAAAGTCTGATCCCATCGACGCCGAAGCCGCAGCTCGAGCGGTCCTGTCGAGATCATCGACTGCATCACCGAAGCGTCGGGCGGGAACCGTCGAGTCGATCCGCGTTCTTCGCGCCAGCCGCCAAGGAGCAGTCAAGGCTCGTACGGCCGCGGTCAATCATCTCAAGGCACTCGTCGTTACCGCTCCCACCGAACTTCGTTCGTCTCTCGACGGGTTGAGCACGGCGCCGCTCCTGCGTCGCTGCGCCGCGTTCCGTCCCGACACTCGCGATCTCACCGACCTACGTGCCACGAAGCTCGCCATGCGACTCGTTGCCCGTCGCGTGACCGCACTCGATGACGAGATCGCGACGGTCGACGCTGCGCTCGAACCCCTGATCCAACGCGCTGCGCCCGCGATGCTGGAGCTGATCGGAATCGGGACCGACCACGCGGGCCAGCTGCTGGTGACCGCGGGCAACAATCCGGACCGGCTCCGATCAGAGGCCTCGTTCGCTCACCTCTGCGGAACCGCGCCCATCCCCGCATCCAGCGGACGCACGACCCGGCACCGGCTCCACCGAGGCGGCGACCGCCAAGCGAACCGCGCCCTGCATCTCGCCGTCGTCGTCCGGATGCGTTTCTGTCCCCGCACGCGGGCCTACGTCGAACGGCGCACGACCGAAGGTCTCTCAAAGCCCGAGATCATGCGGTGTCTCAAGCGATACCTCGCGCGAGAGGTCTTCCACGCCCTTACCGTCGACATGAAATCGCTTCAACGACTTGACGATCTATAGGAGCATCCCGCTTTGTTGGGCACCGGCGAGGGCCTCGTGAGGGTGGTCGGCTGGGCCGCGGCGGGGCCGCGAGAGGTTGACCGACAAGCGCGGCGCCGCGATGCGTGGATCTTCATGGGTCCACGAGCCCTGCTCGCACCACGATCGAGGACAACACCAGCGGTGCTTCCGCCACCGCAAGGTCACGGGCCGACCGAAACACGCGGATGATTAGGACCAATGCTCTATCCCCTGAGCTACGAGGGCTGGGACGTGAAGGTGCTGGTCAGCATGCCTGCTACCGGTGCGGGCGGCTGCCCGTGGTCGATCGTAGGCGGCGTTTGGGCCGCGGTTGGGCCGCGCGAGAACTGAGGTTCTCCGGTCGAGCGGACGGCTGGGTTGTACTGATCATGTCGCGGTTGCGGTCTCGTCGTCGATGGACTGAGCATCATGCAGTCGGTATGGCCGTGTGGCCGTACGACGCCGAGAATGCTGATCCGCGGTTCTACTCGGTTGCCTTGGGGTGGCCGACACTCGCGTCGGTCATCCAGACCGTCGCTTGGTCGTCATCGATGCAGTACCAGATCCGACCGCCCGCGGTGACCTCGTACTGCCATTGCTCCAACTCGACGCCGTTCACCAGCCGCGAGCCCAACGAACCCTTGAGGGGATGCTGTCGTGAGTCTCGTCGGCGGGGGTCGGCGGTGATCTGCTCCCACGCGGTTCGCGCGTTGGCGGACGCGGCTGAGCAGATCTGTTCCCACCCTTTGATGGCGTCGTTGTTCGCGAATCGGAAGTCCCAGCCACCGGCCGCGGGCGGCGGCGCAACGCGTTCCTTGCGCTTGGGCATCCGCGCTCAGATGGCAGGAGCCGGAACCGGAGGGCCGTCGGCGTCGACGCGGCGACGCAACCGACGCGCCAGTCGTGGGTCGGCATGGATCTCCGCAGTCGTCTTCCATTCCCGGAGCAACTGACCAACGGGGGCGTAGTTATCAATCGTCGACACGGCGACGAGGGTCTGGGTCAATTCGTCGACGAACGTCGTGTGATCCTGCCGAGGCAGGAAGCTCGCCCACGGAAAGACCTCGTCGATGGTCGAGTCAAGGTTCGACGGGTTGTGCGCGAGCAGATTCCGCACCACCCGGGCGAGTGCGTCGAATGCCTCGTCGCGTTCTTCGTCGCGGCCCGCGTCGCTCAAGCGCACCGCGGGGGCGTTACGCCGCCGCAGGACGACGTCGTGGTCGACGAGCTCGGCAACAACATCGTTGGGTTGGCGGAGGAACTCCGAGAATGGTCGCTCGATCACTCGCATGACTTCATGATATCTGAACTACTTCAGAAGTCAACCTGGCTGCTCGTCTGACACTCCCGTGCCGGCGGGTCAGGGGTGTTCGCGTCGGTAGGTTTCCCAGATTTCGGGGCGGAGCCGGCCGCGGTCGGGGACGGCGAGTCCGGTGGATCGTGCCCAGGCCCGGACGGTTGCGGTGGTCGGTTCGGGCGCAGGGACGGGACCGGCGAGTGGGAGTGCGGCGGTGCGGGTGAGTGTGGCACGGTCTTCTTCGATGTGGGTGAGCGCGGCGGCGAGGAACCGGTAGGTCCATTCTTGGGCGAGGGGCCGGGTCTCGCAGAACACGATCGGCACGCTCGGGAATCGGATCTGGGCTTCGGCGAGCCCGTCGGCGACGACAGCCGGGCGGACTCGTTCGAGTTTGAACACCGATGACCAGCGGTCTTCGACGACGAGCGCGGCGCGTTCGAGCGCGGCGAGGTCGGCGAGTTGGTATCGCAGCTTGCCGGTGGTGAGGGTGGCGACGAGATCGGCGAGGCTCTTGCGTTCGACGCTCGCGACCAGCGTGTCGTCGAGGACCACGCCGTAGTCACCGGCCGCGAGTGCGCCGCGGTGGATGGTGGCTTGTTGGTGCCGGAAGTCCCATGGGTAGCGTTCGTGGCTGTCGACGACGATGTCGAGGACGTGACCCGCGGCGCGTGCGGTGGGGATCGTGACGTTCGGCCGGGCTTGTTTCGCGGTCCGGGCGCTCTGCCAGAAGATCATCTCGCGGCCGCGGGCACGGGTGAACACGAACTGAGAACGGTGCTCCCGAGCTCGGTCGAGGACGAGGTCGATCGCGGCACCGCGGCGCACACAGGAACGCACCGGGACCCGCTCGACGATCTCGAGACCACCGGCCGGCCATCCATCGGCACGGTGGCAGTAGACCTTCGCGGTCCGCGGCCACGTGTCGCGAACCTTCAGTGCGATACCGGCCGCACCGAGCGGGATGCGCACGAGATATGGCAACGACGAACCCGGGTCCGGGTTCCGGGCGATCACGAACTCCACCCCGTGATTCTGTCCGCTCCGAGCATCGGCCGTCCCGGTCGCGGTCGATGAGATCGGCGGACGAGGCGCCGGGTCGGCGCGTGATGCGGGTCGCCGACGAATCACCCGTCACGCCATCGGTACGGCGTGGTCCAGCTCGGCCGCGACGTCGCGGGCGGTCTGGGCGAGATCGTCCGGCAGTTCCGAGACCCGATCGAGATCGTCGGCGAAGCGAGTGCGGGGCTGCGCAGTGTTCGGCACTGCTCGGGGCATCCACGCCGAGTGCAGGATGAACGGAACCGCGTGCCCGGGCGCGGCGAGGGTGCAGACGGGACCGCCGCCGATGTTGTCGGCCGCGAAGATCTCGACGCGGAACCCGTTGTCGTTCATGACCGGCACCACCACCCAGCCGTGCAGCCCGCCGGGCTGAGCGCCGCCGTGCGCGCTGCGTCCGTCCTCGCCTGCGGCCACTGGGACGAAGATCGGCGACGACGGCAGATCGCCGAGGTCGCCGAACCGATACTCGGAGATCGTCTGGAGGCCGTCCCAGCTGTGGGTCGCGATGGACGCGGTCGTTTCCTCGGTCGGCCAGAGCGCCCGGTCGACGCGGTCGCCGTAGAGATCGAGCATGCGTTGCACGATCGCCTCGGGGCGGAACCCGTGGTACACGCTGTGGAATGCGGAGGGCGCGAGCCAACCCTCGGTCGACCAGTCGAACGCAGAGAGCTGACGGGAGAGGAACCGCTCCGGGTCGTACAGCGTGGCCATCTCGTGGCGCTCGCCGGTCTCGGGGTCGAATCGTTGCATCGACGTGGTCGTCGGGGTCATCGGGAAGCCGTACAAACCGGCGAGGGCCGGATCGACCGGTCGACCGAACGCGTCCACGTCGCCGACGCGCGACGCCATGGCGAGATCCGCGTTCTCGGAATGTTCGAACATCACGACAACCCCGTCGGAATCGTCGTACTGCGCGTAGTAGTGGTTCATCTCCGGCGCGAGGTGGTACGTGCGGCAGGCGACTTCGGTGCCCGGCGTCGCGGCGTCCAGGTCGGCCTTCCGGATGAGGTACACGGGTTCGTCGGGGTTCGCCGGCTCGCTGCGTTCGCCGCCCGTCATCACCTGAGGTTCGACCTTGAAGGCACAGTCTCCGACCACGAGCCACTCGCGGGTCTGGGTGATCGTGTGCACGGACTGGGGAATGACTGCGCCGGCGATCGGCCATCGCGCGATGGGACCGTCACCGTCCCACCGGACGATCCAGAGTTGACCGAAGTAGGTGTTCACGGTCCAGAGACAGTCGCGGTCGGGGTCGATCACCGGATGCGCGGTGCTGGTGATCATCGGGAGCACGGGCCCGGGCATCAGGTCGAAGACCTGCCACTCGTCCGCCCGGCCGACCTCGCCCACGAACGCGAGTGAGTGCGGATCCACCTCGACCGGCCGACCGACGTCCCAGGTCATGAAGAGCCGGTCGCCCCACGGGAGGGGCGCCGTGTTCGCCGCGTTGACGAGCCCGAACGGCGACTGCACCCCGAGCATGGTGCGGGTGAACACATCCGGTCGCTTGTGTTGGAGGCGCGCACTCGGCGAGTCGATCCAGGCCTGCCGCCAGGCGTACGTGCCGGGAGCGGCACCGAAGGTCTCGGGTTGGAGCGAGAGCCGGTAGCTCATGCCGGCCCCGAAGAAGGCGTGGGGTGGCCCCACGGTCGTGGCATGTGGCGCACTGATGACGATCTCTCCGCTGATGCCCGGAGGCATGGCGCCGCCGACGACCGCGAGATCTCGGTCTCGAGGAGTCACGGGTGCGAGCACGGACCGGGGGAGGGGCATCAGCGATCACTCGATTCGGTTGGGTGGAGATACGCGCGGGCTGCCGTTCGTACGCAGGCGGCACCGTACGCTGAACATCGTTCACCCGTCCATCGCCCCTCTCGCTCCTGCCCTTTCTTGACCCAACTTTGACGTGAATGACCTTGTCGGCGGCGACGCGTCTTGGCACTGTGATCCGCATCCGTCTCTGGGGGTCCTCGATGCTCGTTTCCGTTCCGTTCGTTCCGTCCGCGCGGCGACGGCTCGTGCCGCTGCTGTTGCTCCTCGTGCTCCTCGGGGCCGCGGTGGTGACCGTCGCCGCGCGGCCCGCATACGCGTCGCCGCCGACCATCATCGGTTTCGCGACGAACTTCGATGTCGGCAACGGAACCGACAAGGAGTGCGAAGGGTTCGAGATCGAGATCGAGGACATCACCGACACCCAGGTGACCTACACCTGGCCGGGGAACCCGTACGGTTCCGCGAGATCCAAGGTGAACACGACGTTCCCGAACGGCCACAGCGGCGTCGTCGTTCGCTACGAGGCGAACTTCGTCAGTGGGGCCTGGTCGGCGCGGACACCGATCGGCGTCGTCAACCACTTCGGCGTGCACATCAACGGAACGCCGGGCGTCCAGCGCTACTCGTGGCTGTGTGATCTCGGTTCGTCCGGGCCGAGCGGCACCCTCACGCCGTACGGTGGCACCACGTCCGGCGACTACTTCAAGCAGCCCGGTGTGGCGGCGGTCGTGCCGCGGGTCGTGTCCACGCCTACGGGCGAAGCGATTCGCTCCGTCGTGATCCCGGCCGAGACCCCCGAGCCCGCGGAGCCGCGGTTCCCCGACGCGGTGTTCGTGGTCAAGTACCAGGCCTCGAGCCCCAACCCGGTCGACGTGAACCAGCTCCTCGCCACCGATCCCGAGGTCCAGAGCGCGATCGCGAACTCGCAGATCTCCTCGATCGCCGAGCTGTTCCAGCCGGACCCGGGAACAAACGGCGGTCAGGAGACCGAGCCGGACGACGCGATCGATCCGGGTGACCAGGCGAGCGTCACCGTGACCGAGACGTACCGTTACACCGGACCGGTCAACCCGGTCGACAACGAGGTCACCTGCAACGACATCACCGGTGACCCGAACAACTGCTCGAACTTCGTCGGTGACCGCATCGCGCGCCAGATGGTGGCCGTCAACTTCGGCACGGCTGCGAACCGGGCCACGCTGAACGTGGGCGTCACGACCGGGCTCGCCGCATCGACGCTCGGCGGAACCGTGTCGAGCACCGGGACCGCGAACGCCAACCCGGGGGAGATCGACTGCGGCGAGACGTGCTTCACCGCGGTCGACGCGGGCACCGTCGTGCATCTGACTGCGAATCCGGCTCCCGGCTACGCGCTTCAGGGTTGGTCCGGCGCGTGTGCCGGCGCGGGCGCGACCTGTGACGTGACCGTGAACGGACTGACCTCGGTCGGCGCGATCTTCATGCCCGATGCCGCGACGGTGTTCGTCGGCGACGCGTCGACGTACGAGGGCAGAGCCGGGACCTCCCACGCGTTGATGTTCCCGGTGGTGCTCTCCGCCGCGCAGGCTGGTACAACCGTCGTCACGTACCACACGGTCGACGGCACGGCGACCGCCGGTGCCGACTACGCCGCGAAGTCGGGCAGCCTCTCCATCGCCGCCGGGCGGACCTCGGGCACGATCACGGTGACCGTGAACGGCGACCTCGTCGACGAGGGCGAGGAGTCGCTCGACCTCGTCATCGACTCGGTCACCGGTGCCGACCAGGGGACGACGCAGGCGACCGGCGAGATCGAGGACGACGACACCACCGGCGCACCGTCGGTTTCACTTGGTGAGGCCGCGATCGTCGAGGGCAACAGCGGCACGCAGAAGGCGGTCTTCACCGTCACGCTGTCGCAGCCGCTCACGACCAAGACTCCGGTGCAGTACGAGACGGCGGACGGTACGGCCACCGCCGGGTCGGACTACATCGCAAAGACCGGCACCGTCTCGATCGCCGCGGGTTCCACCAAGGCGAAGATCTCGATCCCGGTCAAGGGGGACACGACCCCCGAAGGCACCGAGACCTTCCGGGTCAAGTTGAGTGGCACCGGCTCGTCGGGGGTCGCGACCGACCACGACAACGTCGTCGCCAAGATCATCGACGACGACACGCACCCGGCAACGGGCGTGTCGGTCGGTGACGCCGCCGCCGTGGAAGGCAACGGTGGGCAGAAGATCGCCACCTTCGTGGTGACGCTCGCCGCGCCGCAGGCCACCACGACATCCGTCCGCTACCACACCGTCGACTCGGCTGCGACCGCGAACGGTGACTTCGTCGCCAAGTCGGGCCTGGTCAAGATCCTGGCGGGCAAGGTCACGGGGGTGATCTCGGTGGTGGTCAACGGTGACTCGACCGTCGAACCGACCGAGACCGCTTCGGTGTTGCTCGACTCGGCGGGCACGCTGCCGTTGCTCCGTCGGACCGGGACGTTGACCGTCATCGCCGACGACTGAGTCGGCCGACTGCGGTCCGTCCGGCCGGCCGGATGGACCGCGTGGTCGGACTTGCTCGCCGTTGATCGAAGGGCGGGAGGGCTTCTCAGCGAGGCGAGCGATGCTGCTGACCAAATCGTCGCGGTCGGCATCCCGCGAGCCGGGAACGAGGACGAGGCGTTGTGCTCCGGCCATTCCGAGGAAGTGAGCAAAGGTCGCGGTACTCCCGCGCGCGAGAGGCCGGTCAGTCGGGCTTGTGCCGGACGGCCGGCATCCAGCGAGGGCCGGCAGTCGCGTCGATGCGGGCGACGAACGCGTCGTGGTGGGCCTCGACGGCTGCACAGAACGCGCGGGTCGTCGCCTCGCCGACCGCCCGCCATGCGGGCGCGGTCAGCGCGTCGGTTCGTCGTTCGAGATCGTGGCGGAACGCCCGACCCTCGTCGTTCACGGACGACGCGGTGGCCAGGCCCTTCGCTTCGAGGCGTGCCCAGCCGAGTGCGATCTGTTCGTCGTCGTTCCCGCGGCTGCGGGCGATCCACTCCTCCGACCCGTATTCGTCGAGATCGACCATGACCGAGTGGAGCAGGCCGACCTCGACCGCGTCGAGGTCGGCGGCGGCACAGAGCACCCAGTGGTTGTCGCCCCGCAGTTCGCGCAGGCAGTTCGCGGCTCGCCAGGCCGACAGCGGCGACGGCCCCCCGGGTCGGGGCTCGGCCCGGAACGCCGAGAAGAGTGGTCGTGCACCGAAGTGGACCGAGTCGACGCCTCGCCACAGGTCCTCGGACAGTGGGGCGAGTTGGTCCCCGAGTCCGGGCGCGACCGCGTCGAGTCCTTCCTCGACGGACTGGTCGCGGGCGCGGCCGATCGCCGCCGAATCGGTCGCCGCGGACGCGAGGTCGAGGATCGCGGCGACGACCTGGGGGTGGATGGAGTACGTCGTTGCCGCGGCCGCCGCGGGTGCCACCCGGCCGAGGGGAGCGAGGCGCCAGGCCTGGATCCAGCCGGCGCCGTCCTGCACGCCCAACGCTTCGTAGCGCGCGATCGCGTCGGGGTCCCACATCAACCAACCCACGAGGTCGTGGCAGGCTCGTCCGGCGCGCTGGGTCAGGTCGATCCACTCGGCTGACACCGCCGTGTCGTCCCGTCCGGTCACGCAGTCCTCCCGTTCAATTGGGTCAGCTCAGGTGGGTCGCGATGTCCATGCCGCCGCGCTCAGGCCTTGCTCGCTCCGGCACTGAACACGGCGCGCAGATCTTCGAGGCCGCCGGGCAGTTCGATCGGCGGGTCGGGGAGGGCCTCGACGCCGCGCGCCGCGAGGAGTTGTCGCATCACCTCGGGTTCGTCACTCCACGAACGGGGGTCGCCCATCATCACCTCGTAGAGCTCGACCCCGTCGGGACCGGCGACGAACGGTCCGAACGCCGCGCCGAACGGCAACTCGATGTGGGTGCCGACGCCGCAGTGCTCGCCGTCGCAGGTGAAGTCACCCGCCAACACCGTGAGCGTGTGCGGACTGTGATGACCGTGACGCCGGACGATCATGCCCGGGTCCCAACGGGCGAACAGCGCGAGGTACAGCGGCTCGACCGAGAACGCGACCCACCGTTCCCAGACGTGCGACTCGCTCCCGTCGGGGTTGCGCTGACTCCGCACCGCGATCCACGGCACGTCGTTCTCGGCGCCGGGATGGATGACCGTGGACGTCAGACCGGGGATGCGCGGTGAGGTCTCACTCATCGGGATTCGTCGCGCTCGGCTACTCGGTGATGCCGAAGCGATCCAGGCCGTAGGCCCGGATCGCGTTGCCGCGCAGGACGAGCGAGCACTCACGGGCATCCATGCCTGCGGCGCTGAACAAGCTGTGAGCGACCTTGCGCGAGTGCGGGAACGTGCCGTCCGAGTGGGGGTAGTCGGTCTCGAACAGGATCTGCTCGACACCGACCTCGTCGCGGACCTTCAGGCCGAACAGGTCGTCGAAGATGCAGCCGAACACCCGGCCGCGCACGACATCACTCGGGAGCATGCCGTCGCCGCCGACACCGCCGCGGCCCTCCCGGTACACGGAGTCGAGTCGTTCGAGCATGAACGGCATCCAACCGACCTGGCTCTCGGCGTACGCGATCTTGATGTCGGGGAAGCGGGCGAGCGTGCCGGAGAACACCCAGTCGGCGAGCGACCCTTCCGCGTTCTGTGCGTACAGCGACATCGACGTGGCGAGTGGCGCGTCGGTCGAGGTCGTCGGCATCGACGACGAGGAGCCGATGTGCATCGACACCGTCGTCGCCGTCTCCTCGCACGCAGTCCACAACACGTCCCAGTCGCCCGAGTACATCGACGCCACGCCGAGCTTGGCCGGGCTCTCACTGAACGTGATCGCGTAGCTGCCCTTCGCCGCGCAGCGCCGGACTTCTGCGGCCGCGAGTTCGGGGTCCCACATGGGGACGAGGGTGAGTGGGATGAGACGACCGGCCGCGGGGCCGCCGCACCAGTCCTCGATCATCCAATCGTTGTAGATCTTCAGGCAGGCGAGCGCGAGTTCCTTGTCGTCGCGCTCGAGGAACCCCTGGCCGCAGAAGCGGGGGAAGATGTTCGGGAAGTTGAGCGCGGCCTCCACATGGTTCAGTGTCATGTCGTCGAGCCGGGCGTCGCGGTCCCACGTGCCCGGCCGCAGGTCTTCGTAGCGGGCGGCGACGTTGCGCTGCTCCTCGCGAGGCATGCCGGCCGGCCCGTGCAACAGGCCGGTGGGGACGGCGGTGTCCTCGAAGAGCCAGACGTCGCACATGTCGCCGTCGGGGTGATTGCGTTCGAAGCCGTAGTGGCCGCCGACGAACTCGAGCTTGACCTTCTCCTGGACCACGCGCGGCCCCTTGGCCTTCATGCTCTCCGGCAGCTGCTGCTGCCACAGGTCGCGCGGCTCCATCACGTGGTCGTCGACCGAGATGATCAGGGGCAGCTCGTCCTCGGCGGGGGTCAGGTCGGGGCGCGGGTTCGTGGTCGGCATGCCTACGAGCGTACGTCGCCTGCCCCCATGCTCGCGAAGCGGTGCGTGGCGGGCGGAGGGTGTCGAGTCCCGGCGCTGGGTTCAGGACGTCCGGCGGTCCACCGAGACCGCATAGGCGCCCGGCCGGGCGCGCAGGATGGCGTCGTTGCTGAGCGTGATCCCGTCCCCGACCCGGCTCGGATCGAACACGAGGACGTCGCCGTCGTGCTCCCGATCGTCCGCGACCCCGGTGATCTCGAGCGTGCCGAGCACGACGGTCTCGCGCTCGTCGGGCCAGGCGACCGAGGGATCGTCGACGTCGTCGTCGGGTCCGGCG
This sequence comes from uncultured Bifidobacteriaceae bacterium, assembly GCA_964544295.1. GTDB lineage: Bacteria > Actinomycetota > Acidimicrobiia > IMCC26256 > JAENVU01 > JAENVU01. The sequence goes on from CAZJBJ010000057.1 coordinate 16,513, forward strand.
AGCACGAGATCCAGCCGGTAGCGGGCCGGTCCGGCGGCGAGGCGCTCCGCGAGTTCGTCGCGGAGGTAATCGGGCGGCCGTGCCGCGGCGTCGTCGTCCGTGAGTGGGGCGATCTCGAGCTCGGGGACGAATCGGTACCGACCCCACCGCGTCGTCGTGCCGTCGGTGTCGAAGCCGAAGGCGTGGATGCCGTGGTAGGGGAGCGCGGCGTAACTCGCGGGGATGGGATGGGTCATCGCCGCGGTGACCGCGGCGATCGCCTCGGGGTGCACGGCGAGGTACGCGCCGACCCGCTCGGGATCCGGTGCGCCGGTCTCGGGGTCGGGGCGACGCGCGGCGTTGAAGTCGAGCAGGTCGTCGGGGGTGCGGGCGAAGAACACCGGGAGCGACAGGCACACGATGTCGGCGGTGCCCGCAGGTCCGTAGAACTTCACGGCCATGCCGCGACCGTCGCGGACGCCGTCGGGGGCTTGCGGGTTCCCGCTCCCGTTGGAGAACCGCACGTGGGCGCGTATCGCGCCGCCGGTCAGGTGCGCGGCCCGGGTGATCGTCGCCGCGTCCGGGCTGGGCTGGAACGTGGCGGCGCAGAGCACGCCCTTGGCGTGTGCCGCGCGCTGACCCGGATGGCGGCCGTAGGCGGCGTTCAGACCGTCGACGAGTCGGGTGGACATGTCCTCGGGCTCCATGGTCACGCTCCGTTCGAGGCGATCAGCCGCGGAGCGCGCGGAGCGCACGCCGCCACACCGCGCGGTAACTGTCGAGACCGTCGGCGGAGAGGGCGTCGTCCGGTCCGGCGGCGATGGTGACCCGCTCCGGGACCGAACCCCAGACCGGCACTTCGGCGGCGCGCCAGGTCGCCAATGCGTCCTGGTAATCACGGGTGTAGGTGCGGGCCGAACAGATCACGAGGCCGGCCGGCGTCCTCCGGGGCACCATGGCGAACGCTTCCTCGGCCCGCGCCGTCTCCACTCCACCGACGCGGGTGGGCACGACGATGCAGTCGGCCGCGGCCATCGCCGCTTCGAGCAACCGCTCGTTACCGGGTGGGGAGTCGACGATCCCCACCGCCTCGTCGTCGACGCGGCCGAGGGCACGGCTGAGCAGCCGCCCGGTCGGCGCCTCGACGAGATCCAGCGCCTCGAGCTGTTCGTCGCCCGACTCCTCGATCCATTCCGCCGCGCTGGCCTGGGCATCGGCGTCGATGACCGTGACCTCTCGCCGTGCCGCGGCCGCGACCGCTGCCAGATAGACCGATGTGGTCGTCTTGCCGACGCCACCCTTCAAGGCTGCAACCACGATGATCATGCGCCGAACCTAGCGAAACGCGATCGCGGACGAATCCGGTGGCTCGCCGCGGTCCCGATCGGACGACATAAAATACGAATCTTGAAATATGAATTTGATTACGTGTATAGTCGGTCGTATGAAGTCGACGACGATCCAGTCCACGGCGATCCAGTGTGGTTCGCGCCGAGTCCCCGCCCATCCGGTGCTGGCCGATGCCGTGATCGATGCGCTGGTGAGACGGGGATTCCGAGTTTCCGAACGCGGCGATCACGTGGTGGCCCAGCGCGATGCGATGCGGACCGTGGTACCCGGTCGAGGCCGGATGATCCCGGCGCAGGTCGTCCGCATGATCGAGTTCGCGCTCGAGCCGCAACTCGGGGCCGATTGGATCACCGGGGGAGCCCCTCCGGTTGCCGTGCCCCGGTTCGGCGTGCGCGCCGAGGTGGGAGCCCGGACGGTGTACATGCTCGACGCGGTGGTGGTGCACCACGCTCCGAGCGATCCCTGGTGCGCCTTCCTGGCGGAGGACTTCACCGTGATCGGATTCGGTGACGAGCGTGAAGACGCGCTGCGGGATCTCGCGGCCGCGGCGGCCAGCCTGATGGACATCGACCCTGCCGACGTCGTCCTCGTGACCCAGCCCGGTCTCTGATCATGGGCTCCGTCGAAGGTCGGACACCCTGTGTCATCGGGACCGCTCGTCACACCTGGCGTGCGGACGCACCGGAGCCGGTGGCCATGTGGGAACAGATCGCCCGGGCCGCCGCGGCGGATACGCACGCGCGACGCGACCTGCTCAGCCGCATCGACGACCTGGGTGTCGTGCACTGCCAGTCGTGGACGTACGACGATCCGGCACTCCGCCTCGCGGAACGCCTCCAGCTCGGCCCCGGCTACCGCGAGGTGTCGATCCTGGCGGGTACCGCTCCGCAGCGCCTCGTGAACGCGGCGGCCGAACGCATGCTCCGCGGTGAAACCAACGTGGCGCTCGTCGTCGGAGGTGAAGCACTCGCGACGGTGGCGCGCCTCCGGCGAGCGGGTGACCAGCCGCGCTGGAGTCACCCGCATCCTCACCCGCCGGCGCTGCCGATCGATCTCGACGAATGGATGTTGCCGACCGAGATGGCCCACGGTGTCCTGCCTGCATGGCTCACGTTCGCGCTCCTGGACCAGGCCCGAGGGGCGGCCCGGGAAACACCGTCCACCAGGTATCGCGAAGAGCTCGGGGCGCTGCTCTCGGCGTGCAGCGCAGTCGCTGCGACCAACCCGGATGCGTGGTTCCGGTCGGCTCACCGGCCGGAGGCGATCATCGATCCGGGGCCCGCGAATCGCATGGTCGCCGATCCGTACACGAAGTTGATGACGGCGTTCATGGACGTCGACATGGCCGCAGGTCTGGTGCTCGCAACCCATGATGAGGCGGAGCGGCTCGGCGTCCCCCCGGAGCGCCGGGTCTATCTGCGAGGTTGGGCGTTCGCTCGGGATGCGAAACATGTGGCCGCACGCGCCGATCTGACCCGATCGGGGGCCATGGCTGTCGCATCCAGAGCCACCCTCGACGCGGCCGGCGTCCACGTCGACGACGTCGCGGCGTTCGATCTCTACGGATGCTTCAGCGCCGCCCTCGGCTTCGGCGCGGACGCCCTCGGCTTGACCCCGAACGATTCCCGCCCGCTGACGCTGACCGGTGCGCTCCCGTACTACGGCGGTCCGAGCGCCAATTCCATGAGTCACTCGATCGGTCACATGGTCGACCACCTCCGGGACCGGCCCGGTGCCCTCGGGCTCGTCAGCGGTGTCGGTATGCACATGACCAAGCACGTCTGGGCGTGCTACTCGACCGAGCCGGGCGCGGTGTCGGTCCCCGACGGTGCCGCGTTGCAGAGCATCGTCGATCGGCGCGCCCCGGTCAGGTCAGTCGTCGAGCGCGCCACCGGTCCGGCGCGGATTGCGAGCGCGACGACGGTCTACGACCGGGACTCGAACCCGGCCTGGGCACTGGCCGTCTGTGACCTGCCCGACGGCCAGAGGGCGTAGGGATGCGTTCCCATCAGGCGGCGCGTCGCCT
>CAZJBJ010000058.1:0-19736 GCA_964544295.1 uncultured Bifidobacteriaceae bacterium
ACCGCCATGACCGGCCGAACGTTCAGCGGCCTGCGTCTGGACCTCGAGATGACCGGCAACGCGCTGGTCAAGCTCACACTGTCGGGAAGCTCGACGAGCGCGACCTACCAGCTGCAGACCGGCACGTCGATCGCGGCCCCCGAAACGGCCGAGCCGGACTACGACACCACCGTGCCGTACACGGTCAGTTCCAGCCCCGGCGACACCACCGACGCCTGCGCGGCACCCAACAGTTCCGGACCCAACAGCGGGCCCAACGACAACTGTGAGTGGACCGTGCAACCCGGGTTCAACTTCACCACGATCACCCTCACCACCACGGTCGGCACCGTATCGCTCGAAGGCGGCAACGACTTCGGGAACGATCCCGCCTTCGACACGGTCTTCTTCCTGTCGAACACTCCGCCAACCGCGAACGACGACACGGCGACCACCCCCGAGGACACCGCCAAGTCCGGCAATGTGCTGACCAACGACACCGACGCCGACGGCAACCCGCTGACGGCCACCCTGGGCACCGGGCCGACCCATGGCACCGTGACCCTCGCCGCCACCGGTGCGTACACCTACACCCCGGCCGCGGACTACAACGGCCCCGACTCCTTCACCTACACCGCTTCCGACGGCATCGCGAGTTCGAGCGCCACCGTGCGCATCACCGTGACCCCGGTCAACGACGCACCGGTCGCCAACGACGACACCGGGGAGGTCCCGCAGAACACGACGACCGCAGTCGCAGTGCTCGGGAACGACACCGACATCGACAGTTCGACGCTGAGCCCGACGAACATCGGCAACCTGAGCCCCCTCGGCGCGACGGCAGTCGCGAGCGCCGACGGCACGGTCGCGTTCACCCCACCGGCCGGCTACGTCGGACCGGCATCGTTCACCTACAAGGCGACCGACGGCCAAGCGACCTCGAACACGGCAACCGTGGACCTGACGGTGTACCCCGTGATCTGCAGCAACGACACCGTGACCGACAGTGACGGCAGTGTCACCGGTTCGTTCACGCGCCTCGACGACACATTCAGCTGCAAGCGCTACAGCTTGGACGCGTCGGCTGCGAACGGCACGGTGCTGTTCCAGCCGAACGGCGCGGCGGCCGTCGACTACCGCGGTTACGTCTCCTTCGGGAGCACCGCAGCGCCGATCGGTCCGTTCCCGCTGCTGTTGGAATACGACCCGACCGGCGGGAACACCTTCCAACCGGTGCAGTGGTGCATCAACCCGCAGTTCGACGGCAACGACAACGTCACGAGTGCCACCCTGCCGACGGGTCAGACCTGGTGCATCGCGGGTGCCGACACCCGACCCAACAGCACCGGTGCTCTCGTCACCACCTGGCAGGTCTTCGGGCACGACGATCCACGGTTCCGTTGAGGCAGCACTGACCCACCTCAGTCGGTCGCGCCCGGCTCGGTCACGACACCGAGCCGGGTCAGGATCTCCTGGCTTTCGGCGGCGAGCGCGCGTCGCTCGGCCTCGTCGACCGTGAGCGCGGCGAGCGCGCCGACGGTCAAACCGATCTCGTAGCCCGCATGGCGGGCGCTGGCACTCGCGAGACTCTCGTCCAGCGCGCGCCGCGCTTCGTCCCGCCGGCCAAGAGAGGCCAACGCCAGACCGCGCACGCGAAGCAGCAACGGCGTCTGGGCGGCCACCCCGCCGAGCGACGCCGCGTCGACGAGCGCGGCATCGGCCGCCTCGAGCGCCGCCGCGAACTCCCCTTCGGCCAGTTGGCACTCGGCGAGTCGGGCCGTCGCCTCCAACGCGTCCACCTGCGATCCGACCCCGAGGGCCTCGTCCCGGGCCTCTTCGAGGTACCGGCGCGCTTCGGCGAATCGCCCTGACCCACCCAGTGCCCGGCCCAGGAGCAACGTCGCGAACGCCAACCCGGGCCGATCCCCCGCGACCCGCCACACCCGAGCGGCGTCCTGGAACAACCCTGTCGCCACGTCGACCTGCCCCCGGTCCAGGGCGATCTCACCGATGTTCGTCGTGCAGAACGCCACGAGCACGGTGTCACCGGTCTGGCGCGCCAGCGCGCGTGCCTGTTCGTAGAACCGCAGCGCTTCGTCCCATTCCCCGCGCCAGTAGGCGAATCCGCCCATCATGTTCAGCACGCTCGCCTGACCGGGCCGGTCGTCGAGTTCCTCGTACAAGGCCAGCGACCGTTCCAGGGTCGCGGTGGTCTCGAGATCGCCACGGTCCAACTGCACCCACCCGAGCACCTTGAACGCATGCGCGAGGGACGCCGGGTCGTTCGCGGCCTCCGCCGCGGCGATCGCCTGCTCGCTCCAGTGAATCGCCCGCCGGAGCGCGCCGCCCGAGAGGCAGAACTGGCTGTACCAGGCCAGCAGTTCCGCTCGCTGGCGCAGCGCCGCGTCGCCGGCCGCACCGTCGAGGAGGCGGAGGCCACGCGTGATGGCACGCAGCGCCTCGGAGTAGCGGTCGAGCCAGCCCTTCGTCCAGGCCCGCTTCAGTTGGAGCCGGGCCTGCGCCACGGGATCGTCCGTCACGTACCGGCGCGCCGAGCGGAAGGCCACCTCCGCGTCTGCGAATCGGCCCGACCGGTGGCGCACGTCGCCGAGGCTCTCCCGAAGCTGCGCGTGCAGTTCCGCAGGCACCTCGTCGAGGCGGCGCGCGGCCGCCAACGCTCGCTCGTAGAGTTCCGCGGCTTCGTGGTCCGCGAAGATCGCCTGCGCCTGCTCGGCGGCGGTGCGCGAGCAGTCGAACGCTTCCTGGAAGCGTTCCGCCCGGAAGTAGTGGAGGGCGAGGAGTTCGGACGCATCGTCACCACTGGCGTCGGCTTCACGACGGATCGCGTCCGCCACCCGGGCGTGCAGTTCCTTCCGCGACCGGTACGCGAGTCCCTCGTACGCAGAGTCACGAACGATCGCGTGCTCGAAGGTGAGTCGTGACGGCTCCCGAATCAGGTACGCACTCACCCGCGACCACGCCGAACCCTCGAGTTCGTCGGCGTCGAGGACCGCGCCCAGCAGTCCCGCCGAGAACGATCGGCCGAGCACGGCCACCCGACGGAGGAGTTCACGGTCCTGCGGGGGGAGCCGGTCGATGCCGGCGGCCACCAACGCCTCGACCGAGTCCGGCAGGGCTGACACGCCGCCCGCCGATCTCGCGGCGGCCACGAGCTCGGTGAGGAACAGGGGATTGCCCGTCGATCGCTCGGCGAGCAGTTCGACATCCTGGGACGAAATCGGCGCATCCGCGGTGGCACCGTTGACCAGCGCGACCGCGTCGTCGAGCGTCAGCGGACCCAGGGCCAGGGTGATGGCCGAGTCGTCGTGCTCGGTTCCGGCAGCTACGTCGTCGCGCCGGGAGGTGATGACGAGCCAGGGCACCGACTCGATCTCGTTCGTCACCGCCTGCAGCAGCGTGCGGGAGGCGTCGTCCATCCACTGGGTGTCCTCGATGATCAGGACGACCGGACCCGCGAGGATGCGCTGGGCGAGATCGCGGAGGACGTCGGCAGTCTTCGCGGTGCGGAACTGGCCTTCGAGCCGTGAGGTCTCGGGAGTCTCGTCCAGAGGAACGTCGACCAAGGGGGCGAGCAACGGTGTCCACGGTTCGAGCTCGGGGGCCACGGATCGCACGGCCGCGATCAGCTCGTCGGCGTCGGTCGCCTCCCGCTGGGCAGGATCGAGCCCGAGGAGTTCTCGCACGATGACCCGCCAGGGCGAGTACGGGATCGTCGATTCGTAGAGCTCGCACCGCGTGCCCCGCACGAGGACCTCACCACTGGTCGACCGCAGCTCGTCGATGAGTCGAGACTTGCCCATGCCTGCCGCGCCGACGATCTCCACGAACCGGCCTGCTCCTCCGACCGCGGCGTCCCGCGCCTCGACCAACCGCGCCAGGTCGGCCGCGCGTCCCACGAAGGGCAGACGCAGGGTCGCCGTATCGGTCTTAGCGCCGGCCACAGGGCCGACAAGCCAGGCTTCGACCGGCTGGGACTTGCCCTTCACGAAGAAGGGCTCGACCGCGTCGAGCGAAAAGGCGGTGGGTGACCGATCGAGCACGTCGTGCGTCGCCAGGATCTCGCCGGGAGCGGCATGGGCCATGAGCCGTGCCGCGAGATTCACCGCGTCGCCCATCACGGTGTAGGTCCTGCGGTAGCTGGGTCCGACGTCCCCCGCGAAGACCGGTCCCCGGTTCACGCCGATCCGGATCGGGATTCGGGGCGCGGCGTCGATGATCTCCCGGAGGGCGAGCAGCATGTTGCGTTCGTCGTCACCGGAGCTGGTGGGCACTCCCGAGGTCAGGATGAACTTCCCGCCGTCGCGGTCGACGTCGCTCGCCAGGAAGGTCACGTCATGGCGGTCGACGGCGGCCTGGACGACCGACACCAGCTCATCGAGGGCGCGACCGACCTCCGCCAACGCCAGATCGCGGATGAGGTCGTCGGTTCCGTCGAAGTGGACGAACGCGATCGTGGCCCGTCGATGTTCCGGCGCGCGCGTTTCGAGCAACGACTCACGGAGACCGACGGGAATGCACTGTCCCAGATCCACGTCCGGGGGCGGTGGCACCACCTCGTATCCCGAAGGGAGCGACGTGAGCGTGGGGGCCCGCCGAAGCAGGACTCCCGGACCCTTGGCTCGTCCCACCACTGACCGGGGAAACCGCTGCGCCATGTCCGAACTGATGAGGATCTCGCCCGCGTCGGCCGCACCTTCGAGGCCCGCGGTCTCGCTGGTTCCAGACCCGGTGACCACGAGCTCGCGATGGGAGGCGCCCACGAGGAAGAAGTGGAACGTCCCGGTGTGGGCACCGATCGACATCCGGAGGCGCACCTTCTGCCCGAGCACGTGCAACTCGCCGCGCTCCCTCAGGGTCCGCCGCATCCCGACCGCCGAACATGCCGCTCGGGCCGCGTGGTCATCGCCCTCGAAGAACAGCAGGAGTGCGTCGCCGCCGAACTTCAGGAGGCGACCGCCGTGGTCGTAGGCCACGGCCAGCAACTCCGTGAAGGTGGAGCCGATCGTCGCCGCCAACTCCTCGGCACCGATGTTGCCCTGGCGGGCCAGCCCCTCGGAGAGCTTCGTGAAACCGGAGATGTCGATGAAGACGACACTGCCGTCGAGTGCCCGCGCCCGGGTCGCCGGATCCTGGCGCAACCACTCCGTCGCCAGCCGCGGGAGGTACGGCGCGAACCGTTCGTTCGACGTGCGATCCTGACCCATCACCGCCGAGTCTCGCGCGCTTCGCGGTCGGGCGATCACGGATCGATCAGCCGAGCGGGCCGATCACCTGGTGGTCGTGACGCGTCGCGCCCGCGCCAGAAGGCCGGTCACGGTCTCGGCCACGATCTCCGACTCGCTACCAACGAGCCGGATGTCGGATCGAGCCGCCGCGGCGACGCCGACGAGATCGAGGTCAGCTTGCTCGGCCGCGGTGTAGATCGCGCACGCAGTGATCCATGGCCGCCAGCGACCAGCCGGGTTCGCGACCAGGTCCGTCAGAACGTCGGTCGGCTCGCGATGCGGCACGGGGAACCGCTGGCGGAGCGATTGGAGTCGCGCCGCTTCCGTCAGCCCTGGCTCGAGCATCGGGATCACCCCCCGATCGGCGCCGCTGAGGGTGACATCCAGCCACTCCAGCGCGATCGCGTGAGATCGGGCGTCCCGCTGGGCCAAGTGGAACGTGACCCGTTGAATCCCGTCGATGCCGTGACGCATCGAGAGGGCAGCCAACACGCGACGACGTGACAGGTCCAGTTCGTCGCGCAGCGCAGCGCATTGCATGGCCGCTGCCGGCTCGGCGACGAACGGGACCAGCGCCGCGAGCACGTGGGTCGCGTGCTCGAGTTCGGCTGCGGCCAGTGCCGAACCGGTGACATCGCCATCACCATCGCGCCGGTCGGCGCCGAGTACCGCGAGCGCTCGCAGTACCCCGAGACCCACTTCCCGGTCGCGGTGGTCGACGTGGCGGTGCAAGATGTCGCGAGCGCGGGGTCCGCCGATGTCACGAGTCACGCGCACGAGAAGTTCGTGGACTCGCCGCCCGCGACCGTCGTCCGCGAGGGCGTGGGAGATGAACTCCAGCGCCGGCTCGCCGGCTCGACCGAGTGCGACGACCGCGGCCGCGGCCGTCGCTCGGTCGTCCAGATGAGCCACGACAGTCTCCACCAGATCGAGGTCCTCCGGCCACCGGAGCGCGTCCAACGCAGCCTCCACGACGGTCGGTTCGGGGTCGGACAACAACGCGGGCAACTGTCCCCGGTCCGTCGGCGCGCGGCGTTCGACCGCGCCGAGCATGAGCGCAGCCTCTCGGCGTTCGCCCGCGCCGGCGGCGCGGGCCCGCACGCCGATGTCGGCGGCCAGCCGGACGCGCTCCGGTTCCCCGCCGATGCGGCTCATCGTGTGGACCGCGGCGATCCGAACCCGAGGCTCCGGATCATCGAGCGCAGCCTCCACTGCCGCCAGGTCGCCCGGTTCGCGGGCGGCGCCGAGCGCCCGGATACTGGCGGCGCGCATCTCCGGGGCGGGATCCGACCGGCCGAGCCGGGCCGCCCCGGCCGCCCGGTGCGGGTCCAACGGCACCAGCCGATCGAGTGCCTCCGTCCGCACGGACACTCTCGCATCGGTGAGGAGCGCGTCGAGCCGAGGAGCGAGCTCGACGTGACCGGCGCGCGCCAGGATGTCGAGTCCGAGCCGGACGTCGCGCTCGTCGGTGCTGCCCACCAGCCGATCGATCGCCACCAAGCAGCCTTCGCCTTCGAGGGTCAGGTCGGACTGGTCGAGCGTCCGCCCTCGCAGGTTCGCCAGCAGGCTGACTCGATACTCGCGGTAGGCGAGGACCGCGACGACCACCCAGATCACCAGCACGACCGCGGTCAACGTCGGCAGGAGTGCACCATCGATCGCGCCCAACGCCTGGACGGCGAGCAGGACGACCCCGCTCGCGCCGATCGCGATGGGCACGGCCATGCCCTCGACCGCCGCCTGGGTCACCGAGCGCACGCGGGACGGCACCGCCTGGTAGGCCGCACTCATCGACGTCCGCGCCGCGCCGTCGCTCAGGGTCAGGTCGGTGACTCGGGCCGCCACGATGAGCACGAAGACGATCGTGGCGAACGAACCCTGCGCGGCACCGAAGACCAACACGGCCACGACGACGGCCAGCACACCCATCGCGTTCGCGGCCAATCCGTACCGCAATCCGAACTTCCGCAACAGCCATCCCGCGCCGACGAGCAAGAAGACGATGTCGGCACCGTAGGCAATGGCCGAGAAGGTGCTCACGAAGCGGGCCAACGAAGCGCTGTCGTGATAGCGCGCGGCCGCACGGTCGAACACCAGGAAGTCGAGCCATTGACTCTCGACCGCCGACAGCATCTGGAACGCGACGAGCAATGCCAGGAAGCGGTTCTGGACCAACGACCGCAGCGTCGGTCGGGCCGTGCCGGTCTCGTCGGGTTCCACGGCCGCGAGTTCGACCGGATAACGGCGTCGGGTGCGGGCGACGAGCAGGAAGAATCCCGAGGCCGCCAGCGCTCCGGCGGCGAGCAGGTGCTCGGTGGCGCCGAGCACGCTCAGGAGCGGTGTCCCCGCGAGCCCTCCGGCCACGAACCCGAGGGCGAAGCCCGCCACGACTCTGGCGTAGAGCGACTTGAGGGAGCGCACGTCGAGCAGCAGTCCGGCCTGGCCGACGAGGAACACGAAGCCGACCGGGACGACGATCGGCACGAGGACCAGGAGCCCGAAGCACACCCAATCCGCACCCCAGAGCGCGAGGACCGCCCACGCAGCCGTCAGGGTCAGGGCGAGCGCGACGAGGACCCGACTCGCGACCTCCGCGATCGGAAGCCGCCGCAGGGCACGGGCGAGCGCGGTCGTCGACAGGGCACCGGCCGCGGCCGCGCCGATGTAGGTGACCGGCAACCAGTTCGGGCCGTACGCCGACAGGAACAAGGCACTGGCGGGGATCATGATCCACGCCATCGTGAGTCCCAGTGCGAACGCCTGCGCGGCGAGCATCCGCACACGGACTTGCGGTGAGTCACTCACGGTGACCGTTGTGCTCACAGCCGGTCCTCACCTTCGATGCCGGCACCGTTCTGCAACAACCGGGCCAACGTCGTGATGACCCCGCGAGCGATCTCCGGGCGTTCGTCGAGGAGTTCGTCGAAGGGTTCGCGCCGCAGCCGGAGCAGCCGCACCGGATCGATCGCGGTCACCGACGCCGACCGGGGGGCCGGGACCAGCACGGCGAACTCACCCACGACACCACCCGGTCCGGCCTCTGCCACCGTGCGGTCACCGATATGCACTCGGACGCGGCCGTCGGCGACCACGTAGAGCCAGTCCTCGACGGTGCCGCGTTCGATGATGGGCTCACCGGCCTCGAACGAGACCTCCTCGAACAGGCGGGCCACTGCCACCAACGCATGGCCGGGCACCTCACCGAAGAGGTCGACGCGCTGGAGCACGGCAACGCGCTCGATCGTCAGGACCTCGTCAGACCCGCCCGGCGTCGACGCGGCGCGCCCGTCCTCCCCCGGTGGCATGCCGCATGTTCTGCGCACCGGCATTCCGGCCAGGGTCCAGCCGGTTACGGCCGCGTGAACACGCTCCCACGGTTCTCCTACGACGGAGGTCCCGACGCGGGCTCAGCCGACGGTTGCGATGGCGGCGAGGGCGGTGTCGATTGCGGCTCGGGACGCGTTGGTCAACGGGAGGCGTACGTCCGGTGTCGGGATGCGACCCTGCGCGTGCAGGACACCCTTGAACACCGCCGGGTTGGGCTCGGCGAAGCACGCCTGCACGACCGCCAGCAACGACTCGGCGTGGGCGCGGCCCTCGTCGACCTTGCCGGCGATCCCGCACTCGATCATCGAAACGAACCGGTCGGTGAGCACGTGGGCCGACGCGCAGATCGTGCCCGCCGCGCCCATGAGCATCAGCGGGAACAGGAACGCATCCTCGCCCCCGAGCACGGCGAAGTCGGCCGGCGCGTCGCGCAGCAACTCCAGCGTGTCGGTCTCGAGGCCGGTGGCCTGCTTGATCCCCACGATGTTGGGGTGCGTCGCCGCTTCGAGCACGCCGGCCGCCGAGAGGTGACGCCCGGTGCGGAACGCCACGTTGTAGAGCACGACCGGGACCGGCGACGCGTCCGCGACCGCGCGGAAGTGCGCCACGATCCCTTCCTCGGACGGTCGCACGTAATACGGCACCACGATGAGCACGCCGGTGAGGCCGGGCGTCCCCGCGAGGTCCTGGACCGCGGCGACGGTCGTGGCGGTGGAGTTGGTCCCGGCCCCGACGATGAGTTGCGCCCCGCGTTCGACGCAGACGGCCGAACACGCGGCGACGACGCTGCGCTTCTCGTCGGCCGTGAGCGCCGAGCTCTCGCCGGTGGTCCCGAGCGGCACGATGCCGGTGGCACCGGCGTCGAGATACTCGTGACAGAGGGCGGTCACCGCGTCGAGGGCCACCGACCCGTCGGCCGCGAAGGGCGTGATGAGCGGGAGGTAGACCCCGTGGAGCGTCGGCGCAGACGTCATGGGCCCAGGGTATACGCCGCGCTGTCCTAACCTCCCCGGCAATGTCGGACCTGGTCACCGTCGTCCTGGTCCTCATCGCCGGGTTCTTCACCGGCGTGCTCTCCGGGGTGTTCGGCGTCGGCGGCGCGGTGATCTCGACGCCCGCGATCCTGCTCCTCGGCGCGACGCCGCTCCAGGCGGTCGGCAGCACCCTGCCGTCGATCATCCCGTCCTCGATCTCGGGCACGCTGCGCTACCAGCGGGAAGGTCTCGTCATCCGGCGCGTCGTCCTCGTCACCGGACTCGCCGGGGCCACGTGCGCGGCACTCGGCGCGATCGCGTCGGACCTGATTCCCGGCCGCGGTCACGTCCAGATGGTGCTGACCGCGGGACTGATGGCGTTCACCGCGTACCGCACGGCGTCCATGGGCCCGCCGCCGACCGGCGACGGCGACGCCGCCGCCGACTTCGACCTGCGGGTCACGCGCCTGGCCGGCATCGGCGTGCTCGCCGGACTGCTGTCGGGCTTCCTCGGCGTCGGCGGCGGCATCCTGATGGTCCCGGCGTTCACCGGCATCGTGCGCCTGCCGTTGAAGGCGGCGATCGGCACGTCGCTCGCGTGTGTCGGGGTGATCGCGATCCCGGGCACGATCACCCACCAGATCCTCGGGAACGTCAACTGGTTCTACGCGCTCCCGCTGATGGCAACCGCCATTCCCGGCGCCCGCGTCGGTGCGCATCTCGCGATCAAGGCCACCGACCGGGCGTTGCGGTTGGTGGTCGCCAGCGTGCTCGGCACCATCGCGCTGGTCTACGGCACCGTCGAACTCATCCGCCTGTTCCGCTGAGCACCCGCGCCCGGGCGAACACCGCGTCGATCATCGGTTCGGTCAACTTCCCGGTGAAGGTGTTCTGCTGACTCGGATGGAAGCAGCCCAGGATCGTCGCGCGGTCCGTCGGTACCTCGAGTCCGTGGGTGAACTTCGGTCGCGGCCGCGGCAACGCCACCGCGGCTGCGCCGAGCGCGGTCCAGACCGCCTGGTAGGCGAACGCGCCGAGCGCAACGATCACCCGGACGTCGGAGAGCAGTTCCAGTTCCCGCACGAAATACGGCAGGCACCGATCCCGCTCCTCGGGTGTCGGTTGGTTCGCCGGGGGTGCGCATCGCACCGCGGCCGACACGTACGCGTCCAACAACGCCAGGCCGTCGTCGGCCCTCACCGACGTCGGCTGGTTCGCGAATCCGTTCCGGTACATCGACGCGTAGAGCCAGTCGCCCGACCGGTCACCGGTGAACACCCGACCGGTGCGATTCGCACCGTGCGCCGCCGGTGCGAGCCCCGCCACCAACACCCGGGCGGCAGGGTCGCCGAAGCCGGGCACGGCGCGACCCCAGTACTCCTGGTCACGGAACGACGCCCGCTTCTCGACCGCGACCTGCTCCCGCCACGCCACCAGCCGCGGACACGCCCGGCAGTCCGTGATCTCCTGGGCCAGGGCTTCGAGCGTCGACGCCGTCACTCGCACAGCTTGGCGCAGCCGACCCCCGGATCGCCGACCAACTCCCCCGAGGGTCGCGGACCCGTCCCGGTAGCCTGCGCCGTTGTGCGGGTCCTGCTCATCGTCAACGCGACAGCCTCTTCGGTCACGGCTCGCACGCGCGTCGTCATCCAGAAGGCCCTCGGCGCCGATCACGACCTCGAGGTCGCCGAGACCTCCCGCCGTGGTCACGCGGCACGCCTGGCACGCGGCGCCGCGACCGAGGGCTTCGAGGTCGTCGCGGTGCTTGCCGGTGACGGCACCCTCAACGAGGCCGCCGACGGTCTGATCGGCACCGAGACCGCGCTCGCACCGCTGCCGGGCGGATCCACCAACGTGTACGCCCGTTCGCTCGGGCTCGCCGACGACCCGGTCGAGGCGACCTCGGAACTGCTCGACTCGCTCGAGCGGCGATCGTTCCAACGCATCGGCCTCGGCCGGATCGGCGATCGGCATTTTCTCTTCCACTGCGGGGTCGGCTTCGACGCCGCCGTCGTCGAGGCGGTCGAGCGCCGGGCGGCGTTCAAGCGGTACGCCGCCCACCCCCTGTTCGTCGTCGCGGCATTCGACACCTGGCTGCGCACCTACGACCATTCCCGCGGCCGCTTCTCGATCACCCTCGACGACGACGAGACGATCGACGGCGGCACACTGCTGATCATCTCGAAGACGAGCCCGTACACCTACATCGGACACACGCCGTTCGTCGTCGCCCCCAAGGCCAGCCTGGACTCCGCGTTGAGCTTCACGGTGGTCAAGGCGCGACACGCCCCGTCGATCCTGAGTATCGCCGCCCGCGCGCTGGTCTCACCGCGGCTCCTCCACCGCCACCGCGACATCGTCCAACGCGACGGCATCACCTCGGCGACCATCACCAGCGAGGAGCCGTTCCCGTACCAGGTCGACGGGGACTACCTCGGCGACGTCCGCCGCCTCGACATCGCGTACGTGCCCGATGCGCTGACGTTGGTCACACCATGACCACCACTGAGACCGAGACCGACCTCACCGCCGCGGAAGTGCCCCAACACGTCATCCGACGCGGGCTCCGGGTCCTCTGGCGGTTCGTGAAGCTCAACCCGTTGCCGTTCTGCATCGCGATCGTCGGAGCCGTCGTCTACGCGGGCGCGTCCGTGCTCGGCACCCTGGTGCTCGGTCGCGTGACCGACAAGGTGCTCACGCCGAGCTTCAACACCACCGGCGTCAGCCACTCCACCACCTGGAACTGGGTCGCCCTCATCATGGTCGTCGCGCTCATGCGCGCCGTCGGCACGATCACCCGGCGCTACTTCGCGGGCAAGACCACCTGGCTGGGCCAGGCCTGGCTACGGCGCACCATCGCCGATCATTTCCTCGCGGTGCCGCTGGAGTTCCATCGCTCGGTCTCGACCGGTCAACTCCTCGCCCATGCCGATGCCGATGTCCTGGCCGCGACCGAAGTGGTGAACCCACTCCCCTTCTCGACCGGGCTGCTCGTACTCATCATCTTCTCGGTGGTCGCGCTGATTGCCGTCGACCCGATCCTGGCGCTGGTCGGCGTCGTGCTGTTTCCCACCATGGCCTTACTCAACCGCTACTACACCCGCCGGGTGGAGCGACCGGCCGCGGCAGTGCAGGCCCACGTCGGCGACGTGTCGGGCATCGCGCACGAGAGCTTCGACGGCGCGCTCGCGGTGAAGTCCCTCGGCCTTGAGGACCACGAGATCCGGCGGCTGTCCGTGGCGGCCGACGCGCTACGCATCGAACGCATCGAGGTCGGCCGCTTGCGGGCCTTCTTCGAACCCGCGCTGGACGCGCTGCCGAACCTCGGCATCATCGCGATCCTGGCCGTCGGCAGCTGGCGCATCTCCGAAGGCGTCATCTCCCCCGGCGATGTGGTTCAGGCGATGGCGTTGTTCACGCTGTTGGCCTTCCCCATGCGGGTCGTCGGGTTCCTGCTCGAGGAGATGCCCCGGGCTGTCGTCTCGACCGAACGGCTCGACAAGCTCCTCGCCGCCCCGCACGCGCAGGACCCGCACGATCACGCCCCTCCCCCCGACACGCCGGCCGAGGTCGCGGTTTGCGACGTCCACTTCTCCTATCCGATCGGCGATCCGGTCCTCGCGGGTATCGATCTCACCATCGCACCGGGCGAGATCGTCGCGCTCGTCGGGCCGACCGGCTGTGGAAAGAGCACGTTGTGCGAGCTGCTCGTCGGGCTCGACGCGCCCGCGCAGGGCACCATCCGGGTCCACGGACTCGTGCCCGACCGGCTCCAACGCGAAGCCCGCCGCGACCTGCTGGCACTGGTGTTCCAAGAGTCGTTCGTGTTCGCCGACACCGTCCGCGAGAACGTGCTCGTCGGCACTGACCATGGCGAGGATCGCCTCGAGGCGGCACTGCGAGTGGCCCAGGCCGAGCGGTTCGTCTCACGCCTCCCCGACGGGCTCGACACCATGCTCGGCGAACGGGGGGTGACGCTCTCCGGCGGTCAGCGCCAACGCCTCGCGCTCGCTCGGGCCCTCGCCCGCCGACCCCAGTTCCTGGTGCTCGACGACGCCACTTCGGCGGTGGACCCGCGCGTGGAGGCCAGGATCCTCAACGCCTTGCGCGGCGAGCTCCGCATGACGACGCTGGTCGTCGCCCACCGCCGCTCGACGGTGGAACTCGCCGACCGGATCCTGCGGATGGACGGTGGCCGCATCGTGGCCGCCGGCACCCACGCCGAACTCCTCGCCACCGACCCGGACTACGTGGCGATGCTCTCGGCCTACGACGCGGTGACGCCGGACGGCGAGGATCGCGACGTCGATCTCGATGTCGACCTCGATGAGGACCGGCCGATCGCACCGGCCGAGGGGGCGCAGTGAGCAACGACGCCGCCCTCGACGCCCTGGCCGAGACCGCGCACGACAGTGCCCTGGACGAGTTGGTCGACCGCAGTCACGCCCACCGCGGCGCGCCCGTCTCCGAACCCGACGACGCCGGCGAGGGCGACCACACCGACCGGGCCCCGTCCGGCGGTCTCGCCGTGCTCCGCAAGGGCATTGCGGTCATGCCGGAGATCCGTGAGGGGATCCTGGTCTCGCTCGCGTTCGCGGTCGTCGTCGCCGCGGGCAAGCTCCTGATCCCGGTCGCCATCCAGCAGGTGCTCGATCGGGGCGTGCTCCACGACACCGGTTTCCGCGGCACGTTCGTCATCACCGCGTGCGTCCTGAGTGCCGTCGGCGTCGTGGTGCTGATGGTGCTGTCGCGCATCACCTACCTCCGATTGGTCCGGGCGGCCGAAGGCGCGCTGTTCTCGCTGCGGGTCCGGGTCTTCGAACACATCCACCGCTTGAGCGTCGCCGAACAGAACGAGACCAAGCGCGGCATCCTCGTCGCCCGGGTCACGAGCGACATCGAGACCCTCGCCCGCTTCGTGAACTGGGGCGCGATCAGCTGGGTCGTCAACACCGCGCTGGTCACGGGCACGTTGATCGTCATGGCCATCTACTCGTGGCAGCTCACGCTCATCACGATCGTGGCGTTCCTGCCCGTCGTCCCGATCCTGCGCTTCCTCCAGCGGCGCCAACTGATCGCGTACGACAAGGTCCGGGTGCGCACCGGCGACATGCTCGGCGAGTTCTCGGAGACGATCACCGGCGCGGCCGCGGTGCGGGCGTACGGCCTGGAGTCGCGCGCTCGCGACCGCCTCCACCACCGCATCCAGGACCTCTACCTCGCCCACCGGGAGGCGGGGCGCTACTTCGCCCTGATGTTCCCCGTCGGCGACATGTTCGGGTCGCTCGCCCTCGCCGCCGTGGTCGCCGTCTCGGCGTTCTCCGGGGTCGAGCTCGGCCTCGACCTGGGCACGGTCGTCGCGTTCGCGTTCCTCATGAACTTGCTGTTGTTCCCGATCGCCGAGATCAGCGAGATCATCGACCAGACCCAGACGGCGATCGCCGGGTGGCGCAAGGTGCTCGACGTCCTCGACATCCCGATCGACGTCGCCGAGGATCCGGACGGCGTGACCCTGCCCGAGGGCCCGCTCGCCGTCGCGGTCGACCACGTCGACTTCTCGTACCGCACCGGCGGTCCGGTGCTCACCGACGTCTCGATCACGATCCCGGCCGGCACCAACGTGGCCATCGTCGGCGAGACCGGATCGGGCAAGACGACGTTCGCGTCGTTGTTGTGTCGGCTCGCGGACCCGACCGCCGGGACGATCACCGTCGGCGGTGCCGAGCTCCGGACGGTCGCGGGCTCGGACCGACGCCGCGCGATCCGTCTGGTGCCCCAGGACGGATTCCTGTTCGACACGACGATTCGCGAGAACGTGCGCGTCGGTCGCCTCGCGGCGACCGACCGCGACATCGAGCACGTCTTCGTCCAGCTCGGCCTCGACGACTGGCTCGCCCGGCTCCCCCACGGCCTCGACACCGAGGTCGGTGAGCGGGGCGACGGCCTCTCCGTGGGTGAACGGCAGCTCATCGCCCTCGCCCGCGCCCACATCGCACACCCCGGTCTGCTGATCCTCGACGAGGCCACGAGTGCGGTCGATCCCGAAACCGAGCGGGCGCTCACGACCGCGTTGCTGCGAGTGGCGGCGGGCGCGACGACCGTCAGCATCGCCCATCGGCTCTCGACCGCCGAGGCCGCCGATCTCGTCCTCGTGTTCGACGCCGGCCGCATCGTCGAGCACGGAACTCATCACGAGCTCGTGCTCCAAGGCGGTGTGTACGGCGCGCTCCACCAGAGCTGGGTGGGCGCGACCCGCGGCGCAACCTGACCCGAACCCGCTCCGGACGTCGGACTACCCTCGGCGCCCGTGCGCCGCATCGTGTTGGTCGGGCTCGTGGCGGCCTCGATGGTCGTGGCTGCCCTGCTCGTCCTGCGGGACGATGACCGGGGACCGCAAGCCAGTCGTCGGCCGCCGGCCGCCGGTTCGACCACGACGCGCGTGCGGCCCACCACGACGACCACCCGACCCCGGCGAGGGAGTGGTACCCCGGTCACCATCGCGTTCGGCGGCGACGTGCACTTCGAGGGCGGGCTCCGCAACCAACTCACGACGAATCCGGCCGGGATGTTCGCCCCGATCGCGCCCACGCTCGCCGGGGCCGACGTCGCGATGGTGAATCTCGAGACCGCGATCGCGACGGGCGGCAGCCCCGAACCGAAGGAGTACAACTTCCGCGCCCCGCCCGATGCGCTCGAGGCGCTTCGGGTCGCCGGCGTGGACGTCGTGACCATGGCCAACAACCACGGGCGCGACTTCGGTGCCGAGGGATTCGCCGAGACCCTGGCCGCGAAACAGGCGACACCGTTGGCGGTCGTCGGCGTCGGGGCCAACGCCGACGAGGCGTACCGACCGTGGACCACCGAGGTCAAGGGGCAGCATCTGGCCGTCTTCGGCGCCACCGATGTCCTCGACGACTGGCTCATCGAATCGTGGACCGCCACCGACACCAACCCCGGACTGGCGTCGACGAAGTCCACCGCGGTCGAGCGGTTGCTCGCCGGGATCCGCGCCGCGCGACCGGCCGCCGACACGATCGTCGTGTACCTCCACTGGGGCGCCGAAGGATCGACGTGTCCGTCGCCGCGCCAGCAGGAGCTGGCGACGATGCTGGTGGACGCCGGGGCAGACATCGTCGTGGGTGCCCACGCGCACCGGGTCATGACGGCGGGTCGCCTCGGTGCCGCGCTCGTCGACTACGGCCTCGGCAACTTCGCCTTCTACAACGAGGCCGGCCTCTCCGGTGTCTCCGGCGTGCTCCGCGTGACGGTGACCGGTCGGGACGTCGACGCCTTCGAATGGCTGCCGGCCCGGATCCAGGGCGGGATCCCGCGCCTCCTCACCGGCGACGCGGCGGCCGCCGACGTGGCGGCGTTCGACTCGCGGCGGGCCTGCGCCGGTCTCACCGGCTGACGCCGCCCGGCGAACTCAGCTGAGCGCGGCGCGGGCGACGGCGGGGACGTCGGTGATGATCGCGTCGACGCCCGCGGCGGCCAGGCGCACGAAGTCCTCGGGTTCGTTGACCGTCCAGGTGTTGACCTGGATCCCCACGGTGTGGGCTTGCTCGACGACAGTCACCGCGGCGCGATCGGCGAGCACCCCGAAGAACGGGTTGATCGCGCGGTGCCCGCCGGCGAGCGCGGCGGCGAGCGCATCGAGCGGCGGCGGGTCGATCACCGCGAGATAGCCGGTCGGGATCTCGGGGGCGAGCCGGTGGACCCGGTCGATCGAGGGCAGGTGGAACGAGGACACCAACACCCGGTCGCGGCCCTGCCGCGCGCGCAGCAGGTCGACCACCGCACCGGCGGCGGCTTCGTCCGGGTCGAAATCCGCGTCCTTCGGCGAGTTCTTGATCTCGACGTTCACGAGCATTCCCCCGCAGGCGTCCAGGACTGCGTCGAGCGCCGGCAACCACGGAAAGGCCGCCTGGATCGCCTCGATCGGGTGCTCGGCGAGGACGCCGAAGCCTTCGATCTCAGCGTCGTGATGGACGACCAGCGTGCCGTCGGCACTGAGGTGGACGTCGAGTTCGACGCCGTCGGCCCCGTCCTCGCGGGCCAGGGCGAAGGCCTCGATCGTGTTCTCGCGGGCTCGGCGGGGCGAACCCCGATGTCCGAGCACCAGCGGGGTGGAATCTGCCATTCCGGCAGCGTATTCGCACGCCGCCTGCAAAATGGCAGGTCAGACCTCTTGCAACCTGTTCTCGCGCGGTCGTAGGTTCATCGGTGCTTCGAGGCGCGAGCCCGGAGACACCGGCTTGGTGCACCAACAAGCCCCCGAACCGAAAGGCGCACAGTGGCTCTGACCTGGATTCGTACGCACGACTGGGATGCCGAGGACTGGCGCACGCGTTCGCTGTGTCGGGACTCGAACTCGGAGCTTTTCTTCCCCATCGGGGCCACCGGCATCGCACTCGACCAGATCGATGCGGCCAAGGAGATCTGCCAGGTGTGTCCGGTGCACGGTCCGTGCCTCGAGTTCGCGCTCGCCACCAACCAGGAGGCCGGCGTGTGGGGCGGCACCACCGAGGAAGAGCGCCGCAAACTGCGCAAGACCTGGCTCGCCGACCAGAAGACCGGCTGAGCGCACCCTCACCTCAGCTGGGTTCGACGACCTTCGTCGCGGCGGCGGTCGCGAACGGAATGCTCACGTGGAAGCGTGAACCCCGCCCGTCGTCGCCCGGGCTCACGTCGAGTTCCCCGCCGAGCTCGCCCGTCACCAACGCCTGCACGATCGACATGCCGAGGCCTTGGGCCGATGCGAGCGTGAACCCCTCGGCCAGCCCCACCCCGTCGTCGACCACGTCGACGTCCACGACGCCCGGCCGACGCTGGAGTCGCACCTGCACGTGACCCTCGACCGTCTCGCCGTCGTCGCCGTGCGGAAAGGCGTGGTCCACCGCGTTCTGCATGAGCTCGTTGAGGACCACGGCCAACGGCGTCGCCAGCTCGCCCGGCAACTCGCCGGCGTCGCCCACCACCTCGAAGCGCAGACCGCCGTCGCCGGTCGACACCGACTCCTCCACCAGGCGCACGAGCTGTTTGATGATCTGCCCGAAGTCGACGGACTCCCGCGCTTCGCGCGACAACGTCTCGTGGACGATCGCGATGGAGCGGATCCGACGCTCCGACTCGGCGAGCGCGGTGCGGGCCTCGGGTGAATCGACCCGTCGCCCCTGGAGGCGGAGCAACGACGCGATCGTCTGCAGGTTGTTCTTCACGCGGTGGTGGATCTCGCGGATCGTCGCGTCCTTCGACATCAGCATGCGATCCCGACGACGGAGGTCGGTGACGTCACGGAGCAGGATGAGCGCCCCGGCCGGCTTCCAGGCGTCGAGCAACGGGATGACCCGCACGAGCACCGAGGCGTCGTCGCGCTCGACCTCCTCGATCACCGGGAGGCGGCCCCGCACCGCGGTGTCGACCGCGGCCTCGTCGAAACCGATCTCGCTCAACCGGACGCCCGAGGTGTACGCGTGGATCCCGATCCGGTGCAACGAACTCACCGCGTTCGGGCTGGCGTAGCGCATGCCGCCGTCGGGATCGAGGACGATCACCCCGTCGCCGACGCGCGGCGCGCCTTCGATCTCCACCTCTTCGCGGGCGAACGGGAAGCTGCCGTGCGCGACCATCGACACCAGGCGGTCGTAGACCTCCAGGTAGTACCGCTCGAGTTCGCCGGGACGCCGGCCCGACGTCGTCGGCGCCTCCCGGGCCAGCACCGCGATCTCGCGCCCGCGGTAGCGCACCGGGATGCTCTCCAGGCGCACCCGCTCCTTGCCGCCGAGGATGTTGGCGTCGCCCTCGAACACCTCGGCGTGGCGCCACGATCGCGCCAACGCCGGCCGTTCGACCTCGTCGACGATCCGGCCCACGAGGTCGTGGACGTAGAGCGTCTGGCCGGTCGTCGGCCGGACCTGGGCCAGCACCACGAACCGATGGCCGTCCTCGTGGGCCAAGGGCGCGAGCAGCAACAGGTCCGAGAAGGACAGGTCGGACAGGAGCCGCCACGACACCGCGAGGCGTTCGAGATGCGCCAGTGCGTCGCCACTGAGCTCGGTACGGAGGATCGCGAGCTCGGGGAAGGCGGCCACGGAGCGAAGGGTATTCCGATGAGCCCGGCCGGCCCGGACAATCGCCGATATGCTCCCGCGATGGGGCGCCGGTCCCTCGGGGGGAACTTCGCCCGCCTGTGGACCGCCGGGACGATCTC
>CAZJBJ010000059.1:0-19452 GCA_964544295.1 uncultured Bifidobacteriaceae bacterium
CACGCAGGCCTCGATCAGCTCGACCATGTCCGGGGTCAGCGTCCGGTGGGCGACCAGGTCGTTCGGTGTGAACGCGTAGTGCGAGAACTTCCGGATGGTGAGCACCGGACCGTCCACCGCGAGCGGCGGGATGATCGCGTTGACCCGGGAGCCGTCCGGAAGGCGGGCGTCGACCATCGGCGAGGACTCGTCGATGCGGCGACCGACCTTGGACACGATCCGCTCGATGACCTGGCGGAGGTGGTCCTCGGAGAGATACCGGGAGTCGGTGAGGGTCAGTTGTCCGGCGCGCTCGACGTAGATCCCGTCACAGGCGTTGACCATCACCTCGGTGACGGTCGGGTCGGCCAGGTACCGCTCGATCGCGCCCAGTCCGAGCACGTCGTCGGTGACCTCGGCGACGACCCGGGACCGCTCGGCCGCCGACAGCGGCAGTTGCTCGGCCTCGATGACCCGCCCGATCTCCTGGACGACGATCGCGTCCAACTGCTGCTCGGAGAGGGACGAGTCGTAGAGCCGTTGTCCCATCCGGGCGAACAAAGCGTCCTGGGCCCGCCGCTTCAGCGCCGCGAACGGGTCGTGGACGACCGGTGCCGCGTCGGACTCAGCGGCGACGTTGCGGGAGTGGGGGAGCGTGGCGACCGGGGTCGGCGATTCGGCCTGGGCGGCCTTGAGTCGATCCGAGAGGCTCATCGGTTGTCCTTCCGTCGGCGGAGCCGGCCGGACGCCGAAGCATCCGAGTCGGACTCGGTGGTACCGGTCAGGCGGCGCACGAGCTCGGAGAGCGAACGGCTCACCGGCGACTTCTGCGCCCCTTCGAGCAGGGGAATGCCCTGGTTCATCGACAGCGGCACCGATCGCGAACTCGGGATCGAGACGCTGACCTCGAGTCCGACGGTGCCCTCGATGTCCTCGGCCGAGAGGCCGACCCGGGCGTCGGCCCGGTTGAGCACGAGGTGGCGGCGCTGAGTGATGAGACCGAGCAGATTGAAGGCGTCGATTTCCTTGCGCACGGCGCGGGCGCTCGCCACGTCGGTGCCGGCGACGAGGACGAAGTCGGTCGCGCGCTCCATGGCTGCGAGGGTGTTCTCGTCCAGGCCGGCACCAGTGTCGATGACGACGTAGCGGAACTCGCCGGCGAGGAGATCGAGGATGCGGTCGATCGCTTCGGTGGTGACGATGTCGGCGTCGGCCGGCGTCTCGGGCGCGCACAGGACGAACGCGCCGCTCGGGTGGGCGGTCAGGAACGCCTTCAGCGTCGTGGCGTCCAAGGCGTCGCCCTGTCGTACCGCATCGGTGATGGTGAACTCGGGCGCCAGTCGCATGGCGTTGCCGACGTCACCGAACTGCACGTCGAGGTCGACGATCACCGTCTCACCCGGCTCGGCCTCCGCGAGGCCGACCGCCAGGTTCGAGGCGATGGCCGTCTTGCCGGCGCCACCCTTGGGGGAGACGACGGCGATGGTCCGACGGTCGTCGACCGCGGTCGTGGGCGCCGCGTGGACCTGGAGCCGCACCGCGGTCTCCATGGCCGCGTCGAACGCGGACCGTACGTCGTCCAGGTCCGCCGCCGGGTCGACGATGTCGCGCACACCGGCGCGCAACGCCTGACGGTAGAGCTCCGGCGTCGGCGGCGCGACGAGCATGACGCAGAGGTCGGGCCGCTGCCGGTCCAGCCCGGCTGCCAACTCGAGCGCGACGTCGGTGTCGACGCCGGGGCCGAGGGCGACGACCTGGGCCCCGTGGGCCTCGACCGCCGCGAGCACGGCTGCCGCGTCAGCGGTGTCCGGATCGGCGCTCGACCAGGTGGTCAGTTCGCCGTTGAGCGTGCCGTCGTAGGAATCCCGCACTCGGGTCTCCCACTCGGGCTCGCCCGTGGCGAGGAGCAGACGGGTGGCGGAGCTCATTTGGTGACCGTGTCCCGCCGCTGGGCCGCCGTCGGCGCGTCCGAGACGTCCGTGGGTTCGATGGAGAGCCAGATGCGCCCGAACTCCTGGGTGAACACGAGCCGCTCGGTGGCGGTCGGGTCCAGCGCCAGCGTCACCAGCAGTTGACTCGCCGGTGCGTCACCGGGCTTGTTCGTGTCGGCCGTCTTCTCACCGCTCGTGTCGTCGGTGCTGTTGACGGTGCCCGTGAGCTGCACGTTGGTGACGAGGACCTTGTGCAGGATCAGGTGGGTCGAGCTCAGCGAGGTCTTTCCGTCCGCGATCACCATGCCGTCGATCGTGAGGTCGGTGCCGGTGTTGTTCTGGGTGGGGTCGAAGGAGGCGAGCACACCGACCCGGGCGCCGGGGGTGAGCACACCGCCGATGACCCGCTCGGGGTCGAGCGCGATCGTCGTGCGCAGCAGCCCGGGCGGCACCTGCACGTCGGCGCCGGTGGCCGAGAAGCTGCTCTTGGCGACGAAGCGGGTGGCGAGCACCTGCTCACCCGGCACCAGCGTGGTGCCGGCGACCTTGCTCCCCAGGCTCTTGACGCTGTCGATGGCGCCGTCGGCCCGGACCTTGCGGCTGATGGTCTCGAGTCCGACGCGATCGCCGAGCTCCTTGGCCGGGGTGCCGGCCGGCACGGAGTCCTTGACCACGAGCACCTTCACGAGCTGCTCACCGGCCTGGGCCCGGTGTTCGGCGCCGTTCACGTAGGCGACGATCCCGACCGTACCGATCAGGGCGAGGACCACCGCTGCGATGAGTCCCATGATCCTTCGAGTTTCCACGGTGCAACCTTTCTGGAACGGTTCCCGGCCTCAGCAGGCGCGGGGATCGCTGGTGTTGGGTGTGAGGGTGTTGACGTCGCAGATGCGAATGGCGCGGATGCCGGTGTCGATGCCGGTCTGGGAGCAGCAGGTGCCCGAGACGACGCCGCGGGTGAAGACGAGATCGAGGTAGCGGGCCGCCTCGGTGCCGTTCGCCTTGAAGTCGATCAACTTGACGAACACGAAGGCGACGATGTGGAACTGGGCGTTCGACCCGTTGCCGGCGGCGGTGTCGAAGACCGGCAGGGCGAAGGCCTGGCCGGTGGTCTTGAGGTAGTTCAACTCGCTGTTGAGACTGTTGGAGAACGCACCGGTGTCACCGGGGATGGTCTGGCCGATGGACACGAGGCCCGGGTACCCGTTGAGGGTCCAGTCCTTGATGTCGTTGTTGGAGTTCGACCCGCCGTCGAAGTCCTGGATGCCCCAGTTGCCGGGCACGTTGGTGCCGCACGCGTCGGGCTGGGACTTGCCGTAGGTGATGCGGATCGTGCCGGAGTTGCCGGTCGGGCCGGACGGGTAGTTCAGCCACTGCTGCATCTGGAGGTTGGCGTCGATGCACAGCCCGAACGGCCGCAGGTTGCTGACCCCGGTGGGAATGCCCCACTCCGCGGTGGTGATCGCACGGATCTTCTTGGTGTTCATGCCGAAGATGCGGGCGAACGTGTAGTCGACGGTGCGGCTCGCCTCGACGGTGACGTGGCCCGACTTCGCACCGACCGATGCGGAGCAGCTGTCGAGGCTCGCGCTGGAGTAGTTGCTCGAGACGTAGGCGCCGGCGGCGGTCGCGCAGCCGGCCTTCCCGCGGGCGTAGTCGCTCGCCGACGCGAGCGCGGCGCCGTCCGCCGCGGTGACGAGGTGCCGGCGGGTCGCCCAGGACTGACCCGCGTCGATCGCGAACGCGGCGAAGCCGAAGATGAGTACGGAGCAGATGGCGACGATGACGGCGATCGCGCCGCGCTCGTCCCGGGTCACTCGCACTTGAACTCACCCTTGCCGGTGAGGGTCACCGTCTGGCTGCCCCACAGGGGAATGTCGAGGTTGGTGTTGGCCTTGACCGTGACCGTGACCCGCGCCTCGGGGTCCTGCAGGTCACACGGGTTGCCGCTGCTGGGGTTGACCGTGATGACCGGTGATTGCGTCGTGGGCAGCACGCCGGCCAATGCCGAGGTGACCTTGTCGGTGACGTCGGACTGCGAGGACTGCGGCAGGGCGGCCACGCGGGCGCCCTCGCGGGCCGCGGCCTGGAGGCCCTGCAGACGGTTGAAGTAGATCGACCACTGGATGATGCCGAAGACCAGCAGGATCAGGATGGGGAGCACGATGGCGAGCTCGACGGCGGCGGCGCCCCGTTGGTCGCGGTCTCGGTTGACGAACCTGTGCATCGTCGGCTCCTGAGAGAAGAAAGAGGGAGTCGGCTCGATCGAGCCGAGGGAAGACCCGTCGCCCGGTGCCCGCATCGCGGGCACCGGGCCGACGGCAACGACCTAGAGGGCGTTGTTGATCTTCGTGAAGGCGGTGTTGATCTTGCCGCCGAGCAGCGCAACGACGGTCACGATGACCGCGGCGATGAGGGCAACGATCATGCCGTACTCGACCGCGGTGGCACCGCGCTCGTCCATGTCGAACTTCGCGTTCTGAATCCGAGTCCAGAGTGCGAGGATGCTGTCGCTCATGTTGTGTTTCTCCCTTGTCGTGTAGCGAGCGAAAGCCCGCCCCGTTTCGTTGGGAGCCACTATGCGGGAGCGTCTGCGCCCTGCCATCCCCAACATTCGGGAACTGACGCGACTTGGGTCGACCTACCTAGTCGAACGTGGTGCCCACTCGGCGCGCTGGGCCATGGCCACCGCGGCGAGCTGGCTGTTGACGCCGAGTTTGGACAGCAGCGCCTTGATGTGGGATCGCACCGTCGCGACCGAGACGAAGCTCTCGTTGGCGATCGTCTCGGCGTTCTTGCCGTCGATGAGGTCGCGCAGCACTTCGGACTCTCGCACGGTGAGCCGCTCGAACGGCGCGAGCCGTTCGCCTTCGTGGGCGCGGTGGGCGCGCAGGTCGGCCAACAGACGCTCGCGTGTACCGGCACTGAGAATGCGGCGGCCGTCCACGACGTCGCTGACGTGTTCGATCAGGCGGTGGAACGGTTCGCTCTTGCTGATGATGCCGATGGCGCCGGCTTCCACGCACTGTGCGAGCGAGATCGGATTGGTCTCACCGGTCAACATGACCACGCGGAACCCGAGATCGGTGATCGGCCGGACGAGATGGAGGCCGAGGCCCGCGGACCCGAGATCGAAGTCGAGGAGGACGATGTCCAGGTCCTGCTCGCGGAGCGCGTCCAGCACCGCGGCCGGCTCGAGGTCGGTGACGACGTTCACCTCGATTCCGAGGTTCGCCAGCGCGAACGCGAGCGACTGCGCGAGCAACTCGTGGTCTTCGATGATGGCGAGCCGCGCGGCGCGTACGCCGGTCTGTTGGCTGCCGACGAGTGAGGTGTCGGTCATCGGGCGTCCCGGATTCGGTGGTCGAGGTCCTGTTCCACGGGAGTTGCTTCGGCAGATCCGGGCACGATCCTGAGGGCCGGTGCGGCCGGAATGGAGATCACGAACGCCGCGCCGCCGTGCGGTCCCTCCTCGACCCAGAGGTCCCCGTCCTGGCTGCGGACGAGCTTGCGGGCCACGGCGAGCCCGATCCCACTGCCTGGAGTGGCCTGCGGGTCGATGCGGAAGCCCCGTTCGAAGATCTGGTCCCAATGGGTCGGGTCGATGCCGGGGCCGGCGTCCTCGACCCGGATCGCGACCTCATCGAGCTGGTGGCGGGCGGAGACCCATACCCGCGCGCCCGGCGCGTATTTCGCGGCGTTGGCGAGGAGACCTTCGAGGACCTGGGCGATCTCGGTCGGACGACCGAGCGCCCGGGTCGGCCGGTCGGTGGTGAACTCGATCGCTTGACCGCCGGCGCGGTGGATCTCGATTGTCGGGGTCAACGCACTCGGGACGTCGAACGCCTCCACGCCGGCCGCGGTGGGCGCCTCGTTGACCAGCGTCCGGAGGCGGCGGATCTCGGCGATCAAGGCGGCGCGCAGGGTGGACTCGGTGCTCGGTGTCATCACGCCGGTTTCGTGCGCGGGGGGAGCGGGTTCCCAGGTCGCGACGCCACCCTCGATGGCCACGACCGTAGAACGCATCTCGTGCAGCCGGTCGGCGAAGGACTCTTCGACCCGACGATGGTTCGCCGTCTCACGGGCGCGCTCGACCTGTTCCCGCAGCGCCCGGGTGCGGTGGTGCACCGCGGCGCGGACGAGTCCTCCGAGGGCGCCGACGCAGGCCATGCCCATGGCGGCCAGCTCGAAGAAGCGGTCGGCCACCTCGCCGGAAACCGGGTGGGTCAGGGTCAGGGGGACGAGTTCGGCGAGGCCGAGCGCGACGGCGACCGGGATGATCCAGCCGGCCTCGGGATCGTGAGCCCGGGTGATCCGCTGCGCGCCGGCGAGCATGGCGAGGAGCAGCCACGCACTGCCGGCGATCGCGAGTCCGGCGTCGTGGCGATCGGCAGTCGGGCCCACGACGAGCGCAGCCGCGACCCCGGCCGCGACCCCGAGGGCGATGATGCCCAACGAGCTCGAGAGTCGAATCGACGTGTCGACCTCGGGACCGAGGATGGCCCGGGCGAAGAGCGCCAGGCTGAGTGCGAACATGCCCAGTTCGACGCCGAACGCGTTGGATTCGGTCAAGGGTTGGAGCGCCAGCTGGCCCGCCCCGAGGACGATGAGGCCCCAGCCGCACCACCAGCCACGCGCGATGCCGTCGATCCGCCACCGCAACAGGCAGGCGACACCGGCGAGAAACGCGAGGGTCGCGGCGATCGCGCTGAGTTCCTCGAGCGTGACCCGCCCGACGGTCAGGCGGACGTCGCGGCCGACGAAGGTCCAGAGCGCGCCGACGACGAGCAGCACCGCGGTGGGAAGTGCGGCGGGGATGACGAAACGCGCCACGCCACGACGATCGGGACCCCGGTAGGGGGTCGGGGTCGCGGGAATGGTCTCCTCGGTCCGGTGCCGCGCGCGCACGCAATCTCCTCGGTCGAGCGCACAGTGCTGTTCCGAGGATGTATCGACGGCTCCGGACGCCGACCTGAGGTCCACAGCGGTGGAGCGAGCCCAAAGCTCCGTCAGTCCGGAAAATCGGCGAGCGGAACCGCCGACAACCAGTGCCCTCGGCAGGATTCGAACCTGCGCACACGGCTCCGGAGGCCGATGCTCTATCCCCTGAGCTACGAGGGCGGGAAGGCGGGCGACACTACCAAGCTCGGGCCCCGGGCCCGGGAGCGAAGCCGGGTTCGAGGGGGCGCGGACTACTCGTCGGTTCCGAGGTGGGTGTCGAGCGACCGGTTGAGCGCGTGCAGGGTGGCGCGGGCCGCCGCCTCGATCCGGCTCCCACCGGCGGCGATCCCCAAGCGGATCGCGTCGTCAGCGTGGGCGGAGACCGCGACCACGTAGACGCCGTCGGTGTCCTCGTCGGCGAGTTCCTTGGTCCAGTCGATCGCCGTGGTCAGCTCGGGTGCGAACGACCGCAGCCCTTCGAGGGTCGCGTTCGCCGCGCCGGTGGTGCCGGCGCTCGCGGCCGACCGGCCGATGATGCGTCGACCGCCGAAGGTCAGGTGCACTTCCAGTTCGTCGGTGTCGGGGAAGGTGAGGACCGCGAGCAGGCGGATCCGGGATCGCGTGCCGTGGGCCGGCGTCGGCGCCGCCCCGAGGTCGTCGTCCGCGGGCACCGCCGGCGGCACGTCCACGGGAACCGCCGTCGGTGCGATGGCCGTCACGGGTTCGGGCTCGGGGGTCGCCGGCGTGCTCGAAGCGGCCGGGACCTCGACCGTCCGCCAGCGCACGATCTCGAGCGCGACGGGCTTGTCGGCGTGTCGGTACGCGATGCGGGCGGCCTGCTGGGGGAGGGTGGCCGGCGGCTGGTCGCCCTGGACCTGCACCTGGACGAGCAGCATGTCGTCGCGTTCGCTGAAGCCGGCGGCGCGCACGCCCGGCAGCTTGCGGAGTTCGAGTTCGAGGTCGTCGAGCTGGGCGGGTTCCACGTCAGCGTCCTTCGTGACGAGCAGCTTTGGCCTCGTAGAGGCGCTGATCGGCCAGGGAGACGAGGGCTTCGGCGCTCTCGGCCTCGGTCGGGCATTGGGCGACGCCGTAGGAGAACGGCGGGCAGCTCCGCTCGCCGACCCGGGCTGCCCCGATGCGTTCCAGCAGCGCGGGGACGTCGTCGGGGTCGGTGCTGGGCAGGATCAGGGCGAACTCGTCGCCGCCGATGCGTGCCGCGTTGTCGCCGAAGCGCAGGACCCGGCGGAACCGGTCGCCGAGTGCCCGGAGGGCGGCGTCGCCGGCCGGATGACCGTCGGCGTCGTTGATCTGCTTCAGGTCGTCGAGGTCGATGAGGACGAGAGTGAACGGCCAGCGGTAGCGGACGCTGCGGGCGGTCGACATTTCGAGGAGACGGTCGAAGGTGCGGCGGTCGAACAGCTCGGTCAAGGGGTCGTGCCAGGAGTCGTAGCGCAGGACGTCCATGCGCAACGCCACGATGCACAGGCTGACGATCAGGCCGGAGTCGACGGCGGCGGGGTCGAGTGCCGGTTCGGTGTAGAGGCCGGGCGCCGCGTCGAGGAGGGCCTCACCGCCCGGATCGTCCAGCGGTTTACGGCCGGCTCGGAACACCTGCCGGCCGAGCCCGGCTTCGTCGATGACGACGGCGGCGTCGACGAGTTCGTGGTCGGCGACCAGCGTGTCCAGTGCGTGGTAGATGATCGACAGCCCACTCTGGGTCCCGCTGAGCCCCTCGACGAGTTCGCTGCCCATGGCGGTCACCGCCGGTTCGCTGGTGAGGGGGATGAACAGGTGTTCCTCGGGGAGCGGGTCACCGTCGGCAGGCAACAACGAGGCGAGTCCGCGCCCGAGACCACCCTGTCGTGCCACGAAGTTCCTCCCATTCGGCCCCATCGGCGCTGTCGTGCCACGCTCCGCCGCCCCTACGTGATCCATGCCGGACCGTTCTGTCCCCGGACCGGCAGCTTGTCCAGATTATCCGCCACGCGCGGTGCACGCGTCATCGATCGCCCGGGCGTCCAACCACTCGCCGGTCGGCGAAGGGCGTGTGCGATGCTGACCGGCCCTGCTGCCGACCTCCCCGTGAATCGTGATTGCCGACGATCTTGTCTCCGCGCTCGCGGCTGCCCTCGCCCGCGCCGATCTCCCGACCCCTGCCGGCGGGGTCGAGGTCGTGCCCGCGAAGCATCGGGATCACGGCGACTGGCAGACCAATGTCGCGCTCGTCCTCGCGAAGCAGGTCGGTGCGTCGCCCCGCGACGTGGCGGCGCGGGTCGTCGAAGCCCTCGAGCACGCGATGCCGGCCCACGTGGAGCGGCTCGAGATCGCGGGCCCGGGCTTCGTCAACTTCTTCCTCGCGCCCACGTGGCTCCATGAGGTGCTGCGGGCCGCGGTGACCGAGGGTGAGCGTTTCGGCCACGGCACCGCGGCCGCCGGGCAGCGGATCAACCTCGAGTTCGTCTCGGCGAACCCCACCGGACCGCTCCACGCCGGCGGTGGCCGGTGGGTGATGGTCGGTGACGCGATCGCGAACCTGCTCGCGGCCCAGGGCGCGCACGTCCACCGCGAGTACTACCTGAACGATGCCGGATCGCAGCTCGAGACCTTCACCGCGTCGCTGATGGCGCGGTACGCGGGCGAGGACCCGCCCGAGCACGGCTACCAGGGCGCGTACCTCATCGACATGGCCGCGCACATGCGCGCCGAACTCGGCGATGCCGTGACCTCGGACCAGGCGCAGGAATGGGGCTACGCCCAGGTCCTGACCGGGTTGCGGGGTGATCTCGCGCGGGTCGGCGTGGAGTTCGACACGTGGTTCTCCGAACGCACGCTGCACGAGCGCGGTGACGTCGCCGCAGTCCTCGACGAGCTGCGCGCGGGCGGACACACCTACGCGCAGGACGGCGCCGAGTGGTTGGCGAGTGAAGCGCTCGGGGATCAACGCGATCGCGTGCTCGTGCGGGGCAACGGCGCCACGACCTATCTCGCCAACGACCTCGCCTATCACCGCGACAAGGTCGCACGCGGGTGGGACCACCTCATCGACATCTGGGGCGCGGACCACCACGGCCAGGTGAAATCCCTCCAGGTCGGTCTGCGCGCGTTGGGGATCGGCGACGACACCGCACCCGAACCCGAAATCATCCTGGGTCAGCTCGTCACCCTCCTCAAGGGCGGCGAGGTCGTGCGGATCTCGAAGCGCACCGGCAACATCATCACGTTGGCCGACATCCTCGACGAGGTCGATCCCGATGTGGCGCGCCTGACCTTCCTGCTCCAGGGCATCGACACCGCGCAGACGTTCGACCTGGACGTCGTGACGTCACAGTCGATGGAGAACCCGGTCTATTACGTGCAGTACGCCCACGCGCGGGTTGCGTCGATCGCCCGTCGCGCGGCCGAGTCCGGCATCACCCGCCCGCCCCTCGCCGAGGTCGACCTGGGCACGCTCGTCCACGAGCGGGAACTCGACCTGTTGCGGTCGCTCGCCGAGTATCCGGAGACGCTGCGCGCCGCGGCCGAGCTGCGCGCACCGCACCGGTTGACCACGTGGGTACGCGACTTCGCGTCGCGCTTCCACGGCTTCTACCGCGACTGCCGGGTCATCACCGACGACGTCGCCCTCACCCACGCGCGTCTCTGGCTGGCCGAGGCGGCCCGGGTCGGCCTCGCGGGCGGGCTCGGGATCCTCGGCGTGTCCGCGCCCGACGTGATGGAACGGCTCGACGACGGCGATGACGGCGAGGACGGCTGACCATGGAAGCGTCTGACGCCAACGACGCGAACGACGCGTCGGCTCCGGTCGACCGCACGCTGGTTCCGGCGGGCCTGCGAGATCTCGACCTGGCCGCGATCGCGACCGAGTTCGGGACGCCGACGTTCGTGTACGACGAGGCGCACCTGCGGTCGCGGTGTGCGGAGTACGTCCGGAACTTCGGCGCCGATCACGTGGCCTACGCGGGCAAGGCGTTCCTCTGCTCGGCGATGGTGCGCCTGATCGCCGAGGAAGGGCTCCACCTCGACGTGGCCACGGGTGGCGAGTTGTTCGTGGCGCTCCACGCCGGGTTTCCGCCCGACCGCCTCGTCTTCCACGGCAACAACAAGAGCGACGCCGAGATCGCGGCGGCGACCGAAGCCGGCGTCGGTCGGATCGTGGCGGATTCGTTCGACGAGTTGGACCGGCTCGAGACGAGTGGCTTCGCGGGCGAGGTGCTGGTTCGCGTCACCCCCGGCGTCGAGGCGCACACGCACGAGTACATCCAGACCGGGACCGACGACTCGAAGTTCGGATTCACCGTCTCGACGGGCGCCGCGGCCGACGCGGTCGCCCGCGTCGTGCGCTCCGGCGCGTTGCGGTTCGGCGGCATCCACGCCCACATCGGGTCGCAGGTGTTCCGGCTGGACTCCTACGCGCAGGCGGCCGCGGTCGTCGGCCGCTTCGCCGAGGACTGTGAGCGCGCGACCGGCGCCGAGATCCCGTTGGTCAACCTCGGTGGCGGCCTCGGCGCGCGCTATCTCAACTCCGACCCCGACCCGTCGGTGACCGAATACGCTGCCGCACTGCGCACCGGGCTCGGCGACCGACCGATGATGGTCGAGCCCGGCCGGTCGATCGCGGCCGCGGCGGCACTCACGCTCTACCGGGTCGGGACGGTCAAGACGATCCCGGGCGGTCGCACCTATGTCGCGGTCGACGGGGGCATGAGCGACAACCCCCGGCCCGTGCTCTACGGCGCGGGCTACGAGGCGTACCTCGCCGATCGGCCCGACGCGCCCCGGCTCCTGCCGGTCGCGGTCGCCGGCAAGCACTGCGAGCAGGGCGACGTGATCGTGCCCGACGCACGGCTGCCCACCGACGTCGCGGTCGGGGACCTGCTCGTGACCCCGGTCACGGGGGCCTACGGGTACTCGATGGCGAGCAACTACAACAAGGTCCCGCGCCCGGCCGTCCTGTTCGTGCGGGACGGCCACGCGCGGGTGGTCGTGCGGCGCGAGACGCCGGACGACCTCATCCGTTTGGACGCGTAGCGCGACCGTGCAAGTGGGAGACTCGAAGCCATGAACTCACGTTCCGTCAAAGTCGGGCTGCTCGGGTGCGGGCACGTCGGGTCCGCGCTGGTGCGCCTGATCACCGAGAACGGTGACGCCATCGAGGCGCGCACCGGGGTCCACCTCGAGGTCGGCCGGGTCGCGGTGCGCAACCTCGCCCGCGAGCGCGACGTCGCGCTGCCGGCGTCGGTGTTCACCCACGACGCCACCGCGGTGGTGACCGACGACGACATCGACATCGTCGTGGAGGTCATCGGCGGCATCGAACCGGCCCGCGAGTTGATCATCGAGGCCCTCAAGGCCGGCAAGCCGGTGGTCACCGCGAACAAGGAGTTGCTCGCCAACGTCGGCAAGGAACTCTTCGAGACCGCCGAGGGCGCGGGCGTCGACCTGCTCTTCGAAGCGTCGGTCGCCGGAGGGATTCCGCTCATCCGACCGTTGCGTGAGTCCCTCGCCGGTGATCGCATCCGCCGGGTGATGGGGATCGTGAACGGCACGACGAACTACATCCTCTCCAACATGGCCGAGTCCGGCGCGTCGTTCTCGGACGCGCTGGCCGAAGCGCAGACGCTGGGGTACGCCGAGCGTGACCCCACCGCCGACGTCGAAGGGTTCGACGCCGCCGCCAAGGGTGCGATCATCGCCACGATCGCGTTCGGCGCGCGCGTCGTGGCCGGCGACGTGTACCGCGAGGGCATCAGTGAGATCTCCGACGCCGACATCGCGTCGGCGGGCGAGCTGGGGTACGCGGTGAAGCTGCTTGCGGTGGCGGACGAGACCGACCAGGGGATCGCGGTGCGGGTGCACCCGACGATGTTGCCGACGTCGCACCCGCTGGCGTCGGTGCGCGATTCGTTCAACGCCCTGTTCATCGAGGCCGACGCGGTCGGCGAGTTGATGTTCTACGGCCGCGGGGCCGGCGGGATGCCGACGGCGAGCGCCGTGCTCGGCGATGTCATCGACGCGGCGAAGAACCTCGTCAGCGGGGCACGCGGTGCGACCGTCGGTGCCCTCGCCCGCAAGCCGATCCGCCCGATCGACGAGGTGGAGAGCCAGTTCTATCTGCAGCTCGAAGTGGCCGACGAGCCTGGTGTCCTGGCCCGGATCGCCGAGCAGTTCGGCCAACGGGGGGTGTCGATCAAGTCGATGCAACAGATGGGGATCGGCGACGAGGCCCGCCTCATCTTCATCACCCACCTGGCGCGCGAGGCCGATCTGCGGGCCACGATCCACGCGCTGCGCGACGTGGGAGCGGTCCACCGGGTGGGCTCGGTGCTGCGGGTCATGGGCGACGAAGGGTGAGCATGCAGGCGAACGGCTGGCCGGGTCTGATCGAGGCGTATCGCGACCATCTGCCGGTGACCGCGACGACGCCCGTCGTCACGTTGCTGGAAGGGAACACGCCACTCGTCCCGGCCCCGCGGTTGTCGGAGCAGTTGGAGCTCGACGTCTTCCTCAAGGTCGAAGGCGCGAACCCGACCGGTTCGTTCAAGGACCGCGGCATGACCATGGCGATCACGAAGGCGCTCGAAGCCGACGCCAAGGTGGTGGTGTGCGCATCCACCGGGAACACGTCGGCGAGCGCGGCGGCGTATGCGGCCCGCGCCGGGCTCACCTGCGCCGTGGTCATCCCCGAGGGGAAGATCGCGTTGGGCAAGCTCGCGCAGGCGTTGATCCACGGTGCGACGGTCGTTCAGATCCGCGGCAACTTCGACCAGGCCCTCGACGTCGTCCGTGCCCTCGGTGAGGTCGACGGGGTCGAGGTGGTCAACTCCATCAACCCGTTCCGGATCGAAGGGCAGAAGACGGCGTCGTTCGAGATCATCGACGTCCTCGGCGACGCGCCGGATGTGCACTGCCTTCCGGTCGGCAACGCCGGCAACATCACCGCGTACTGGAAGGGCTACGCCGAGTACGAGGACCTCGGACGGGCGACCCGGCGGCCGCGCATGCTCGGGTGGCAGGCCCAGGGCGCGGCCCCGCTGGTCCTCGGTGAACCGGTGCTCCATCCGGAGACGATCGCCACCGCGATCCGGATCGGGAACCCCGCGAGCTGGGACGGCGCGATCGCGGCGCGCGACGAGTCGGGCGGCGCGATCGACATGGTCAGCGACGACGAGATCCTCGCCGCGTACCGCTACCTTGCGAGCACCGAGGGCGTGTTCGTCGAGCCGGCGTCGGCGTCGTCGGTTGCGGGGCTCATGAAGGCCTCGGCGTTCGGGATGGTGGAAGCCGGCGAGCGGGTGGTCTGCACCGTGACCGGCCACGGTCTGAAGGATCCGCAGCGGGCGATCGACGAGGTCGCGCTCGGCGCGCCGGTCGACGCGTCCCTCGCCGCGGTGGCAGCCGAACTCGGCCTCTGAGAGGGGTACTCATGTCACGACCCACTGCTCTGGTCACGGGCGCGTCCGCCGGCATCGGCCGGGCGTTCGCCGAAGGGCTCGCACGCCGCGGGTACGACCTGGTGGTCGTGGCGCGCGACACCGCTCGGCTCGAAGCACTGGACCAGGAACTCGCCGCCGCCACCGACGCGACGACCGAAGTGTTGACCGCGGACCTGGGCGATCCGGAGCAGCTCGCGCGGGTCGAGGCGCGCGTCGCCGACCCGACCCGCCCGATCGATCTGCTCGTGAACAACGCCGGATTCGGCACGTTCGGAACGTTCCACGAGTTGCCGATCGATCGCGAGCAGCAGGAGATCACCCTCAACGTGATCGCACTCACCCGGCTCACCCACGCCGCGCTCGGTCCGATGGTGCAGCGGGGGACGGGCGGTGTGATCAACGTGTCGTCGATCGCGGGGTACCAGCCGACGCCGACGAATGCGACCTACGGCGCGACCAAGGCGTTCGTCAGCAGTCTGAGTCAGGGCATCCACGAGGAGCTCAAGGGCACCGGGGTCACCTGCATGGTGCTGTGCCCCGGGTTCACCCGCACCGAGTTCCAGGATCGGGCCGGCATCGACTCCGCGGACATCCCCGACTTCCTCTGGCAGGAAGCTGCGACCGTCGTGGACCACGCGATGAAGGCGTTCGCCAAGGGCAAGGCGGTCTGCGTGCCCGGCGTCCTGAACCAGACCACGGCCGGCTTCAGTGCCACGGTGCCGTCCAGTGTGAGCCGCCGCGTCGCCGCCCTCATCGTCAAGAGAGCCGAAAAGTAACCCCGCCAATCCCGCTCTTGGCCCTTCGGGCCGGGCCGCTCGGGCCACGGGCGACGCCACGTACGTGTGACCGGGCGGGCGGGCCGGTGCCTCCTGGCGTCGCCCTCTTAGGCGGGGTCGAGGCGGAGGAGGCCGTCGGTGGCGGAGAGCACGTACAGCTCCCGGTTCTGGTCCTGGCCGAACGAGTTGACGTTCTTCACGCCGAGCCCGAGATCGATGTCCTCACCCTTGACGCCGAGTCCGACCGGGGTGGCGTGGAGGCTCGACCCGCAGTAGTCGGCGAAGAGATAGGTGCCGACGAGGTCGGGGATCTTGGTGCCGCGGTACACGTAGCCGCCGGTGATGGAACAGCGGCCGTCGTGCGGGTACTCGAGCACGGGCTCGATCCCGCCCTGGGGTCGGGCGCCGCGGAACTCGTGGGTGCCCTCCCGCAGTGGCCACTCGAAGTTGAGCGGCGGGGGAGTGCCCGGCGCGATCCAGTCGATCTCCTCCCACGCGTTCTGGCCGACGTCGCCGATGACCAGGGCGCCGGTCTCCGCGTCGAACGAGAACCGCCACGGGTTGCGCAGGCCGTAGACCCAGATCTCGGCCTTCCCTCCGCCGTTCACGTAGGGGTTGTCCGTCGGGATCGCCGTCGTCCCACCGATCGGCCCGGGGTCGATGCGCAACAGCTTGCCGAGCAGCGTGTCGAGCGACTGGCCGTTGCCTTCGCGTGCGTGGCCGGCCCCGGTGTCGCCGGCGCCGCCGCCGTCGCCGGTGCCGATCCAGAGCATGCCGTCCGGGCCGGTCACCAGGTTCCCGCCGTTGTGGTTGCTCTGCGGTTGGTCGATCGTGAGCAGTTCACGGCGACTCCGCCGGTCGGCGGTGCCGTCGGCGCGCATCGTGTAGGCGTCGATGCGGGTGTCGCCGTTGCGGTTGGTGTAGTCGACGAAGAGTTGCGTGCCGTCGGGGGAGAACGCCATGCCGAGCAGCCCGCGCTCGCCACCCGCGGCGATGGTGTCCCGCAGGTCGATCACCGGGGTGGGGTCGAGCACACCGTCGCGGACGGCGCGCACCCGCCCGACGTGTTCGGTCACGTACAACGCGTCGTCGCCCGTGCGCACGGCCATCGCGATGGGGTCGTCGATGTCGGCGACCTTGGTGAGTACCACCCGGGCGTCGCGAGGATTGGGTGCCTTCGTCGTCGTGGAGGTCGAACTCGCCTCCGGCTTCGTGCTCGTGGACGTCGACGAGGAGGTGGCTCGCGAACCGTCCGAGCCGCAGGCCGCGGCGGCGACGACGATCAGGACGACGAGAACCCAGGTGCGACGCATCGGTTCACCGTATCGAGCCCAGTGCGCGGCGCGGGGTCACCTACGCTCTGCGCCGTGAAGTATGTCGTGCTCGTTCCCGATGGCTGCGCCGACGAACCCGTCGCCGAACTGGGCGGCCGTACACCGCTCGAGGCGGCCGACCTGCCCCACCTCCAGGCGCTCGCGGCACGCAGCGAAGTGGGCCGCGCCGCGGTGATCCCCGACGGGCTCCCGCCGGGCAGCGACGTCGGCAACCTCGCGATCCTGGGCTATGACCCGGACGTCTTCCACACCGGTCGTGCCCCGATCGAAGCCGCCGCGATGGGCGTCGATCTCGCGCCCGGAGAGGTCGCCTACCGTTGCAATCTCGTGACGATCGGTGACGACGGCACGATGGTCGACTTCGCCGCCGGCCACATCGCGAGTGAGCAGAGTCATCCGATCATCGCCGCGTTGGATGCCGAACTCGGTGGCGGGCGCGACGGTGTGCGCTTCTACCCCGGGGTCGAGTACCGCCACCTGGTGGTCGTCCCCGGCGAGTGGGCGGAGGCCGAATGCGTGCCGCCCCACGATCTCACCGGCCGGGCCGCGCAGTGGCCGACCGGCCCGGCCGCCCCGAGACTCCAGGCGTTGATGGACGCGTCCCGGGCGGTCGTGACCCGGGTCGCCGCCGAGGTCGACAGTGTCGCCACCCAGATCTGGCTCTGGGGCCAGGGCACCCGGCCGCAGTTGCCCGACTTCTCGAACCGCTACGGCGTGACCGGCCGGCTCACCTCGGCCGTCGATCTGGTGCGGGGCCTGGGCGTGCTCGCCGGCATCGAGGTGCTCGACGTGCCCGGCGCGAGCGCCGGGTTCGACAACGACTACGTGGCCCAGCGCCTGGCGTGCATCGACTCGTTGGCCGACCGCGACTTCTTCCTCCTCCACGTCGAGGCGACCGACGAAGCCGGGCATCAGCAGAACGCCGCAGCCAAGGTGGCGGCCCTCGAATCCTGGGACCGCGACATCATCGGCCCACTGCTCGAGGCGTTACCCGCGTTCGGCGACTTCCGGATCCTGTTGATGCCGGACCACGCGACGCCGGTGGAACTCGGCACCCACACGTCCGATCCGGTGCCGTACCTGCTGCACGACAGCGCCTCGACGGTGTCCGGTTTGCCCTACACGGAGACGGCCACGAAGGACTGTCCCGCGGTGGCCGCGCACACACTTCTCGCCCGGATGGTCACATCGGCCTGAGTTTCGGCCTATAGTGCTCGCAGCGCCGCCTCGTCGGTACCCCGGCAGCAGAGCCGGGACCCCGCCAGAGCGACTGCGCCAGCCCAGATCTTCTGAGCTTTCTCTTGCCCCGGTGCGGGACCGAACATGGTCGTGACCCCCGGCGAGGTTCTTTCTCATCGCGACGGGTCCGCCCGCTCGCACCCCGGACCGGAGTCTCCGGAGCCGGGTCCATCTTCTGTGGTCCATCGACCCAAGGAGCAACATTTCATGGCCGAGCAGCAACTCGAACGCTCGATGCTCGACGGCAAGGATCGCGAACAGCTGCACGCGATCGCCGGCGCAATGGGCATCAAGGGCGTGACCCGCCTGAAGAAGGCCGACCTCGTGG
Organism: uncultured Bifidobacteriaceae bacterium; assembly: GCA_964544295.1. Lineage (GTDB taxonomy): Bacteria > Actinomycetota > Acidimicrobiia > IMCC26256 > JAENVU01 > JAENVU01. The sequence continues at coordinate 17,962 of CAZJBJ010000059.1, forward strand.
ACGCGATCCTCGGGGCAGCCACGGGCGGCAACGGTGACGCCAACGGCGACACCAACGGCGCCACCGCGGCCAAGCCCGCGAAGGCCGCCAAGACCACCAAGTCCACCCGGTCCACCAAGAGTGCGGCCGCCAAGGCCGACCCGGACGAGTCCGCCGCCGACGCTCCGGCCGACGCGGCGCCGGCGCGCAAGGCCATCCGGTCCAAGCGCGCGTCGGAGATCGCCGGCGACGACGGCGACCTCGCGGCGATCGCCGACGAGGAGAACTCGCTCGGTGGCGGCGACGAGCCCGAGATCGCACCGCGACCGATGCGGCGCACCTCGCCGAGCACCGGGTCCGCCGACACCAAGCCCGACGCGCCGTCCGATGCGAAGCCCCGCGGTCGGTCCGACGCGGCGACCGACTCCAAGCCCGAGGGCCGGAGCGGCAACGACAACAGTTCGAACCGGGGGCCGCGGGTCGACCCCGAGGACGAGCGGGCATCCTTCGGTGAGGGCAACCGCTCCGGACGCCGACGGCGGCGTCGGGGTCGGGACCGTGCCGGTTCCGGCGGTGGCGGTGGCGGTGGTGACCGTGGCAACGAGCGGGGCAACGACCGCAGCGTCGACGCCGAGAGCCGCGACTTCACCGGCGAACCGATCGACGTCCAGGGTCTGCTCGACCTGCGCGACGAGGGATACGGCTTCATGCGGACGACCGGGTATCTGCCCGGCCGCGCGGATGTCTACGTCTCCGCGTCGCAGGTGCGTCGCTTCGCCCTCCGCAAGGGTGACTTCATCAAGGGCGCGACCCGCCCGCCCGCGAGCAACGAGAAGTACCCGGCGCTGCTGCGGGTCGACGAGATCAACGCGCTCGACGTCGAAGCCGCCAAGAACCGCCCACGGTTCGAGGACCTCACGCCGCTGTTCCCGGACGAGCGGTTGAGCCTGGAGTTGCTCGACGACCCGACCCTGCTCACCGGACGCATCGTCGACCTGCTCTCGCCGATCGGCAAGGGTCAGCGCGGGCTGATCGTCTCGCCGCCGAAGGTCGGCAAGACGACGATCATGAAGCAGATCGTGGCCGCCATCGAGCGGAACAACCCCGAGGTGCACCTCATGGTGCTGCTCGTCGACGAGCGACCGGAAGAAGTGACCGACATGCGCCGCCACGTGCAGCGCGGCGAGGTCATCGCGTCGACGTTCGACCGTCCGTCGGACGAGCACACGTTGGTGTCCGAGCTCACCATCGAGCGGGCCAAGCGGCTCGTCGAGCTGGGCAAGGACGTCGTGATCCTGCTCGACGGCATCACGCGTCTCGCCCGGGCCTACAACCTCGCGGCGCCGGCGTCGGGCCGGATCATGTCGGGTGGTATCGATGCCGGGGCGCTCTACCCGCCGAAGCGGTTCTTCGGTGCGGCCCGTAACGTCGAGGAGGGCGGTTCGCTCACGATCATCGCGACGGCCCTGGTCGACACGAACTCCAAGATGGACGAACACATCTTCGAGGAGT
>CAZJBJ010000060.1:0-19414 GCA_964544295.1 uncultured Bifidobacteriaceae bacterium
CGCACCTCGGCGCCCTCGGAGTTTCACGGGATGCGAGGCTAGTTGTTGACCGTGCCCGGGCCGGTTTCGTTGACGGGATCGGACGGCGCCTCGTCGGTGGGCTCGGGGTCGCCGGCGCCGGCGGCGACGTAGAGCGCCCGCACCTCGGCCGCGTCCAGCGCCCGCCACTCCCCCGGGGCGAGGCTGCGATCAGCCAGCGAACCGATCCGGGTGCGGACCAGGCGGCGCACCGGATGGCCGACGGCGTCACACATCCGCCGCACCTGCCGGTTCCGACCTTCGTGGATCACGATCGTGAGCGCCGCGGAATCGTCCCGCGCCTGGCTCAGCTGGACCCGTGCCGGTGCGGTCACCCCGTCCTCGAGCGCAATCCCCTCCCGCAGCATGCGCAGCGCCGCCCGGCTCGGCACGCCGTCGACCTCGGCGAGGTACTCCTTCTCGACGCCGAAGCTGGGATGGGTGAGTCGGTGGGTCAGCGCACCGTCGTTGGTGAGCAGGAGCAGACCTTCGCTGTCCCAGTCCAGGCGACCGACGGGATAGACCCGCGGCTCGGCCGGTACGAGGTCGATCACCGTGGCCCGGCCTTCCGGATCGCTCGCCGTGGAGACGACGCGGACCGGTTTGTTCAGCAGGTAGTAGACGAGCCCGGCGTTCGTCGGCACCCGCGTCCCGTCGACCTCGACGATCGCCTGCTCGGCGTGCACGCGCCGACCCAGGACTGCGACCTCACCGTCGACGGTGACGCGTCCCGCGGCGATCAGTTCCTCGCACGCCCGACGCGAGCCGAGCCCGGCAGCCGCGAGGACCTTCTGGAGTCGTTCGCCGTCGTCGGCGGCGGTCACTCCGCGGACGCGTCGGACTCGACGAGATCGATGGCTGCCGCGCCGCCTTCCGACGGGTCGCCGTCGGGATTCTCGTCCGCGTCGGCGTCGGACACGGCGTCCTCGACCCGCAGGTGCAACCCGCGCTCGAGCGCTTCGACGACCGAGGCGTCGGGGACGAACTCGGCGAGCGGCGGCAGATCCTGGAGCGAATCGAGACCCATCTGCTCGAGGAAGCGCACCGTGGTGCCGTAGAGGATCGCCTGACCGGGGCCGGGGTCGTGGCCGATCTCGGCGACGTAGCCGCGCTGGATCAGGGTGGCGATGGTCGACTCGACACTCACCCCGCGGATGGCGGCGAGTTGGGCCCGCGACACCGGTTGTTTGTAGGCAACGATCGCCAGGGTCTCGAGTGCGGGGCCGGACAGGCGGGCGGACTGGCCTTCGAGCACGAAGCGTTCGATGTAGGCGGCGGCGTCGGGGTGGGTCTGGAACCGGAACCCACCGGCCACCTTGGCGATCGTGAACCCGCGACCGTCACGCTCGTACTCGTCGCGCAGTTCGCCGCAGAGCGCTTCGATCTGGTCGACCGGCGTCTCGGTCAGCTGGGCGAGGAGTTGGGCCTCGACCGGCTCGATCGCCGCCATCAGCACCGCTTCGATGGCTCGCTTGGTTTCGCTCATCTCGCCTATCCTCGGTGCCGACGGATCAGTGTGCCGGTACGGCGTCGGCATCGGCGACGTCGGCGCGGGTCGGGTCGAGACCGGCCGTATCCAGACCGGCCGTATCCAGACCGGCCGTGGCGTCTTCCCAGTCCTCCATCGCCACGAGATCGATCAACGAGTCGGCGTTGGTCAACCGCCGGACGGAGAGGTCACCGAAGGTCTCGATCTGGTTGAGGTCGACGATGCCCTGTTTGAACAGTTCGAGGACCGCCAGGAACCGCACGATGACCTCGATGCGATCGTCGATGCCGGCGACGAGATGGCGGAAGCTCACGGGGCGGGTGTCGGTCAGGGCGAGCAGCACCGCATCGGCGGCCTCGCGCACACTGATGCGAATCGGGGCGACGTGGTAGAGGTCGACCTCGGGTGGCGGCGCCGGCGGGGTGAGCCCACGGATGGCGGCGGCGAGCAGTTGATCCGGCGTGACCCGGGCCAGCGGATCCGGGGCGAGCGACCGGAACGGCTCCTCGGGACCGGCCGAACGGGACACGACCTTCGCGCCGCGCCGCAGCATGCCCTCGAGCACGTGCGCGACGTCCTTGAACGTCTTGCACTCGAGCAACCGGGCCAGGAGCAGGTCGCGTTCTTCGAAGCGCAACAGCTCCTCGTCGAGCTCGATCATCTCGGCGCCCGGCAGCAGGCGACGGACCTTGAGTTCGACCAGCGTCGACGCGATGAGCAGGAACTCGGTGGCCACGTCGAGATCGACGCGGTCCAACTTCTCGACCTCGACCATGAAGCGGTCGATGACCTGGGTGATCGAGACGTCCCAGATGTCCACCTCTTCCTTGAGGATGAGGTGGAGCAGGAGCTCGAATGGCCCCTCATAGACCGGGGTGCGCACTTCGTACGACATCGTGAGCGCAGGTTAGCGAAGCGGCCCCGCGATCTCGCGCATCCCCAAAATGGCTGGTATCAGGGACCCGGAGCACTACGGTCGGCGCCCATGAGCCGCCAATTCTCGGGCATCCAACCCACCGGAGACATGCACCTCGGCAACTTCGTGGGGGCCGTCGGGCGCTGGGTCCAGGATCAGGACGACGGCCTGTTCTGCGTGGTCGATCTCCACGCCATGACCCTCCCCTACGACCCGGCCGAGTTGACCGCCGGCACCCGTCGGCTCGCGGCGCTGTTGCTGGCCGCGGGCCTCGACCCGGAACGCTGCACCCTCTTCATCCAGAGCCACGTGCCGGTGGTGACCGAGCTGACCTGGATCCTCAACTGTGTCGCCACCGTCGGCGAACTCCGGCGGATGACCCAGTTCAAGGAGAAGGGCCACGGCCAGGAATCGGTCAGCGCGGGGTTGCTCGACTACCCGGTCCTCATGGCCGCCGACATCCTGCTGTACGACTCGGACGAGGTGCCCGTCGGCGAGGACCAGATCCAACACGTCGAACTGACGCGCGACATCGCGACGCGCTTCAACCACCGATTCGGCGACACGCTCGTGGTCCCGAAGGCGACGGTGCCGACCGTCGGAGCGCGGATCAAGGACTTGCAGAACCCCACGGCGAAGATGAGCAAGTCGATCGAGTCTCCCCAGGGCACGATCCTGGTCCTCGACGAGCCCAAGGTCATCACCAAGAAGGTGAAGTCGGCCGTCACCGATTCCGACACCGCCGTGCGGTTCGACGTCGAGGCCAAGCCCGGCGTGTCCAACCTCCTGGCGTTGCTCTCGGTTGCCACGGGCCGCTCCGTCCCGGATCTCGAGGCCGAGTTCGGAACGTCCGGGTACGGCACGTTCAAGGCCGCCGTCGCCGAGGCGCTCGTCGAGTACCTGCGCCCGACCCGCGAACGGTACGACGAACTCGCGAGCGATCCGGCGGAACTCGCCCGGTTGCTGGCCGTCGGCGCGGCCAAGGCCGAGACCATCGCCGCCGCCACGATGACGCGGGTCCGCGCCGCGACCGGCCTCGTCCCGCCCCGGTAGGCGCCCCGATCAGTCGTCGTCGGTGATCGTCACCGTCGCGACCGGGCGTGACACCTGGGCGTGTCGCACCTTGCGGATCTCCAACGTGAAGCTCTCGGTCGATTCGACCACGCGATCGTCGAGGACGGGAACGGTGATCCACACCAGCGACTGACCCGCCGGGATGGTCGCCGTCCCCTTCGTGCGCACGAAGTCCGTACCGGAGCGAGCCGTCGCGTGATGGGTCCGGTACTCGAAGCTCACGTCCCGCCCACTCGGGGGCATGACGACCGGGATCCGCACGACGCCGTCCGATTCCCTCGCCGCCGCATCGCCGACGCCGATCAGCGGCTCGGGGTCGTCGTCGAGGATCGTGACCACGCCATCGCCGCCGACGATCGTGGCGCCGACCGCGTCGACGGGGTGCAGCCTGAATCGCTCCGCCCCTTCGTTCAGTGCGTCGTCGAGGATGTACGCGACGACGAACCCCTCGGAGTTGCCGGGCAGGATCGTGACCGTCGTCCGGCCACCGACCGGCACGAAGTAGTCGCCGGTGGTCTGCGCCGAACCGTCGACCGAGGCAACCGTGACGACCACCCGGTGCTGCGCCGGGTGATCGAGCCGAACCGGTATCCGGAGAGTCGTGAGGAATCCGCCCTCCCCTTCCGTCGTCGTGAGGTCACCGATTTCGACCGACGGTCGTTCGGCGCCTGACACGAACTCGACCGGGAGCACTCCGACCTCGTCGAACTCACCGAATGTCGCAATCGCGACGACACACCGACCGGGCGCGTCCCCACAGTCGACAAGACCATCCGCGGTCGCGAACGCGGAGATCGCTTCGATCTGCACCGTGACCGTGCCGTCGGCTCGTGTGATCCCCCAGAAGCCGGAGGCACCGCCGACACAGTCACCCATGCTGTTCGGCGACTCACGGCAGAAGCCCGCGACGACGAGCCGATTCGGAGAGAACCCGGATGCGGCGATCGTCATGGGCTCGCCGTCGACCAATCCGGTCGCGGGAGAAACGTCCAGCGAGATCTGTGGTGTCACGGACGTGGTCGGGTCGAACGTGATCGGGACATCGATCACCTGGCCGTCGGGGCGGAGCCGGACGACGCACGACACGGGGCCGGTCACGCAGTCATAGGGGAACCCCGGAAGCACGCGATGCACGGTGACCGGGACGATGAAGTTGCCGGAGGCATCACCGGTCGCCTGACCGATCGGAACACACCGGTCGGGTCCGCCGGGCGCGGTGCACTGGGAGATCTGCGCTCGGTCGTAGGCGAACAACCCGGTTCCGTAGGCGGTCACGGATGCCGAGGCCGGAAAATCCGTCACGGCGCTGAGGAGCATCGTCGGTGGCGGAGGCGGTGGGGTCGACGGGTCGAAGGTGATGGTGGCGGCTACTTGGCGGAATCCGTCGAAGGCCCGGAGTGAACACGTGGTCGTCTCGGACCAGCAGTCCCCACTCGAGTCCTCGCCGCGTACGAAGCGGGTGACACCGAAATCTCCGGTCGCGGTGCCATCTCCGATCGCAATCAGGGATCCGACTTCGGAGCATGTCGACGGGCCGCCGGTCTCCGCCGCGCACTGATACACGTCGACGGTCGAGTCCGGGTCGAAACCGGTCAGCTCGACGTGGACGGGCGAGCGCCAGCCGAGCCCGGTGTCCGGGGTGACCGTGATCGTCGGACTGTCGGCGGCCGCTACGCCGCCCTGGCCTGACACCGTCCCGACCGCGATCATCATCGTGAAGGCCGCCAGCGCCACGCCTGCCCGAGTTCTCCGCATCCCGATCCTCCTGCCCGCTTTGTTCCGAACCTAACGGTTCGAGAGCACACGAGCGAGCCCCGATCAGTGATCGGCTGCGTCGAGCACCGCCAGGACCGGCGCGGAGATCGTCGACCGATCGAACCGGTCCGGGTGGTGGTGGATCTCGGACCACACGGCCGCGTCCTCCGGACCGCCCGCCGCCCGGATCTCCTCGGCGCCGATCTCGCCGTGGCGGTGGTACCGACCGACCTGACCGCGCCGGCCCGACCGGTCCGCCCAGTCGTTCATACGCGCCGAACCGAGACCGGTCGCCAGCACCGTCGCGGCCACCCGGCCGAAGACGCCGAGCTGCGCGTGGTACTTGCCGACATCGTGGAGGACCGCGACCCGACACCAGTACGGGTCCATCGTCGGATCGATCCGGGTCACCATCCGCGCACTGTGGACGAGGTGACGCCTATCCGTGTCGGACAACCGCCGGAACAGCTCCCACTCCTCGGGCGTGACGAGCGCCTCGACCCACCGCTCGTCCTCGGCCGTCGGCGGTCGCCGCGACAACGACGTGAAGAATCGGCGGACGTAGTGGCCGATCATCGCGACGGGACGACGCGGGGAGTTCAGTGTCGCTTCGAGGCGCACTCAATGCAGTAGCGCGCGGCCGGTACGGCTTCGAGCCGGGCGCTGGAGATCTCGCGACCGCAGTCCTCGCAGGTGCCGTACGTGCCGGCCTCGATCTTGGCGAGCGCGTCCTCCACCTCGAGGAGGTTCTCCTGGAGCGAGCCGGCCAACGCGTCGACTTCGCCCCGCTCGGCCGTGACCTGACCGGAGTCGGCGAAGCCCTCGTCGAACTCCAGCTCGGTGGTTCCGGGCGCGCGTCCCATATGACCCAACTGGGTCAGGAGGTGGTCGCGTTCGGCGACCAGTTCGTCACGCTGGGTTGAGAACTCGGTGGATGACATGACCGACCATGCTACCGCCGGGCCGCCGTCACCCGGGCCCGCGGGTGGGCCAGGTCGTACACGGCTCGGAGACGTTCCGGTGACACTTTCGTGTACACCTGCGTGGTGGAGAGGCTCGCATGCCCCAACAGTTCCTGCACGACCCGAATGTCCGCCCCGTGTTCGAGCATGTGGGTCGCACACGAATGTCGCAGGACGTGGGGCGACAGCTTGCCCGCCGCGATGCCGACCCGATCCCCCGCCGCCGTGACGAGCTTCCAACAGCTCTGCCGCGACAACCGGCCACCGCGGCTGTTGAGCAGCAGCGGATCCCCGGATGCCCGGCGGGTGGCGGGTCGCTCCAGTGCCGGCCGCCCTTCCGCCAGATACTCCGTGATGGCGCCGCGGGCACTCCGACCCACCGGGACGATGCGCTCCTTCGACCCCTTCCCGAGGACGCGCACCAGGCCGTCGTCCAGATCGAGATCGGCGCGGTCCAGACCCACCAGTTCACTGATCCGGACGCCGGTGGCGTACAACGTCTCCAGGATCGCCCGGTCCCGCAGCGCGCGCGGTCCGTCACCCTCGACCGACTCCAGCAGGGCGTCGACCTCCGCTTCGGTCAAGGCCTTCGGCAGCCCCTGCGGCACGCGCGGGGCACCCACCTCCTCGCTCGGGTCGGCGTCGAGGAAGCCCTCGTCGACACAGAACCGATGGAACGATCGCACCGCCACCAACGCGCGGGCAATCGACGACGGCGCGAACCGTGGGCGGCCCTCCGCGTCGCGGGCACGCTTGAGGTGATCCACGTACTGACTCACCGTCGCCTCGTCGACCGCGCGGGCGTCGGTGAGGCCCTGACGCCGGAGGTAGGCCTCGTACCGGTCGAGGTCGCGTCGGTACGCAGCCAACGAGTTCTTGGCAAGACCGCGCTCGACCGTCAACCAGGTGTCGTGCTCCAGGCGGAGCCGCGCCAGCGAGTCCGGGCCCTCGCCCATCGTGATGGGCTCAGCCGGCGGTCGACGGGTCGAGGAGTCCCGCCACGTCGGCCGCGAGCGGCAGTCGCGGCGCGCGGCCCTCGGCGCGATCCTTCGCCGCCCGCATGAACCCCGCGAACAGCGGGTGCGGTCGGTCCGGCCGACTCTTGAACTCGGGGTGGGCCTGGGTCGCCACGTAGTACGGGTGCACACTCGTCGGCAGTTCGATGAACTCGACGAGTCGATCGTCGGGTGACGTTCCCGAACAGACGAGCCCCGCCGCCTCAAGCCGGGTGCGGTACTGGTTGCTCACCTCGTAGCGGTGACGGTGACGCTCGTACACGACTTCCTCGCCGTAGAGCTCACGCACGATCGTGCCGGGCAGGAGCTTGGCCGGGTAGGCGCCGAGCCGCATCGTGCCACCCATCTCGACGACCTCACGCTGGTCGTCCATGAGGTCGATCACCTTGTGCGGACTCTGCGTGTCGAACTCGGCGGAGTTCGCGCCGGCCAGCCCGCACGCGTCCCGGGCGAACTCGATCGTGGCGCAGTGCAGCCCGAGACACAGGCCGAGGAACGGGATCTGTTGGAGCCGGGCGAAGCCGGCGGCCGCGATCTTCCCCTCGATCCCCCGGAAACCGAACCCGCCCGGGATCACGATGCCGTCGAGTTCCCGCAACCGACCTTCGGCGAGGAGTCCCTCGGTGTCGTCCGAGGCGATCCAGTCGATGTTGACCTTCGCCCCGCACGCGTACCCACCGTGGCGCAGCGCCTCCGCCACCGACAAGTACGCGTCCGGCAGGGTCACGTACTTGCCGACCACACCGATCCGCACGTCGAAATCGGCGGCCCGCACCCGCTGGACGAGGCCCTGCCACTCGCTGAGATCGGGTTCGGCCCGATCCAGGCGCAGCACCTCGCAGACGTAGTCGTCGAGTCCCTCGTCGTGGAGCACCAACGGGATCTCGTAGAGCGTGTCCGCATCGATCGCCGAGACGATGCCGCGCTCGGGGACGTCGCAGAGCTCGCTGATCTTCTCCTTGAGCCGGGTCGGGATCGGCCGATCCGATCGGCACACGATCGTGTCCGGCTGGATACCGCGACTGCGCAACTCGGTGACCGAGTGCTGGGTCGGCTTCGTCTTCTGCTCGCCCGACGGACCGATGTAGGGAACCAACGTGACGTGCACGTAGAAGACGTTGTCGCGGCCGACGTCCTTGCGGAACTGCCGGATCGCTTCCAGGAAGGGCAGGATCTCGATGTCGCCGACGGTTCCACCGACCTCGGTGATCACGACGTCGATGTCCTCGGTGGCGAGCGAGAGGATGCGGTCCTTGATCTCGTTGGTGATGTGCGGGATCACCTGCACGGTGTCACCGAGGTAGGCGCCGTGGCGTTCCTTGGCCAGCACCGACTGGTAGATCGAACCGGTGGTGGCGTTCGACTTGCGGTTCAACGGCACGTCGACGAAGCGTTCGTAGTGACCGAGGTCGAGGTCGGTCTCGCCGCCGTCGTCGGTGACGAACACCTCTCCGTGCTGGAACGGGTTCATGGTCCCGGGATCGACGTTGATGTAGGGGTCGAGTTTCTGCATCGTGACCCGCAGCCCCCGGGCCTTGAGCAGCCGGCCGAGCGAGGACGCCGTCAGCCCCTTGCCCAGGCTCGATGCCACACCACCCGTCACGAAGATGTGCTTCGTCAACCCTCTACCTCCGCCGTTCCCGTTGTGCAGGCGCGTCCTCCGGGACGAGACGTTCCGGAGGGCTCCGATCGCGACACGTGCTTACGGGAGATCGACGGTACCATGCGACCCCCTGCTCGCCGGTGATCCTGGAGCGAAGTGGCAACCCCACCCGGCACTGCGCCCGACATCGACACCGACCGCGTCGCGGGACCCCCGTCACGGACATCGTGGTCGTGGATCGATGCTGCGGCGATCGCCGCGATCGCGCTCGTCGTGCGCATTCCGGCGTTGTTCGCACCGACCCACCTCGGCTACGACGACGGCGGCTACGGCCTGGCGGCGGTCGCGATGCGACAGGGCTTCGCACCGTTCCGGGACATCTTCTCGCCCCAGGGACCGCTGTTCCTCCCGCTCGTCCACGTCGCCGATCTCGTGGGACTCGAGCATCGCAACGCGCCACGGCTGCTGAGCGTCGCCGCGGGCATCGTCACGGCCCTGGCTGCGTATTGGATCGCCGTGCAGCTCATGGACCGGGGCCGGGCGCGGCTCGTCGGTGTGCTCACCGCCACGAGCGGCATCCTGCTCTGGACCACGGGTCCGCTCACCGGTGACGGTCCGGCGGCGGCGATCATCACCACCGGGGTCGGGCTCGCGGTGTCCTACCGCACGGCACCGAGCCGGATGAAGGCGTTGGGCTTCATGGTGCTCGCGGGTCTCGCCGTGTCGACCAAGAGCCTCGTCGTGGCGCCCGCCCTGCTCGTCGGCTGGGGGCTCATCGCGACCCGCCGTCGTTGGACCGACGTCGCGCTGGTGCCGATCGGCGCATTCGCGATCCTGACCCTGCTCGCGGCCCCGTGGGGCATCAACCACGTGCTCGACGACTACGTCCGGTATCACCTGGACAAGACCGCCGACCGGAAGCCGTTCGCCAACCTGGAACGCATGGTGCGGGCCTTCGCCGAACGCGACACGGTCCTCGTGACCCTCGGCGCGCTCGGACTCGGCGCCGCCGGCCTGCGCCGAGTCCGCGGCCGTGCCGGTGATGCCGACGCCGGCACCGAGGTGAGTCCCGCCGGCGACACGCGATTCCTGTGGTGGTGGACCGGCATCACCGTCGTCGTGCTCCTCGCCCAGGATCCGATGTTCCGGAACCACCTGAGCGCGATCGTGGTCCCGTTCGTCCTCCTCGCGGCGCGCCACCGGCCGCCGTGGCGGATCGCGGCGATCGCGCTCCTCGCGATCCCGATTCAGATCAGTTGGCTGCGCCCACTCCTGCTCCCCCACGACTACCGCGCGGTCACCGCCCGCGTCGTCGACGAACTTCGCGCCCTTCCGGAGCGGTCCTGGGCGCTCTCGGACGAGCCGGGGCTCGTGTGGCGGGCCGGCCGTGGTACCGATCCGTTCTTCGTGGATCCGTCGGTCCTGCGGATCCAGAGCACGGTCGAGTCCATCCGCATCACCGAAGGTCGCATCGTGCGGGCCGCGGCCAACCCGCGGGTCTGCGCCGTCGTCGTCACCTCCCCCGAGCGGTTCGGGCGGTACCCGGACCTGCCCGATCGTCTGGACCGACTCGGCTACGAGCGCACCATCGACGCCGGCGACACCCTCGGGCTCTACCGTCGCACGACGTGTCGACCATGAGCCGGGCCACCCGCGACGCCGTCGTCGTCGGCATCGTCGCGTTCGTCGTGCGGATCCCGGCGTTCTTCGCACCGCAACCGTTGGGGTTCGACGACGGCCAGTTCGGGGCCTCGGTCGTCGCCATGCGGCACGGTGGGCTCCCATTCAAGGAGGTGTTCTCCTCCCAGGGGCCGCTGTTCCTCCCCATCGCCTGGTTGGGTGATCTCCTCACGTTCCGCGGGATCAACTCGCCGCGGACGGCGTCGGTGGTCGCCGGCGTCGTCCTCGCGGTGCTCGTGCTCCTCATCGGCCGCCGCCTCACCACCCCGAGCGCGGCGCAGTTCGGTGCGCTGCTCGTGGCGTTGAGCGGGTCCGTGCTCTGGACGACCGGGCCGCTCACGTCCGACGGCATCGGGGAGGCGCTCACCGCCGCCACGGTCCTGAGCGCACTCACCTACTGGTCACGACCGAGTGCGCGTCGGGCGATCGTGATCGGCCTGTTCGCCGGGGCCGCGCTGGCGGTCAAGAGCCTGCTCGTGATCCCCGGGTTGGCCGCAGCCGGAATCTGGATCCTGCTGCGCCGACGGGCACGGGACTGGGCCCTGATCCCGGCCGTCTCCGTGGTGACCGTCCTCGCCGCGTCACTGCCTTGGGGCCTGAGCCGGGTCTACGACCAGTACGTGCGCTATCACACCGACGCCGTGGCCGATCGACCGATCGGCGCCAACGCGTCGAAGCTCGTCACCACGCTGTTCGAACGCGATGCGCCACTGCTCGTGGCGGCGCTGATCGTCGCCCTCGCGGTCGTCGCGGCCTGGTCGGCCCGGCGTCGAGCCGAGTCCACCGTGGCCGACCACGCGGACGACGCGGATCCGACGGCCGAGCGGGCGCCGGCGTTCCCAGTGGTGGTGTGGTTCGTCGCCGTGGTCGCGGTCGTGCTCACCGAGTCGCCCATGTGGCGTAATCACGTCGCGCACGTCGCGGTGCCCCTCGCGCTGCTCGTTGCGATCGGCGCCGGGATGTCCAAGCGGGTGGTGCCGATCGCGGCCGCCTGCGCGATCCTCGTGGCGCCGTGGTCGATCGTCCACCTCGGCGAGATCCTCCACCCGCAACCGGCCGCGGGCCGCGACGCCCGACTCGCCACGCGTCTGCAGGCCCTGCCCGAGGGAGCACTGATCATCAGCGATACTCCGGGACTCGTCTGGCGGGCCGGTCGGCGCGTCCCCGACAACTTCGTCGACGTGTCGATCCTGCGCATCACCTCCCCCACGCCGTCGCTGCGCCTGACCGGCACCGACATCGTGCGGGCCGCCGCCGGACCCGACGTGTGCGCGGTCGTCCGCTGGTCCGACCAGCGCTTCACCCACTTTCCCGCGCTCGGCGCGCGCCTCCGCGCGGTCGGCTACCGCCCGACCCTCCGGGCCCCTCACGGGCCGGAGGTGCTCTGGGTCAAGCGCGACTGTCGCGCCTAGCTCGTCGACACTGCTCAGGAATCCGAACTCGCCGCGGTGCGACCCATGCGATCCAGGCGGCGCAGGGGCGGCATCCGGTCGATGATCCGGCTGAAGGACACGAACTCGGATGCCAGATTGAGCACGATCAGTGCGATCAGCACGCCGTTGCGCGTCGTGCGGGAGCACTCGAGCACCACCGCCAGGCCAAGCACTCCCCCGAGGACGTTCGCCCCGGTGTCTCCCAGCATCACCCGCTCGCGCGCGTCCTCGGGGAACAACCCGATCGCGGCCCCCATGACCGGCGCCACCGCCATCGCCACGGGCCCGGCGCCGGCGACCACCGCAAGCGGCAGGTAGGCGAGGACCGAGACCTTGATCACCCGGCCCGGCGCGCGGTCGAACAGATTCGCGAGGTTGGCGGCCAGGGCGATCAGCACCGCGTCGGCCACGAGCCGTTGCCAGGTCACGAACCCGCGCGACGCGGCCAGGACCAACGCCAGCGCGGCACCGCCGACGAGCTTCACCATGCCGCTCGTGAGGCGGCCGGCGGCCAGCGCGCGGAGGTGCCCCCGGAACCCCCGGTCTTCGCCGCCGAGCATGTCGTCGATGAATCCCAACAGTCCGAATCCCAGCACCGCATAGAGCACCAGCGGTCGGGCGGCGTTGACTCCCGGTTCGTCCCCGAGTCCGATCGCACCGAGGCCGGAGCGTCCGGCCTCCACGAGGAGCACAGCCATCACGATCGCCAGGCCCGCGGCCGTGAACACCGTCCGGTTGCGATAGTTCAGCCGCGCCAGCGCCGGGGTGGCGAGGAGATCCCGGCCGGCCAGGACGACGTAGCGGACGGCCAGGAACCCGACTGCCCACGCGACGACGACCACCCGGGCAGTCTTGCCGGTCGGGCGTCGTCGAGGACGGAGTGTCCGATCAGCCGCCCACCGGGACGGCCGTCGGATATTCGGGAAGCGCGCGATCCTCGTCGACGCCGTAGGTTCCGAACGTCCCCCGGCCGAGTTCGTCGAGGACCAACGCGGTGCCGATCTGCCCCTCGACCCGTTCGGCGTCGTTGACCGTACTCACCCGACCCCGGAGCGCATCCGTGTCGGCCACGACGTCGAGCCACGCGTCGCGGGTGATCGTCTTGTCCGACGGCTCGAACACCTGGGCGATCGCGACCCGGGCATTGGCGTCGATCGCACCCTGGGCGACGCCGGTGGTCACGATCGGTGGCACGGCGTGGCCCGGGCCGCCCACCGCGAGCAGCCGCGCCGAGGTCCCCGTGAAGTCGGTCACCGTCGGATCGGCGCTGCCGTCGACACCGGTCAACGTCACGAACCCACCATCGGCGAGCCGGTTCAGCACGTCGTCCGTGACCGGTGGCTCGGCGCCGAGGCGTTGCCCGAGCAGCTGCGCGGCCGCGCTCCGCAGCGTCTCCCGCGACCGGTTGGTGAGCCCCGTCGCGGTCCGCAGCGCGGCGGCATCGGACGCGGCACCCAACTGCCACCGGTCCTCGAGCCACACGACCCCGGGGACCGTCGCCCCGGCGCCGCGCAGCAGGGCCGCCTGCGCGTCGATCGCGTCGCCGGAGACGCCCCGCTCGGCCACCACGTTGATCCGGATGCCGGTCAAGCGGCCCGTCACGGTGAACGGTGCCGACTCGTCGACGAAGGCCTGCAACCGGTCGTTCTCGGCCTGGGTCTTCGCGTCGTCGGCCTTGATCGTGTCCGCGCGTTGCTCCACGGTGTCGATCCGGTCGCGCAGCCCGTCGATGACACCCTGGCCGACGAACGCCGCGCCCATGACGGTCCCGATGGCCAACGCGAGGAACACCGCGAGGATCGACACGACGTGATACCGGAAGTTGATCATCAGGCCTTCAGTGGGTGATGGAGTACCAGAGGTCGTCGAGGGTGAGTCGGATCCCGTCGACGTAGGTGTGCAACGGCTGCGCGACCAGCCCGATCACGATGATCGTGAACAGGGCGGCGAGGATCAGCACGAGGATGTCGCGACGACGCAACCGACCTTCGTAGAGCCGGTGGACTCCCTTGGCGTCGACCAGGATCGGGCCGAGTCGCAACCGGGTCAGGAACGTGGACGCCATGCCCTTCCGGCCCTTGTCGAGCATCTCCACCATCGTCGAGTGGGTGCCGACCGCGACGATGAGCGACGCGCCCGCCTCGTACGCGAGCAGCATGGCGACGTCCTCGCTCATCCCTTCGGCGACGAACTCCTGGTACTCCTCACCGGGACGCAGCCCCAACGCCTCGAGGTTCTCCCGGCCGGGGGCGCGCCCGTCCGGGTGCACGTGGTGCAACAGTTCCGCCCCGCAGTGCACCGCGCGGTCCGAGAGCGAGTCGAAATCGCCGATGATGATGTCCGGGGTGAACCCGAGGTCGAGCAGCGCATCGGCGCCGCCGTCGACGCCGATCATGACCGGCTCGTATTCGCGCAGGTAGGCCTTGAGTGCCTTGAGGTCGCTCAGGTAGTCGTGGCCCCGCACCACCACCATCGCGTGCCGACCCTTGAACTTCGTGTGGAGTGTCGGCAGCACCAAAGGCTCGAACGTGATCTTGGCCTCGCTCTGGATGTACTCGAGCGTGTTGCCGGCGAAGCGTTCGAGTTCGGCGCCGATGTTGGCCCGGGCCGCCTCCATGTCGCGTCGTACCTGGTCGACGGTCTGGACCGTCCCGACGGCGAGGGTGACCCCACCCGCACGTACCTCCGGACCGTCGATCGAGACGACGTCTCCCTCGGACACGTACTCGAACAACTCGGCGCCGAGGCCGTCGACCAGCGGGATGCCGGCCTCGACCAATCGGATCGGGCCGCCGTTCGGGTACCGGCCGGTGATCGAAACCGCGGCGTTGAGCACCGCGCCCACCTGGGCGGCAATGAGACCCTCGGCCGCGACCCGGTCGATGTCGGCGTGGTTGATGACGGCGATCTCGCCGGGTTGGAGCCGTTTCGTGAGGTCCTTGGTCCGGGGATCGACCCGAATCGGTGCGGTGAGCGACACCGGCGCGTCGGACGTCTTGCTCGAACGACTCACCGGGCCGCACCCGCCCGGGCGAGCAGCTCCTCGGCATGGCGGCGCGCGTGGCTGGATTCCTCCACGCCGGCCAACATGCGAGACAACTCGCTCACTCGGTCCTCCCCGTCGACGGTCGCGGCCCGGGCCACGGTGCGACCCCCGGCCTCGCCCTTGCGCACCACGACCTGCGACTGCGCGCACGCCGCCACCTGCGCGAGGTGGGTGACGCACAGTACCTGGGCGGTCGCGGCGAGTCCGGCCAGGGCGACGCCCACCGCGCCGCCGGCCTCACCGCCCACGCCGGCGTCCACTTCGTCGAAGACGAGGGCGCGCCCGACCGGCACCGCGTCCCGGGTCTGGGCCGCCACCCGCACCGCGAGCAACGCACGCGAGCGTTCGCCGCCGGAGGCCACCCGGGCGAGCGGACCCGGCGACTCGCCGGGATTGGCCGCCAGCATCATCGTGACGTCGTCGGCACCGTCCTCGCCGGGCTCGCTCGGCGCGATCTCGATGCCGAGCCACGCCCCGGGCATGGCCAGATCCCGCAGGTGCTCGGTCACCGCCGCCGCGAACGGCTCCGCCGCCGCCGTGCGGGCCGCCCGGAGTTCTCCGGCGGCCCGATCCAGCGCGGCGAGCGCACCTTGTCGCGAGCCCTCGAGTTCCGCGACACGTTCGTCATGGCCGCGCAGCAGGGCGAGGCGTTCGACTGCGTCGTCGCGGAACGCGATGACCTCGGCCAGGTCGTCGCCGTACTTGCGGCCCAGATCCCGGAACAGCTGACGCCGATTCCGGATGACCTCCAGTCGGTCCGGATCGTCCACCAACAGCTCGTCCTGGGCGCGCAGTTCCTGGGTCAGATCACTGAGTTCGGCCTGGAGGCCCCGGACTCGGGCCTCGATCGTCGCGAGCGGCTCGCGATGACCGAGAGCGGCGACGGCGTCCGCGATCCCCTCGGACACCGTCCCGTCGATGGCGGTACGCGCCCGGGCCACGGCTTCGCGCAGGCTCACCGCGTCGGCGAGGCGCGCTTCCTCCGCGGCCAGGGTCTCGTCCTCCATCGGATCGGTGAGCTCGGCGACGTCGAGTTCCTGGATCTGGAACTCGAGCAGTGAGATCTCGCGGGCGCGCATCCGGGTGTCGCCCCCGAGGTCACCCAACGCCTGGTCGATCGTGGCGAGCTCGGCCCGGGCGCGCCGATAGCGATCGAGCGCTTCAGCCGCCGCCGGACCGGCGAACGCGTCGAGGATCCGCCGTTGGGCGGCGGGTTCGAGCAGTGCCTGATGCGCGTGCTGAGCGTGGAGATCGAGCAGTCCGGCCGCCCGTTCGGCCAACTCGCCCGCCGTGGCCAGACGACCGTTCACGTACGCGCGGCTGCGACCCGACGCCGGGACCACCCGCGCCAGCACGACCTCGTCGCCGTGCTCGTCCTCGAAGCGGCCTTCGACCCGGGCCTCGGTCGTGCCGTCCCGCACCACGCCGGTGTCGGCCCGCTCACCGGCGAGCAGCGCGAGCGCGCCGGTGATCAGGGTCTTGCCGGCACCGGTTTCGCCCGTGATCGCGGTGAGTCCGGGACCGATGACGAGATGGAGCTCGTCGACGATGCCGAGGTCGGTGATCCGCAGTTCCTGCAACATCAGCGATCCGCCAGCCCGAACTTCGCTTTCAGGATCTGGTGGAAATCCCGCGGCACGAGCGTGATCATCCGCACCGGCTCCGGCCCACACGTGCACCGGACCAGCGCGCCCGCCTCGATCTCGCCGAGTTCACGGCCGTCGATCGTGAGCAATGCCGGTCGATCGACGACCAGCAACTCGAGGTCCTCGTCGTCGTCGAGGACCAGCGTGCGATCGAACAACATGTGGGGCGAGACCGGCGTCATCAGGAAACATGCGAGCCGAGGTGAGACGATCGGGCCGCCGGCGGAGAACGAGTACGCGGTCGACCCGGTGGGCGTCGACACGATCACGCCGTCCGCGGCGTAGCTCGTGAACGCCGCACCGTTGATGCCGACCTCCAACCGCACGAGTCGGCCCGGGTTGGGTTTCTCGACGACCGCCTCGTTGAGCGCGGCCCACATCCCGCCCGCCGGCCCCTGCGACCGCACGTTCACCGAGAGCATCGTGCGCTCACTCACGCTGTAGTGGCCCGAGTGGAGTGCCTCCAGCGCTTCGTCGAGACCGCTGGGCTCGATCTCGGTCAGGTATCCCATCTGGCCGCAGTTGATCCCCAGCACCGGGATCCGCAACGCAGTCACCGCAGCCACCGCGCGCAGCATCGTGCCGTCGCCGCCGAAGGAGAGCACCGCGTCGAGCGGCTCGACGAACGGCGGCGTCGGGCCGTCGTCGAGGGGACCGGCCTCGACCAGCACCGTCTCGATGCCGCGCGCTGTACACCAGGTGACGGCGTGGGCCGCGAGGTCGGCGGCCTCCTGCCGATCCGGGTGGACCACGAGCCCGAGTCGACGAACCGGAGTCATGCGTCCTCACAGACATCGTCGAGTGTGGATGCCGAGACGGTATCGCCGGACTTGGCGACCCAGGCGAGGAATTCGACGTTGCCGTCGGCTCCGTGGAGCGGCGAGCGGATCACGTCGCGCACGATGAGTCCGTGCTCGTCCAGGCCGGCGATGACCTCGTCCAACACGGCCCGGTGCACCGCGGCGTCCCGCACGACCCCACCGCGGCCGAGCCGGGATCGTCCCGCTTCGAACTGGGGTTTCACCAACAGCACCAGCTGGGCGTCCGGAGTGGTGAGTCGGTGGAGGGCATCGGCCACGGTCACCAGCGAGATGAACGACAGGTCGGCGACCGCGAGCTCAGCAGGCCCGTCGACGAGTTCGGTGACGAGCCGCAGGTTCGTCCGCTCCACGACCTCGACCCGAGGATCGCTGCGCACGGACCACGCGAGCTGGCCGTGGCCGACGTCGAGCGCGACCACGCGGGCAGCGCCGTGCTGCAGCAGGCAGTCGGTGAACCCGCCGGTCGAGGCGCCGGCGTCGAGCACCCGCCGACCCGACACCTCGATCGGCCAGTGCGTCAGCGCGGCATCGAGCTTCTCGCCGCCACGCGACACGAATCGGGCCGGCGTGCCGGAGACGACCACGGCTTCGTCGGGTGCGACCTGGCGGGCCGGAGTCGTCGCGGGCGCGCCGCCGACAGTCACCCGCCCGGCGCCGATCATCTCCACCGCCCGGGCCCGGCTGGGGACGAGTCCACGCCGGACCAGTTCTGCGTCGAGTCGCCGACGCAAGGGCTGGGTCAGGACGCCGGCGACGGGGCCGGAGCCTTCTTCGCCGGTTGCTTGGTCGCCTTCTTCGCCGCGGGCTTCTTGGCGGCGGTCTTCTTCTTGGCGGCAGGCTTCTTCGCCGCAGGCTTCTTCGTCGGAGTCTTCTTCGCGGCCGCGGTCAACTTCGCTTCCAGCTTGGCGAGATCGTCCTTGGTGGCGATCCCCAGGGTCTTCACCTGCCGGCCGATCTCGTTGCGCACCACATCCATCATCGAGTCGGTGCGCCGCCGGCTCTCGTCGACCAGGTCGTCGACGAACGCCTGGACCTGGCTCTGCGCCAGCTGCCCCTGGCCGACCAGCTCTGCGGCCCGATCGCGCGCCTGGGCGCGGGTGAGGGCGACGAACTCGGCGCCGGCGCTGATCAGCTTGGTGAAGTCGGGGGTCTGGGGCATGCTCGATCTCCTGAAAATGGGTGCCCAACGCTAGCCCCTGGTCCTCACGAATCGCCGTACCGAATCAGGTCGTCGACGAGATCGACGAGGCGGTCGCCGACCCAGGCCGGCCGCGGATCCTCCGGAACCGGTTCAGAAGGGTCATGACCTCCGATTCCCGACAGCACCATGGCGAACGGCCAGCCCAGTTCGGCGGCGAGCAACCCGTCCGTCGACGGTCGGTCGCCGACCATCACCCCACGCACACCCAGACGCGCTCGCACCAACGCCACCGTCGCCGGCGCCGGCTTGCCGGCCACCTCGGGATCCCGGCCCGCCGCGGTTGCGACCGCAGCCGCCAACGACCCCGCCCCCGGCAACACCCGGTCCGAGCCGGGATAGGTCGGGTCGAGGTTGGTGGCGACGAACCGGGCGCCGGCCCGGATGGCGGCTGCGGCCCGGTCGAGCCGATCGAAGTCGAAGCTGCGATGGAACCCGACCACGACCGCTGCCACCGGCTCGGTGACGTCCTCTCCCGCGTCCACCACGACGTACCCCGCCCCGGCCAGCGCTTCGGCGACGCCCGGCCCGGCGCAGGCCAGTACTCGAGACCCGACTTCGAGCCCGGTGTCGGCGAGGAGGGCCGCCGCGGCCTGGGCGCTGGTCAGGACCTCTTCCGGGGTCGCGTCGATGCCGGCAGCGGTCAAGCGGTCGAGCACGTCGATCACCCGATGACTGGAGTTGTTGGTGAGGAATGCGACCGGACGGCCGGCGGCTCGGAGGGGACCCGAGGCGGCTCGACCGCGACAGGCGGATC
>CAZJBJ010000061.1:0-19414 GCA_964544295.1 uncultured Bifidobacteriaceae bacterium
GGCGGCGATGTCGAGTGTTCCGACTACCGCGAGACCGGCTCGCAGGAGTTGGCCGACGAGGTCGCACGCCGGGTCGCGGACCGTGGTGCGGTCATCATGGCGAACCACGGTCTGTTCGCGTGCGCCAAGACCCCGAAGGACGCGTTGCACATCGCCGCCCTCGTCGAGCGAACTGCGGAAGTCGTGTGGGGCGCCCGACAACTCGGCCCGATCGTCGGCGTGCCCGAGGAGATCGGCGCCAAGTACGCGTCGTACTACCGCTACGGGCGGACCGGGAAGTTCTGAACCGTCATCCGGCGGGCTTGCGGATCAGGCTCAGCCCGTCTCCCAGCGGCAGCATGACGACGCTCACCCGATCGTCCCGCGCGACGGCATCGTTGAACTCGCGCAACGCCACCGTGTTCTCGTCGGTGACCTCGCCGTCGACGATCGCGCCGCCCCACAGCACGTTGTCGACCAGGATCAGCCCGCCCGGCCGGAGACGGGCCAGCAGTTCCTCGTAGTACGCGCCGTAGTTCGGCTTGTCGGCGTCGATGAACGCCAGGTCGATCACCGGATCGGTCGGGAGGGCGCGGAGCGTGTCGAGCGCCGGTGCGATGCGCAGATCGATACGGTCGTCGACGCCGGCCGCGGTCCAGGCGGGGCGCGCCAACGCGGTCCACTCCTCGCTGACGTCGCAACAGATCAGCCGACCGCCCGGCCGGATTCCGCGCGCCAGACACAGCGCGCTGTACCCGGTGAAGGTGCCGACCTCGACGGCGAGTCGGACGTCCATCACGCTCGTGAGCATCGTCATGAACGCGCCCTGCTCCGGCGCGATCTGCATCATGCTCACGCCACCCAGCGCGGCCGTGGCGGCGATCAGATCCTGCTGGACGGGGTCCGGCGGGGTGCCGTGCGCGACGACGTACTCGTGAATCTCGGAGCTGAGAAAGAAGGACTTCGGATCCGCCATGCGGCGGAGGCTACTTGCGGCGTCGCCGGCGGATGGCTTCTGCGGCAAGCACCTCGAGCGTGCCCCGGGCGGTCGCGGCCCAGGTGAAGTGCGAGGCGTGGCGCCGGGCACCGGCCGAGAGCCGAGCGCGCAGATCGCCGTCGGTGAGCACGCGGTCCATCGCCGCGACGAGCTCGTCCCGATTGTCGGCCAGGAGACCGGACTCGCCCTCGGCGACGGCATCGGAGTGTCCGGCGATCCGGGTCGCGACCGCGGGGGTGCCGCACGCGGCCGCCTCGGTGACGGTCATCCCCCACCCTTCCCGCGCCGAGGCGCTCGCCAGCAGCCAGGCGCGCCGGTACAGGTCGATGACCTCCTCGTCGGAGACCCGTCCCGGGAGGTGGATGTAACGCTCGGCGCCGGCCTCGTGGATCTGGGTCTCGAGCTGCTCCCGCCGGTAGCCCTCGCCGACGATGACGGCTTCCATCTCGGGGTGCCGCGCGTGGAGCGCCACGAGGACCTCGACGAGCAGCTCGAACCGCTTGACCGGCACCAGGCGGCCCACCGCGACGATCAGCGGCTTCTCGGACTTCGACCCGCCCGGCGCGAACCGCGGATCGATCCCCGGCGGCACCACGTGGACCATCGAGGGCTTGAACCCGAGGTCGTCGATGAGCTCGTGCTTCGACGAGTTCGACAGGGTGACCATCGGTGTGCGTCGGTAGAACTTCGGCGCGATCGTCGACTCGAGGGTCCGGCCCACGGTCGCGAGCCGCGGGGGCAGCGTCATGTTCCACATGTCGGCGTGGACGTGGTGCAACCACGTCACGTGCGGGGTGCGGGCCCAGACCGGCGACATGAACGGCATGCCGTTCCAGATCTCGACCAGCCCGTCGCGGCCGCCGTGCCAGCCCATCATCTCGGAGAAGGCCGCTCGGGGGAAGACCATGTACCGGCCTGCCTTGCGGATGACCCGGTAGCCGTTGCGCCATCCCATCTGGGCCTGACCGGCCGCGAACGACGTGCGCATCGTGACTTCGATACCGGCCTCGGCCCACAACCGGGCGACGGTGGACGCGTGGACCTCGGAACCGCCGGCCTCGGGATCGTCCAGGTCGCGCCAGGCGAGCATCGAGACCCGCTGCAGACCGGCTTCGGCCGCCAGATCACCGAGTTTCGCGATATCCGAACTGGTCGCCAGTCCGTCGAGATCAGCCACGCGGAGCCCCCCACTGCTCCACCCGTGTGGAACAGGCAGATATTCTACGCCCCCTGCGGTCCCATCGGGACCGGGGTGACCGACCGACCGTCGGATCCACTTCCCCTCATCCCCAAGGACCCCGCGTGAAGCTGACCGGCGAACGCCCGATGGAGGGCCACACGCCCGATTCGCTCCTGGCCCTGCACGATGCCGGATACCGCGAGGTCATCGCCCGGTTGGGCACCGGCCGGATTCTCGACGTCGGTTGCGGCGTGGGCATGGAGACGGCCCGGTTCTGCGGACCGGGGCGTCGGGTGGTCGGGGTCGACTACGACGCGGCGACCGCGGCCGCCGCCCGATCGGATTTCGGTCCCGGAGGCGGTCGGGGTACCGACGCCGAGTTCGTGGCGATGGACGGCGGCAAGCTGGGCTTCGCGTCCGGCTCCTTCGATGCCGTGTGCTCGTCGCACATCATCGAGCACTTCGTGATGCCCGAGAACCACTGCGCGGAACTCGCCCGCGTCTGCGCCGACGACGGCACGACGTTCGTGATCACCCCGAACCGCACCGCCGACTTCGAGAACCCGTTCCACGTGTACCTCTTCGGCGCGGCCGACCTCGCGTCGATGCTCGGACTTTTCTTCGACGAGGTGGAAGTCATCGGCCTCGAGGGTGACGAACTCCTCAAGGAGGACTTCGCGGCGAGACGGGCCAGCGGCGAGAAGCTCCTCAAGCTGGACGTGTTGAAGCTGCGGCAACGGATGCCCCGCCGCTGGTACGTGTGGTCCTACGAGCACGCCCTCCCCGTGGTCTACAAGGCGCTCGGCTCGAAGAACACCGGCATCGGATCCGGGCTCGACGACTCCCACTTCTTCGCCACCGACACGATCGTCGACACCACGCCCGTCCTCTTCGCGATCGCCCGCAAGCCCCGACGGTTCCCGCCCCGCTGACCGTGGCGTCGCCCCGCGTCGACCCGTCGCCGTCGGCCGCGAACTCTCGCCGATTCCTGATCGCGCTCGGCGGGATCGCCGCCGCCGCGTTCCTGGTGCGGGTCCTGATCATCACGGTCGTGAACCCTCGGGTTCCGGCCCTCGGCGACGCGAGCGCCTATCACCTCCTCGCCAATCATCTCGCCGACGGTCGGGGCTACATCCGCCCGTTCGACCTCACCCGCTTCGGTCTGGTCGTGCCCACCGCCGAGTACCCGCCGCTGCACGCGTTCGTGGTGTCGCTCTTCGCCCGTCTCGGCCTGCGGAGCGTGGAAGCCCAGCGCCTGGCACTCGCGGTGATCGGGACCGCCAGCGTCGTCGGCATCGGCTGGATCGCCCGCCGAATCGCCGACGCGAAGGTCGGGCTGGTGGCCGCGGCGTTGGCCGCGATCTCCCCGATGATCTTCCTCCCCGACGCGACCCTGATGAGCGAGACCATCTTCATGGCGCTCGTCGTCGCCGCCCTCGGACTCGCGATCCGCGCCCGCGAGCGGCCGTCGCTCGGTCGGTTCGTCGCACTCGGCCTGGTGCTCGGCCTCGCCACGCTCACCCGCGCGGAGGCGGGGGTGCTCGCCCTCTTGTTGATGATCCCCATCGCCGTGCGGATCCCCGGACTCGCCCCGAGCCGACGAGTCGGTCTGGTGGCCGTCGGGCTCGCCGCGCTCGTCGCGGTCGTCGTGCCCTGGACGGTGCGGAACCAGTCCACGTTCCACGAGTTCGTACCCGTGTCCAACAACCTCGGGACCGCCCTCGCCGGCGCCAACTGCTCGCTCACCTACTCGGGACCGAGCCTGGGATCGTGGCGCTCGACGTTCGGCCGCGGTGATGCCGCGGCCGGCGAGTGCTTCACCGGGTTCAACGGACGCGAACCCGACTTCAACGAGGCGATCGCCGCCGCCCGGGCCCGGCGCGAGGGTCTCGACTACCTCCGCGATCACCTCGCGCAGACACCCAAGGTCGCAGCGGCGCGGGTGCTGCGCACCTTCGGCGTCTTCCGCCCGGGGCAGCAGATCGAACTCGAGGCCCTCGAGGGCCGACCGATCGGCTGGGAACGCGCCGGCACCTGGCTGGATTGGATCCTGATGCCGCTGGCGGTCGGGGGCCTCGTGATCGGGTATCGGCGCCGGATTCCGATCTGGCCGCTGATCGCCCCGGTGATCATGGTCGTGATCTCGTCCGTGCTGACCTACGGGAACCAACGGTTCCGGATCGGCGCCGAGCCCACGATCGTCATCGGTGCCGCGATCGCGCTGGTCACACTGACGCGCGCCGCGCGACCGCGCACCGAGTCCACCGTGACGTGGGCCGACGGACGCGCGTTCTAAGCTGCGTCGCTCATGCTTTGGTTGGAACGCCGCGTCGTGACGGCATTGGCCGGAAACGATGATGAGCGGACCGGCGGCGCCATCACCGAGTTCGTCGACACGTCGTTCGCCGCGATGCCCCAGCATCTCCGGCTCGGGGTCGTCGGTGAGTCCTTGCTCCTCGGCGTATTCGTCCGGCTCCGGTACGCACCGAATCCGTCCGACGCCGACGTGCTGGCGGCCATGACGGCCTGGGAACACAACCCGATCGGCGTGATCCGCCAGTACGCCCGGCTGCTGACCTCGCTCGTCACGTTTGCCCAACAGGAACTCATGCCGTCATGACCCGGGTCATCTCCACCGAGGCGCTGATCATCGGCTCGGGTGCGGGTGGTGCCGTCACCGCCGCCCGACTGGCCGAGGCCGGCCGCTCAGTGCTCGTCGCCGAGGAGGGGCCCTGGTACGACCCGGACGCCCACGAGCCGTCGTCCCTCGAGGAGTTCACTGCCCGCTACCGGCACCAGGGCGCCTGTGCCGCGCTCGGCAGCCCCGGAATCGCCTTCGCCGAAGGGCGCTGCGTCGGCGGCAGCACCGAGATCAACATGGGCCTCTACCACCGACTCCCCGAGCGGTACGTCGACCTCTGGCGGAACCAGTATTCGATCGCCAACTTCGACGCGGCGACCCTCCGGCGGTACGCGGACGAGATCGAGTCGGTCGTCACGGTCTCGCGGCTCCCCGGCGAACCGCCGGCGTCGTCGGCCGTCCTCACGCGTGGCGCCGACGAGTTGGGGTGGCGCAACGTGGAGTTCGCACGGGTCTACGCCTACGACGAGACCGGGCGCGGCAAGAAGCAGTCCATGTCCCGCACGATGATCCCCCGCGCGGTGGCTGCCGGCGCGGTGATCCAACCCGACTGCACCGTCCGGGCGTTGACCCGCTCGGGTCGACGGGTGACCGGTGCCCGCGCCACCGTGCGCCATCCGGACGGATCGACGGAGGCCGTGGAGTTCCGCGCCGACGACGTGTTCGTCTGCGGTGGCGCCATCCAGTCGCCGACCCTGCTCCAGCGCAGCGGCTTCCGGCACAACATCGGTCGCGGTCTCAAGTTCCATCCGACGGTGAAGGTGGCGGCCCGGTTCGACCGGCCCTACGACCACGAGGAAGTTCCCGTCCATCGGGTGACCGAGTTCGATCCGTACCTCACGATCGGCGGCTCGGCGAGCCGGCGCGGTCACGTCGCGTTGGCGTTGGTGGACTCCGCACCCGGCGACCTCGATCGGCTGCTGGAGGAGTGGCAGAACGTCGTCGTCTACTACGCGGCCATCCGCAGCGGCGGCAGCGGGCGCGTCCTGGCGCTGCCCGGTCTGCGCGCACCGCTGGTGACGTACTCGTTGAGCGACGCGGACCTGAGCCGACTGGCGCGCGGCCTCGTCCACCTCGGTGAACTCCTCCTCGCCGCCGGTGCGCGGGAGGTGTTCCCGTCGATCGCCGGCGGTCCCATCGCCCGGTCCCGGTCCGACCTCGCCCAGTGGTGGGGTGCGCTGAACCGGGCGCAGTCCAACCTCATGACCGTCCACCTCACGTCCACGATCCGCATGGGCGACAACAGCGCCCTGACCGGGGCGGACAGTTTCGGCCGGATCTGGGACAGCGACAACCTGTTCGTCAACGACGCATCGCTGCTGCCCGACGCGCCCGGGGTCAACCCGCAGGCGGCCGTGATGACCATCGCGGCGCGCAACGCGGACGCATACCTCGCCCGCTGACCATCCCGCGGGACGCACTGGCACCGCGAGCTACAGCGGCAGCCGCTTCACGACCTTCAGCAACCCGAGCTTGGCGGGTGACTGGTGGTGCGACTTGCCGTCGCCGCCGAGCGATGCCCGGTTGCGCAGGAACCACTCGTAGGAGTCGATGACCGCCGACGCGTTCGAGTGCGTCGGCGCCCAGCCGAGCTCCTGCTCGGCCTTGGTCACGTCGAACCACAGCGACTCGCCGTAGAGGAGCCAGTGGTACGGCGCGAACGGCACCAACGACGACTGCCCGAGGACCTTCATGGCGACCTGGGCCGGCCGCGACGGCAGGCCCACCACGTGGGAGCCCGTGGCCGCGTGGTCGACGAGCGCCTGCAGGGTCTCGCGCATGGTGCCGAACTCACGACAGCCGATGTTGTACGTCTCGGCGCCGGGACGGGCGGCGGCGAGGAGACACGCCTCCGCGAGATCTTCGGCGTGGACGAACTGGTAGGTGTTGTCGCCCCGTCCCATCACGAAGACCGGGGCGCCGTCGGCGACGAACTCGAACAGGATGGCCATGATCCCGAGCCGTCCATGACCGAGCACCGTGCGGGGACGCACGATCGACACGTCGAGGCCGGCCGCGACCGCGTCGTGACACAGCAGTTCCGCTTCGAGCTTGGCCCGGCCGTAGGCCTCGAGCGGACGAGGCGCCGTGGTCTCGGTCACCGGGTTGTGTTCGGGGATCCCGAAGATCGCGCTCGACGACGTGTGGACGACCTTGGCCACGCCGGTGTCGCGGGCGGCGAGCAGCACGTTGGCGGTGCCGACCACGTTCACGGACCAGAAGAGTTCCTTGTCCTTGGCCAGCGGCACCTGGGCCACGTTGTGCAGCACGACGTCGACGTCCGCGCAGGCGGCTCGCAGCGCGTCGATGTCGCGCACGTCACCGATGACGTGGTCCTGGGTGACGTCGTCGGGCGGGTTGAGATCGAAGATGCGCACGTCGTGACCCTGCCGACGTGCCCGGTCGGCGAGCACCGACCCGAAGTAGCCGGCGCCGCCGGTGATGAGGAGTCGCATGGCGCTCACAACACCTCGCCGTGCGCGACACAGTCGCGGATGCTCGCGCGCATGCCGTCGAGCAGGGACGTCGTCGGTTCGTAGCCCAACTCGGCCCGCGCCCGGCTGATGTCGCACGCGATCGTGTCCTTGAGCTCGCCGAGCACGTGGACCGCTTGTTGGTACATCCCGCGGCCCTGCAGGAACCCGTCGACCTTCTCCGCCACCACACCCACGGTACGTGGCAGGCGGGGAAGGCCGCCGCTGACCGGGAAGCCTTCGGCGGCGAGCGCCTCCCGCACCGTGGTCAGGATGGTGCGCAGCTCGTACGGTTCGGCGTCCGCGATCCAGTACGCCCGCCCCGCCGCGTCGGGCGTGGCCTCGGCGCGCAGCAACCCCTGGACCAGGTGGTCGGTGTAGACCATCGACCGCTGCTGGGTGCCGTCACCGATCATCGGGAATCGTCCCCGTCGTAACGCCCGGAACCACTGCGACTGTCGCGGCGGCTGGTACGGACCGTAGAACCACGGGGCGCGGATCGTGACCGTTTCGAGATCGCCGCGCTCGGAGACGCGCTCGATGATCGCCTCGGCCTCGACCTTCGACTCGCCGTAGCCCATGTACGGGTTGAGCGGTGAGTCCTCGGTGAAGCGGTCGGTGGGTGACGCGTTGGCCCCGAACGGCGAGTTCGACGACACGTGGACGAGCCGGGCGGCGTTGGCCCGCCGGGCCTGGTCGACCACGAGCTCGATGCCGCCGACGTTGATGTCGAAGAAGTCGCGCACCTTGGCCGGATGGATCACCGCGGCGGCGTGGAACACCGTCGCCGGGGTCTCCCCGGCGAAGAGGCGGTCCAACGCCGCGACGTCCCGGACGTCGCCGACGACCGTCGAGATCTGCGGGCCGATCACCTCGAGCAGCGGCGCTTCGTCCGGATGCATGACGAGCGCCCGGACCGGGCGGTCCTGGGCCGCCAGCGCCCGCACGAGGTTCCGGCCCAGCCAACCGGATGCGCCGGTGACCACCGTCGGGCGGTCCGGACTCGGACGATCGGGCAGTTGCACGTGCTCACCTCGGGATGGCCAAACGTCGGATCGTAGGCGACGCGTCCCCCGGATCTCGATGACCGCGCCCGTAGAATGCCCCGAATGGCGGCCACCGGACTCGAGGGAACCGCGCCGCCCACCACGTCGCGATTCGCGGGCTTCGACGGCCTGCGCGCCATCGCGGCCCTCGCAGTGCTGCTGACCCACGTGGCCGACACCGGCGGCGCGAACGCACCCAACATCCTCGGGATCTTCTTCGCCCGGATGGACGGCGGCGTCGCGATCTTCTTCGTCATCTCGGGAGTGCTGCTCTACCGCCCGTTCGTGGCGGCTCGTCTCCTCGACCGGTCACCGCCGCGCCTGCTCCCCTATTTCTGGCGCCGAGGTCTGCGCATCTACCCCGCGTACTGGCTGGCGACCACGGTGATCGTCTACGTCCTGGGCGTCACCACGATCCCGTCGTTCAAGAACTTCCTGCTCGACTACTCGTTGCTGCACATCTACAGCCCGAACCAGCCCGACGTGTTCGCCCCGCTCGTCCAGGCGTGGACGCTCGCGACCGAGATCGCCTTCTACGTCTTCCTGCCGGTGTGGGCGGCGATCATGCGCGCGGTCGGTCGCCACCGGCGCGGTTCGCCAGTCACGTCGGAGCTCATCGGGGTGGGCGTGCTGATCGGTGCGTCCACCGCGTGGAAGGCCTTCGTCCTCGGCGCGGGCTTCTCCGACGCGCGGATCGGCCAACTCAAACTGTGGCTCCCGTGGTGGCTCGACCTCTTCGCCCTCGGGATGGGACTCGCGGTGCTCTCGGTCGCGGTCGCCTCACTCGGTCGTGCCATCCCCGTCCGACTCGATCGCCGCGCCGCGCCGATGATCTGCTGGCTCGGGGCGCTCGGCACGTTCTGGTGGGTCGCCGCCGGGGCCGGCCTGGGCCACACCTCCGATCCGGAAGGTCGCTCGATCGCTCATCACCTCCTCTGGGGCCAGCACTACCTCTACGGCGCGACGGCGTTGTTGCTCGTCCTCCCGACGATCTTCCGCGCGCCCGCCACCGAGGGCAGCCGCATCCTCCGGTTTCTGAGCGCGCGCGTGATGGTGTTCCTCGGGACGATCTCCTACGGCATCTACCTGTGGCACGAGGCGTGGATCGACCGGTACCTGGTGTGGACCGACCTGCCCTTCACCGGCGTGTACGCCAGCGACGTGCCGTTCCGGTGGCACACCAACGCCTACTTCAGCGCGCCGTGGCTGATCTTTGTCGCTGCGGTACTGGCCCTCACGATCGCGAGCGCCAGCGCGTCCTGGTACGGCTTCGAGCAGCCCCTGCTCCGGCTCAAGCACCGGTTCGACAGGTCGGCACCCTGATCAGCGGGGTGCACCCGTCGACGGGACCGAGGAACACCCCGACCGTCCGACGATCGGCGGTGTCGCGGTCCAGGCCGGCGGCCCGACCGTCGTGGAACGCGATGCGGCGAAAATCGCCCGTGCGTCGATGGCGGGCGTCGGGACCGTCGAGGAAGAACATCCGGCTCCGGGCGTTCCGACCGGTGAACCGGCGCTCGGGCCCGAACTGACGCACGAGGACCCGGTCGGTGACGACGAAATCGATGTCCCGCCGCGCCAGCTCCGACGTCAGCGCCGAGCTGTACGGCTCGAGGAAGTAGGAGTCGAGCCACTCCGTGACGACGGGCTGGTCGGCGGGCGGAATCGTGAGGCCCCGTTCCAGGTCGGCGACCACCGGCACCGCGCCCGCCACGATCTGGGGACCACCGCCTGCGGGGGCGGTGAAGAGGTTGCTCACGGAGATGACGGCCAACGCACTGACGGTGACGACCAACGCCGGACGCGCGTAGCGGCGCGCTCGACTCGCCGACGCGTGGGCCACCTGATGCCAGGCGGCCCAGGCGAGGGTGAACCACACGAAGACCGCGATCGGCCAGAGGTACCGGAACTCGTGTGGTCCGAGACCGATCGAGCCGACCCGGATCGTCGCGGCCGTGATCCAGCCAGCCAGGATCGCGGCGAAGCTCACCACGACCGCGGCCACCGTCGGCTGGTCGGCACGACTGCGAGCACGCCAGCCGCAGAGGAGCAGGAGCGCGAGCACCGCGATCCACGCCAGTACGGCCACGGCCGTCGGCCACGCCGATGCCTCGGCGACGACCTTGGTGGTCGTGCCGACCGTCCCGCCGTCGGGGACGAACGTTCGGGTCATCGACGGCCGGAACCAGAACGGCGGCAAGGCCACGACGTCGGAGGACAACCTCACGGCCCCGACGAGACCCACCGCGTCCGACCCCTTCCCCGCCTCGCCGACCAGTCGGGTCAGGTTGCCGCGGGAACTGGTGACCTGTTCGACGAGCGGTGGCGTCCAGACCACGAGTCCGACGACGAGGGCCACGACCAGCACCGGGACGACCCGCCGCGTCGCGTCCGCGCGCCGAGCCGCGCGCACCCCCACGACGACCGCGACCACGAGCACCACCGGCACGAGGAACACGTAGGTGAGATGGGTCTGCATCACCATGCTGCCCATCACGACGGCGAGCGGGGTCAGGACGAGATCGGTCGACGCCACGCTCCACGCGAGGAACAGGAACGCCAGCGCCGACAACATCTGGCTGTGGGGTTGCCACGGGTCGTAGAGCAGTTCACTGCCCATGGCCCACGCGAGGCTGGCGCCGAACAGCGTGGCCAGTCCGGCGCCACCGACCCCGCCGCGGCGCCAGCCGACCCAGGTGACGGTGACGAGTGCGAGCGCGTTGAGGAGTCCGACCCCCACCACGATCCCGGCGTCCCGACCCAGGACCGCGGTCGGGATCGCCAGCCACTGGAACAGGAGGGGGCCGGGATGGTTGAGCAGCGTGCCCGCGGCGCCCGACGCCGAGGACACGACACCCAGCAGCGGGGTGTCGGCGCTGAACACCGCGTGGACCCGCGTGGCGATCAGCGCGTTGTCGCCCGTGGGGATCCAGCCGTCGGCGAGTGCCCGCACCACCGCCACGACGACGGGCATCACCGCGAGGGTCGCGAACGCGACGAGCCATGCGCGCGGACGCCCCGGCCGGACGTCGCCGGTACCGGTGCCGGTGGTCGTGGTCACCGTCCCTCGGCGAGAGTGGGCGGTCCGATGAACGCCGCCGACGGCTCCCCGATCGCGAGCAGTCGCCGCAACTTCGCCTGCAACGCCGGCGGGAGGTCGGGATCGGCGCTGGCCGTGAACACGTTCTCGTCGAGATTCGGGATCAGGTCGGTGCGCCCGATGCGCGTGAAGTCGCGCCGGAGTTCACGGCGGAGCCGCGAGCGCTCGCGGCGTTCGGCCGGAGTGCGGCGGTCGGTGGAAGCCACCTGCACGACGTCGGGCTTGGCCTGCCACCGCTTCACGTCCTGGCCGACCGAGATGTGCACGACCGCGGTGGCATCCCGGCCCGTGACGATGCGGCGGTCACCGACGATGGCGTGGTACTGGCGCGGGAGCCCCGCGTGGATGCCGGCTCGTTCGAGTTCGAGCAACATGCCGTAGAGCGGTGAGTTGATCGACATCGAGTCGTTGATGGTCACCTGGTACCGCCCGTCGCGACCTCCGCCGGGGGCGTCGCCGGCATCGATCGCCGCCACCGTGGGGCGCACGAGCCGGCCGAGCGCGAGGGAGGTCTGGGGGTCCGGCGGTTCGACGGTACGCGCCTGCCAGGCGAGCGAACCCAGGGCCCCGACCATCACGACGACGGTGATCGCGGTGGCGACCCGGAGCACGCGTCCGGCGGCGTGGGCGTCGTGCGCGCCGAGGAATCGTCGGCCGACGGCCACCGCCGCCCACCCGACGGTGAGGAGCATGAACGCGTTGAGCGCCCAGGACCAGAGCATCAGGTAGTACCAGACGAAGCCGAAGATGTTGGCGATCGAGACCAGGCCGAGCGCCAACGAGATCGCGAGCACGATGTCGAGCGCCACCAACGACCGGATCCGACGCACCGCGGCGTACGCGGCGCTCGCCGACCAGAGGGCCAGGAACAGGGCGCCGGGCAGGATCGAACCGGTCGTCGCGTCCTGTTGGCTCACCAGCCGCCACGGGTTGAGGTGGACGAGGAGCACGTCGAGACCGGTGCGGAGGCCGATCGGGGTCTCGGGCGGGTTGGTGAAGTGCTCCCAGATCAGTGTGAGGTTGCCCGGCGAATGGGTCAGTTCCTGGACGACCGGTGGGATCGACGTCAGGACGACCACGGCCACCGCGAGGCCGATGGCCCGCCCCGGTCGGGGGCCGAGCGCGCCCGGCCGCTTCCACAGACTCCACCCGATCCAGAGGGCCGCCGTTCCGCCGAGGCCGCCGATCAGTCCGAGGTACGAGATGTGGGTGTGCAGACAGAAGATCGCGGCGAAGGTGGTGAAGGGCAGCCAGGCCAGGTCGTCGCAGAGGACGGACCACACCCCGACCACCACGACGAGGAACCACATCATCGGCATGTAGGGGTTCCACGCCTGGGTGAGCACCGACGGCCCGTAGAAGGCGGTGAGCAGCGCCAGCGCGGCACCGACCCCGAGGACGACCCGCACGGAACCCCGCCGACGGGCGATGAGGAGGGTGGCGCCGATGGCGACCAGGTTGAGCGTCGCGGTCGCGACCTGCATCGCCCACGCCGACGCGCCGAAGAGCCGATAGATCGGGGCGAGCGCCCAGAAGCTCAACGGCCCGGGATGCGAACCCTGGCGCACCAGCGTGCCGATCCGACCGGGCAACCCGATGAGCGGCGGGTGGAACGAGAACACGTCCCGCACCCGCATCTCGGTCTGGGCGAGATCCAACAGCGGGAACCAGCGGGGCCGGGCCAGCGCGACGAGCGCGATCACGAACCCGACGAGGAATCCCGACCAGATGAGCAGCGGGACCCGGCGCGGCACGGAGGGGGTGCCCGGACCCGTCACGGCGGTCTGCTCCGGGGGCCCTGACATCGACCCGAATCTACCGGCCGGGCCGACGAAACCGGGACCAGCACTGGCGCAATCGGGGGCAATCCCACTGCTACTCTCGCTCCGATGTCCCCGAGGTTCTCGCGTCCGTTCGGCGCGCCGAGGACCCGGTGACCGGCCTCCTCACGCGCACCTCGGCCCGGGTGAGCGCGTGGTCACCACGCACGAAACGTGTCGTCGTGTTCCTCGTCCTCGCGGCGGCCTTCGCGCTCCCCCTCCGGGGCCTGCTGCGCAACCAGGGTCCGCCGATGGAAGAGGGCTTCATGCTCGTCTTCCCCGAACGCGTGCTGCACGGCGATTTCCCCAACCGCGACTTCCTCCACCTCTACGGGCCCGGGAGCCTGTGGGCCCTCGCGGGATGGATGAAGGTCCTCGGGGTCAACCTCACGGCCGAGCGCCTCTTCGGCCTGCTGCAACAGATCGGCGTGGTCGTCGGTATCTACTGGCTCGCCCGGGCCTGGGGCCGCCGCCTCGCCCTGGCGTGCGCGTTGCTCGCCCTCCTCTTCATCGTCCCGCCGCTCGGCCTCACCGCGCTGGCCTGGATCGGCGGCGTCGCCCTCGGGCTCATCGGCCTGAACCTGACCTTGGTCGGCCGCCGCGCCGCGCCGCACGACCCGCGCCGCGCCGGACGGTTCCTCTTCTGGGGTGGGCTCGTCGCTGCCGGCGCACTCCTGTTCCGCCTCGATCTCGTCATCGCCGTCGGCCTGGGCGCGCTCGGCGCCACGGCCGGGCTCGGCTGGGCCCTGAAGCGCAGGTTCGCCGCCGGCCTCGGACTCGGCCTCCTCGCCTACATCGTCCAGCTCGCCACCGCCGGCCCGTACAACACGTTCAAGGGCATGGTCCTCGACCCGGTCGTCTATCTCCGGGGCGGCCGCCGCCTGCCGATCCCACCGAGCTGGAACCACCTCGACGGGTTCCTGCAACGGTCGGGAGCGATCCAGCCACCGAAGTGGCCGCTGCCCCACCTCGAGACGTCACAGCAACTCTTCATCTGGTTCTTCGTCATGATCGCGGTCGTCATCGCCGTGCCGGTGATCGGTCGCTTCGCCGTGCGCCGCGACCCGGGCCGCTACCAGGCCCGGGTGCTCCTCGCCGCCGGACTGTTCGGCCTCGGCATGCTCCCCCAGGGCATCCAACGGGTGGACTCCGCCCACTTCTCCTGGGTCAGCTGCGTCTCGCTCGCCCTGCTCCCGGTGGCGGTCGTCGAACTCCTCCGACTCCGACGGGCCTCGCTGCCCCGCTGGACCCCGATGGTCACGATCGTCGCGATCCCGGTGGCGATCGTGTTGTTGTTCCCGCACTTCACCGGCTGGTCCTACGCCGACTTCGTGGCCCAGACCTTCGGCCGACACCGGTTGGCGTTCCCGATCGAGCGCAACGGCCGCACGTTCTATTACGGCCGCGACGATGTGGCGCAGGCGGCGCGCGACCTGCTCGCCGAGGTCCCGAAGGTGGCGAAGCCCGGCGACCGCCTCTTCGTCGGCCCGACTGATCTGCGGAAGACGCCGTACTCGGACGCGTACCTCTACTACCTGCTGCCCGAATATCCGCCGGGCACGTACTTCATCGAGATGGACCCGGGGGTGGCCAACCGGAAGGGTTCGCGCATGCCCGCGGACCTCGCCGGCTCGCAGATCGCGATCCTCTCGGGCGTGTGGAACGACTGGGACGAACCCAACGACGCCCGCAAGTTCGGCAGCGACGAGTCCAACCGCGTGCTGCGGCGCGACTTCTGCCTGGTGAAGACGTTCGGCGTGCGCCCCGACGACGAGGCCAAGACCCCGCTCTACGCGCTCTACGTCAAGCGGTCGATGACTTCGGCGCCCGACGGAACCGGTCGCGAATGCCCCACCAACTGACGAGCGCCATCTCCTCGGCCATCACCGCCATCGACATTTTCGAGTAGCCGCGGACCCGGTCGGTGAAGGTGATCGGGATCTCGACGATCTTCCCGCCCACCTGGTTCACGCGGTAGGCCAACTCGATCTGGAAGCCGTACCCCTTCGCCCGCGTGTTGGCGTAGTCGACCCGCTGCAGGATGTCGGCGGTGAACGCGCGATACCCGGCGGTGGCGTCGGCGACACCGGTGCGCAGCATCATCCCGGTGTACGCGTTGCCGTATTTCGACAGCGCGCGCCGCCGCCACGGCCAGTGCGGAATGTTCCCGCCGGGCACGTAGCGCGACCCGATCGCCAGGTCGGCCCCGTTGCGGATCGCCTCGATCAGCTCGGGCAGTACCTCGGGGTCGTGCGACAGATCGGCGTCGATCTGGCAGATCACGTCGTAACCCCGGGCGATCCCCACGGCGAAACCGGCGCGGTAGGCGGCGCCCAGTCCGTGCTTCTCCGGGCGGCGGAGTACCTCGATCTGTCCGAGCTCGGCGCCCACCCGCTCCGCGATGTCGGCGGTGCCGTCGGGGCTGTTGTCGTCGAGCACGAGGATGTCGGCGTCGGGGAGCGCGGCCCGCGCCCGGCGCAGGAACTCCTCGATGTTGTCCGCCTCGATGTAGGTGGGGGTGCACACCTGGACTCTCATCCCTCGCCACCTTCCCGGCGTCGCGCCGCGGCGGCGTCGATCGCCTCGCGCGGCAGGACCGGCGCATCGCGTCCCGTACCCGCCTCGCCGCCGGCCTCCGCGTCGTCGCGCACCTCGTGGTACCGATCCTCGACGTTGACCGACCAGACGTCGTTGTGCGCACCGAAGAGGTTGTCGACCGAGAGGATCGCCGTCATCATCGAGTGGTCCTGGTTGTTGTACTTGTGCATGCCGTTGCGGCCCGTCGGCATGATGTTGGGCGCGTTGGCCGCAATCCAGTCCCGCAACGTCGCGACGTTGTCCTTGTAGTACTCGTCGTAGACGGGGTACGCCTTCGGCATCCGCACGACGTAGCCCGCTTCGACCTTGCTCGCGTCGGCGAGGCCGAGGTGTTCGACCTCGCGCTTGGCCTGGGCGACGAGATCCTCGTCGGACTTCGTCCACATGTCGTCACCCTCGTTCACGAAGAACTCGAGTCCGAGACAGGTGCGGCCTTCCTTCACGAGATATGGCGACCACGAACCGAAGTTCTGGATGCGGCCGACCTTCACCGCGGGGTCATGGATGTAGATCCAGTTGTCCGGGAAGGAGTACTCGACGGGAACGACGAGGGCGACCGTCATGAAGTCCCGGTAGGTCAGCCCCTCCGCGGCGGCGCGCACCGGCTCCGGCGGGGGCGGATCGAGCGCCCGGATCAGGGACCGGAAGGGCATGGAGGAGATGACGTGCGAGCAGGGATAGGTGCGTTCCTCGCCGTTCACGACCGCCACGACCTCGTAGGCGGCACCGTCGCGGTGGCGGATCGTCACGACCTTGGCCTCGAAGACGATCTCGGATCCCGCCTCGGTGACGATCTCGGCGCAGCGTTCCCACATCTGTCCGGGGCCGTACTTCGGATAGTTGAAGGACTCGATCAGCGAGGTGACCTGGTCCTCCTTGCCCTTGCGGGCCTTGACCCACTTCGGCGTCATCGCATCGCCGATGGCGGTCATGAGCGACATGCCCTTGGACCGTTGGGCCCCGAAGTCGGCCGACATCTCTCTCGTCGGCACGCCCCACACCTTCTCGTTGTACCGACGGAAGAAGTGCTCGTAGAGACGCCAGCCGAACTGGCTGACGTAGAACCCCTCGAGGTTGCTCGTGTCCTCGGGCGGGCGGACCTTGGCCCACCCGTACGACGCGACGCAGCGCACGGCCTCGATCGGACCCAGGTTGCCGAGCGCGTTGAGCGGCTTGAGCGGGTAGTCGTACAGCTTGCCGCGGTACAGGATGCGCGACATCCGGGGCCGCTGCAGGAACTCGTCCGCGCCCAGGATCTCGAACCAGAGGTCGTCGACCTCGCGGACCTTGGTGAAGAACCGGTGGCCGCCGATGTCGAACCGCCACCCGTCACGTTCGACGGTCCGGCTGATCCCGCCGACGATGTCGTCGGCTTCGAGAATGGTGGCTCTCACATCGCGCTGGGCGAGCTTGTACGCCGCGGTCAGGCCCGCCGGCCCGGCGCCGATGATGACCACCGCCGGATCAACCGGGGCGGACATGTCGGGCTGGGTCATCACTTCCTCCGAGGAACTGGGGCGGGGTCCAGAGCGACTGGCGATGCTACTCCCGGGGGGACCGGTTCCCAGCGACGCTTCCCGTTCTCGGTGATCCGACGGAACGCGTCGATCGGGGTCAACACCTCGACCCGACCGTCGACCACGCGATAGTGCACGTCCCGCCGGGCCACCGCGTCCCGCTCGGCCGCGCTCGGTGTGCTCCCCCGACCGAGTCCGACGGTCAGTGTCCCGCGACCGGACGGCAGCCGCTCGGCGTCGAGGGTCACCGCTCCGGTCCACGGCCCGACGGTGCCGTCGGCAGTCCGGACGTAGCCGGTCAGCGATGACGAAGCCGGACTCTCGGGATCCGGCGAGACGCCGATCGCCACGACCTCCCCGGTGATCACGCGGATCGGGACCATCGTGACCGTGGGCGTCTTCGGATGGTCGTCCGGGACCTGGCCGTCCGGGGGCATCGACGTCTGTTGCAGGAAGGGCCGCCGGTCCGGATTCGCGGCGATGACCTCGAGGTTGGCCGCGCCGCGGTCGGTGGCGTAGAGCACGCGACCGTCGAGGTCCGGTGGATTCGCCGAATACGGGTTCAGGAACATGAGGTACGGGCCCGAGCGCCAGACGAAGACGAGCGAGTGGTCCGGCGCCCGGGCGGAACTGCGTTGCCACGGGAGCTGCGCCACGCTGATGGAACGGTTCACCAGGATGCGGTTGAGCCCGACGGGAACGGTGGTGAGCACCATCGCGACGATCAGCCCGACCGCGAGCGTGCGTCGGGTCCGCAGGAGTTCGCGGAGCTGATCCACGCCGGCGATCGTCAGGACGGCATACAGGGGGATGTAGTAGATGGGACCGCTGAGCGGCATGGTCGACGACGAGACCCACATGCCCCAGAACCAGAAGTACCCGAACGGGAACATCACCGCGATCCCGATCAGGACCTGCGTGCCCACCTCGTGACGGCGCCGCCACAGCCCCCAC
Organism: uncultured Bifidobacteriaceae bacterium; assembly: GCA_964544295.1. Classification (GTDB taxonomy): domain Bacteria; phylum Actinomycetota; class Acidimicrobiia; order IMCC26256; family JAENVU01; genus JAENVU01. Next base: position 18,307 of record CAZJBJ010000061.1, read on the forward strand.
CCGCCGATGGCGGCGAGCACGTAGGTCCCGGTCATGAACACCGGCAGGAGCAGGAACTGCTTGAGCGAACTCCGCACCGCCTGCCACGGCGTGTAGTTCGCGGTGTGGAATCCGGGCATGATCCGCCGCACACCGAACCCGAACGTGTCGAGCGGGTCCGCGGCGGTGATCGGGAACTGACCGAACGCTCCGGTGACGTGCCGGTTGTACGCGAGGGTCGCCACCAGCAAGGGCACGCAACCGAGCCCGAGCACGACGACCGCCCGCACCGTCCGCCGCCACTCCCCTCGCCGCGACCAGGCGAGCGGTCCGACGACGCCGATCCCCCACAGCACCGCGTCGAACGGACGGGTCATGAAGATCCAGCCGAGCAGGAGGCCGGCGCCGAGGAGACGTCCGTGGCGACCGGTCCGGAACGCCGACATCGTGATCGTGGCGAAGAGCAGGCCGAGGCCGAGGGTGAACAGGTAGCCGAGATGAATGCCGGACTGGATGATCACGATCGGCGAGATCAGCATCACCGCCGCCGCGATCCGCGACAGCTGATCGTCGCCGGTAACTTCCCGCGCCAGGAGGTACGTGCCGATCACGGTGAGGGCGGTCCCGAAGGCCAGTGCCGCGTCGGGCGAGCCGAACACGACGTCACCGGCGAGCAGGACGAGCGGCCAGCCGAGTGTGTACTGGGAGAAGAACGAATCGTTGCGGATCCCGGCCAGCCACGGGTGGAACGACGCGGGGAACGCTCCGGTGGTGGACGTGAACTGGCCGGTGCGCAGCCCGGCAACCTGCCAGAGGTACACCGTTTCGTCGCGATTCCAGGAGAACGCCGGGTACAGCAGGTGGCGGGCCAGGAGCGATACGCCGACGGCGGCGAGACCCAGCACGACGATCGGCCAGAAAGTGCGGGCCGGCGCACGCGTGGTCAGCACCGCAGAAAATCTACCCGGCCGCTCCCCCGGCTCCGGACACCGCCAACCGGTCGCACGGCGACCCCACTACCATCACGCCTCGCATGGCGCCGACTGCGACCCGAACTCGTCGGGGCTCCGCTCGCCGGCCCGCCCCCGAGGTCGTCGCCGCGATCCTCCTGGCCTACGTGCCGTTCTTC
>CAZJBJ010000062.1:0-6642 GCA_964544295.1 uncultured Bifidobacteriaceae bacterium
CCAGCCCCCTGCCCACGGGAAGCGCAGGCAACGTGGGGATCAAGACCAACCAGGCCGACCGGTTCGTGTATCACGGCGACCCGGAGAAGACCGCGGGCGCGTTCCGCGGCGACTACTTCACCCTCGGCGACGTCGGCTACCTCGACGAGGACGGCTACCTGTTCCTCACCGATCGGAGCGCACACCTCATCGTGTCGGGCGGGGTGAACATCTACCCGGCCGAGGTCGACGCGGTGCTGTTGGAGCACCCGGCCGTCGGTGACGCGGCCACCATCGGCGTGCCCGACGACGAGTGGGGCGAGTCGGTGCTCGCGGTCGTGGAGGTCGCGGCCGGGGTGACGGCGGACGATGCGCTGGCCGCCGAGCTGATCGACCACTGCCGGTCCCGCCTCGCGAACTTCAAGTGCCCCCGCACCGTCGACTTCGTCGACACCCTCCCCCGCCAGGACAACGGCAAGGTCGCCAAGACCAAACTCCGGGCGAAGTATCGGACCTGAATTTCGAACTTGCGTCAATAACCCGGCCGAACCGCGGGGTTATCGACGCAACTTCGAGGGGTGGGGCAAGTTCGCAGGGATCAGGTGAGGTAGCGGGAGACGGTGTCGACGACGGCGGCGGGTTTGGCGGCGCCTTCGAGCTCGATGGTGAGCCGCACCACGACCTGGGCGCCGCCGGGGATGTCGGTGACGCTCACGACCTCGCCCCGACCCCGCACGCGACCGCCCGCGGGCACCGGCGTGATGAACCGGGCCTTCTCGACGCCGTAGTTGATCCCCATCGAGACGCCACTCACGGTCAGGAGTTCGCCGAGGAACGGCGCGCACAACGACATCGTCAGGTAACCATGCGCGATCGTCGTGCCGAACGGCCCGTCCTTGGCGGCCTCGGTGTCGACGTGGATCCACTGGTGATCACCGGTCGCCTGCGCGAACTGGTCGATGCGGTCCTGGTCGATGGTGAGCCACTCGGTCGCGCCGAGGTCGGTGCCGACGGCGTTCGCGAGGTCGGCGAGGGAGTCGATCTTGGTCATGGTCGGATTCTGTCAGGTCCGCCGCCCGGTCCGACGCGGCCGGTACCGTCGAGGTCGATGACTCGTCACCACTCCCCCGGCGGGATCCTCGGTGGCCCGGTCGACGGACCGGCCCGGCTCGCCGCCTCGTTCCCTGCCGTCCCCGCCGAGGTCGACACGCTCGTCCTGCACCGGGCCAAGGGGTTCGCCGGTCGCATCGTGCGCTTCGACGGGAAGACGGTCGTGCTGCGCGGCAGCACCGGCCTGGAGAAGACGTTCCCGGTCAACCCCGGCGACTTCGCGGTCGACGGTCGCACCGTCCATCTCGTCGCGCCGAAGGTGCGGCGGGAGGCCGACGGTCCCGACCTGCGCGGCGGCCAGGTCCGCAGTGACCAACGCACCGCGAGCGGCAGCCGCGTGGTCGAGGGAGCCAAGGCCCGCACTGCCCGCGCCAGCCGGATCCTGGTCGAGGGCAAGCACGACGCCGAGCTCGTCGAGAAGGTCTGGGGCGACGACCTGCGCATCGAAGGGGTCGTCGTCGAGATCCTCGACGGCGTCGACCACCTCGACGCGGCCATCCGCGAGTTCGCACCCGGACCGAACCGGCGGCTCGGGGTGCTCGTCGACCATCTGGTCCCCGGCAGTAAGGAGGCCCGGGTCGCGGCGGCGGTCACCGACGAGAACGTCCTGGTGCTCGGCACCCCCTTCGTCGACATCTGGGCGGCGATCCGCCCCAAGACCGCGGGCATCGAAGCCTGGCCGGACATCCCGATGGGCACACCGTGGAAGGAAGGCATCTGCGCCGCCCTCGGCGTCGCCGACCCGCCCCGGTTCTGGCAGCAACTCCTCGCGGTGGTGAACGACTGGGGCGATGTGGACCAGACGCTGGTGAGCGCGGTCGAGCAGCTCATCGACTTCGTGACCGCGCCGGGCGCGTAGCGTTGCCCGCATGACACCGATCCGCACGTCAGCCCGAACTGCCCGGACCGCCCGCACCGCCCTGGTCACGCTCGCCGCCGCGACCCTGCTCCTCGGCGCCTGTTCCAGCAGCAGTGCGGGGTCGAAGCCCAGTGCATCGTCCACCTCGACCACCACCACCCCCGCGGCGCCGCTCACGATCCTCGTCACCAACGACGACGGGTTCGGTGCGCCGGGGATCGACGTCGTGGCCCAGGCGCTGAGCAAGCTCGACAACGTGAAGGTCACCATCGTCGCCCCGGCGACGAACCAGAGCGGCACCGGTTCGAAGTCCACCCCCGGTCCGCTCACCGGCACCGACGCCACCACCGCCAGCGGTCTCGCGGCCACATCGGTCACGGGCTTCCCCGTCGACGCGGTCACGTACGCGTTCGAAACCCTGAAGCTGAACCCGGACGTCGTCGTCTCGGGGATCAACGCGGGGCAGAACCTCGGGCCCATCACCGCGGTCTCAGGAACCGTCGGTGCCGCCAAGGCCGCGTCGGGTCGGGGTGTGCCCGCGATCGCGGCGAGTCAGGGACTGAGCGACACGCCGGCCTACGAGACCGGCGCCCAACTCGTGGTCGACTGGATCACCGCACACCGCAAGGGCCTGATCGCCGGGGAGGTCAGCACCAACGTGGTGAACCTCAACATCCCGTCGTGTCCGGGCGGCACCACCCGGGGCGTCAAGCAGGTCCCGCTCTCCACGAGCAGCGACGGCGCGGTCTCGGCCCCGGACTGCACCTCGACCGTCGCCGACGTCGTCACCGACATCGCGGCGTTCCTGAACGGCTTCGCATCTGTCACCGAACTCACCAGTGCCGGCGAGACGGTGACCACGAGCACCACCTGGCCGGCCGCCAAGTCCTGACCCGAAGGAGCATGGTGACCGATCCGAGTTCGGGCCCGACCGACGCCGCACCCGACGGACCACCCGTCGGCTGGTTGCGCGGGGTGATCGTCGACGCGATCGACGTCGAGCGACTCGCCGCCTTCTGGCAGCAGGTGCTCGGGGTGGGCGTGGCCGAGCGGGTCCCGGGCTGGCTGCAGCTCAAGTTCGGTGCCGAAGGATCGCTGATCGCGTTCCAACCGGCGGATCCGATCGCCCACGCCCCCGGCCGCCTGCGCATCGACATCGAGGTCGACGACCTCGAAGCGGCGACGGCCCGCATCGTCGAGCTCGGCGGGGCACTGCAGGAGATCGTCCGGTTCCGTCCCGGCGAGGAACACCGCGTCATGACCGACCCGGAGGGGAACGAGTTCAGCATCGTGTCGCCCTTCCCGCCGGATCTCGCGGTGCGATGACCGATTCCGCGACGCCCGGCCCGTCGACGCCCGACATCCCGGTGCGGGACCGCATGCCCCTCACCCCGGAAGAGGGCGAACTCTTCGTCCGCGCCGCGATCGGCGGCATCTCCGTCGCCGGCTATCCGACCGAGCTGCAGTGGACGGTGCTCACCCAGGTCGCGCTGCACCTGTTCGGCATCACCGTCGACCCGGTGACCGTGGTCCCGATGGAGGCCGGCGAGGTGGCGGAGCAGATCACCGACCCGGCGCTGCGGCGACGGATCGTCCAGGGGATCGTGACCCTCGAACTCCTCGAGGACCCGATCCGGCCGACGCTCGCGACCCACGTGCGGCGCTTCGCTCGCACCCTGGGCGTCGACGAACCGATGGTGGCGGCGGCCAAGCACGCGGCGCGCGGTCAGATGGCGTTGATGTATGCCGACATCCAGCGCAGCTCGTATTACACCGAGGAGACCGCGCACGAGATCATGCACGGCCACTTCTGGCGGTTGATCCGATCGAAGTGCGCGTACAGCAACATCGCGCCGAGCCGGGCGATCGAACGCAAGTGGGCGAGCCTCGCCGACATGCCGGAAGGGTCGTGGGGTCGGGCGACGGCCGAGTTCTACCGGGTCCACAAGTTCCCGATCCCGGGCGCCCGGCGCGGCATCGGCGAGATCGGCGCCCACCACGATTTCGTGCACGTGCTCGCCGACTACCCACCCGACCCCGAGGGTGAGATCGACGTCTTCTCCTTCATCGCCGCGTCGATGTCGGACCCGAAGGGGTTCGTGCAACTGGTCATGACGCTCGGGTTGTTCCAGAACGCGACGATCACCCACGTGGCCGGCAAGAAGGTGGTGCTCGCGACCAAGGGCGCGTTGGAGACACCCGGGGCGCCGGCCCGATTCGCCGACGGCCTGAGCCGCGGCGCGCGCTGCAAGGTGGATGCGCTCGGCATCGACCACTTCGTGTTCGCGGCCGAACCGTTGAACGCGGTGCGGGAACGATTCGGCGTGGTACCGCGTGCGGACCAGGACCGGCCGGGCGCGCTCGACCCCGTCTAACCCGCGGCTGGTTCGGTCGGTGGGTCGACGAGCCCGGGCACACCGCGGACGGCCACGCCGACCGCGACGGCGGCACACACGGCGGCCAGCCCCAGACACGGGATTCCCAGCGCATCGACGAACGCCTCCGCCGCCGAACCGCTCGCCCGCGCCTGGAGCACGGCGAAGAGTCCGCTGACGACGGCCAACCCGATGAGCGCGCCGAGCTGGCGCACCTCGTTGATCACCCCCGACGCGATCCCGCCGTCGGCGCCGGTGGCCCCGGCCATGGCCGCCACGTTCGACACGTTGAACACGAGCGCCTGACCGACCCCCGAGACGATCAACGCCGCGACGAGGAGCACCACGCCGTCGTCGACGCCGAGCGCCGCGAACAGCGCCACCGATCCGGCGACGATCAACAGCCCGAACGCCATGAGTCGGGCGGCCGACGCGCGGCGCGTCCAGGCACCGACGATCGGCGAGCCGACGATCAGCGGGATCGTCATCGCGAGGAACACCGCGCCGGCCGCGACCGGGGTGAAGCCCTGAACCTGTTGGAGGTAGAGCGACGCGAAGAACGCCACCACCGCGAACGCGGCGTTGCCGATTCCCGCGGTGGCCGCGATCGCCACGTACCCGGGCGCGCGCACGAGGGCGCGGGGAATCAACGGATCGGCACTGCGCCGTTGGTCGATCCCGAACCCGACCAGCAGCCCGATCCCGATCGCGGCGGCACCGATCACCGATGCGCTCCCCCAGCCGGCGTCGGGACCGGCCAGGATCGCGAACACCAGCAAGCCGAGCCCGACGGTCAGCGCCGCCGCGGCCCCGAGCCCGACGACGCGCGGTCCAGTCCGGGACGGATCGGACTCGCGACGAAGGAGCCAGGCCACGAGCAACGCGATCGGCACGTCCATGAGGAAGAACACCCGCCAGACCGCCACCGCCTCGATCAGGCCCGCCACGAGCGGGCCCGCCGCGGACCCGACCGCGCCGACGCCGGCCCAGATGCCGACGACCCGGCCGCGATCACCCGCCGGGGCCGCACCGTTGACCAGCGTGAGGCCGGTGGCGGCCAGCACCGACGCGCCCAGCCCCTGGAGCATCCGCCCGGCGACGAGGAGCTCGGCGTCGTTCGCCACCCCGGTGAGGAGCGCGCCCGCCGCGAAGGCCACCAGCCCGATGCGGGTGAGCCGAATGGGTCCGGCGGCGTCGGCGAGCCGTCCGACCGCGATCAGCGGCGCCGCCAGGGTGAGGAGGTAGCCGTTCACCACCCACGAGAGTTCCGTGGTCGAGAGATGCAGCTCGCGGCCCATCGGGGCGAGGAGGACCGACGCGCCGAGGAAGTCGAGCGCGACCACCACGTTCACCGCGCAGAGCACCACCACGAGCGGACCCAGCCGCGGTCGGCCGGACGAAGCAGGTTCGCTCACGCGAGCAGCCCGAGGGCGCGCGCGGCGCCGAGTTGGGTTGCGGGGTCCAACACCGCGGCGAGCGCATCGGTGCACCAGCCGCCGAGCACGTCGTCGTACGTGGTGGGCACGGCGGCGGCCTCGACGCTCGCGATGGCGGCCAACAACTCGCGGACGAGGGTCGGAATCGGCGCACCGTCGGCGTCGCGTGGAGCGAAGGGCACCGACCAGAAGTCCACGGTCTGCATCGCCGGCGCGCCGCCCGGGATCGTGCCCGGACCCGCCGGCGCCACGAGCGTGATCGTGGGCGAACCCGGCTGGCGCGAGTTGAGCAACGTGATGGTGATCGAGTTCTGCCGTCGCGCCAACTCCGTGCCCGTGGTGGCGAGCGCAGGATCCCGCGCCAGGAGTTGGGCATGCGTGTACGCGCCGAGCGCGTGCAGCAGCGCCTCCTCGGCGTGACCGGCGCCGGGCCCCGACCACAACAGGTCGTGGACGATCGAGGGCAGGAGCAGCCGGGCATCCTCACACTGGTACCGCTCGTTGACGACCCGGCTCGTACCGTCCGCCGCGGGCCCGACCACGCGACCGGGCGCGGCGGGCGTGCCGTAAGTCAGCCGGGTGACGGGCGTACGCCCTTCGGTCCACGCCGCGAACAGCGGCTCGGCGAGGGTGCCGACCAGTTCGAGCATGACCTGTTCGATCGACGCGTCCGAGTGGCGATGGCCGGTCGCGGGCTCCATCGGCGGGCCGTCGGGATAGATCCCGGGCTGGCCGAACAGTGCGTTCGAGCTGAACCGGCTGATGTCGATCGGCGGCTGCGGCGGCGCGGCCAACCGTGCCGGCACGTCGACAGGAAGATCGGGCATGGCCCGACGGTATCGGCCGCTCGCGGTGTGCACCGACATACGGTGATGGCGGCCGA
>CAZJBJ010000062.1:6742-19144 GCA_964544295.1 uncultured Bifidobacteriaceae bacterium
CCGCCGAAAGGACGCCCATGAGCCGTGAACGCGATCTGCTCTCCATCAACCCGCTCTTCACCCGTGACGGTGAAGCCCGGGAGCGGCCGCGCTTTCGTATGGCCGACGACGAGATGCTGCCCGAGACGGCGTATCAGATCGTGCACGACGAGGCGATGCTCGACGGGAACGCGCGTCTGAATCTGGCGACGTTCGTCGGTACGTGGATGGAACCTCAGGCCGTCCAGCTCTACGCGGACACGTTCGACCGCAACATGATCGACAAGGACGAGTATCCGGCGACCGCGGCCATCGAGGAACGGTGCTGGCGGATCCTCGCCGACCTGTGGCACGCGCCCGACCCGGCACAGGCGATCGGCACGTCGACCATCGGGTCGTCCGAGGCGTGCATGCTCGGCGGGCTCGCGTTGAAGCGCCGGTGGCAACACGCGCGCCGCGCCGCGGGCAAACCGACCGACCGTCCGAATCTCGTGATGAGCTCGGCCGTGCAGGTGTGCTGGGAGAAGTTCACGAACTACTGGGATGTCGAGGCCCGGCTCGTGCCGATCTCCGAGGAGCACCCCACCCTGGACGGGCACGACCTCGCCCGGTACGTCGACGAGAACACGATCGGGGTGGTCGCGATCCTCGGCGTCACCTACACCGGCGCCTACGAACCGGTGCAGAAGATCGCCGCCGCGCTCGACGACATCCAGGCCGCGACCGGGCTCGACGTCCCGATCCACATCGACGGCGCGTCGGGCGCGTTCATCGCCCCGTTCCTCCAACCCGATCTCGAGTGGGACTTCCGGTGCGAGCGGGTGCACTCGATCAACACCAGCGGCCACAAGTACGGGTTGGTATTCCCCGGCGTCGGTTGGATCGTGTGGCGCACCCGCGAGTGTCTCCCCGACGACCTCGTGATGACGGTCTCGTATCTCGGTGGGGAGATGCCGACCTTCGCCCTGAACTTCTCCCGCCCGGGCGCGCAGGTGCTGTTGCAGTACTACAACTTCCTCCGGCTCGGCCGCAGTGGATACGCGGCGATCCAGGGCGCGAATCGCAGCGTCGCCCAGTACCTCGCCCACGAAATCGGTCGGCTCGACGCGTTCGACCTGTGGAACGACGGTTCGGACATCCCGGTGTTCGCGTGGCGGCTCACGCCCGGTCACACCGACCACTGGGACCTGTACGACCTGTCGGCCCAACTGCGCCAACACGGGTGGCTGGTGCCCGCCTATCCGATGCCCGACGATCTCGCCGACCTCACCGTGCAACGGGTGGTGGTGCGGAACGGGCTGTCGATGGACCTGGCCGACTCGCTGCTCGACGCGATCCGCGACTGCACCGACTACCTCGACGGCCTGGACGGTCCGTTGCCGAAGACCCGGCGGGCCACGACGTCGTTCCACCATTGACGGTGCCGGTCGTTTGACGGGGGCGGGGCCGGAAACCTAGAGATGTCTCCGCGCGCTGCGCACCTGGAGCCCACCGAAGGATGACCATGCCCGTCGAGAGACTGCGGCCGTCGCGATGAACGCCGACGGCGACGACGACGGCTGGGCGCCGGTGCTCGACGACCTCGAGCAACGCCGCGCCGAGTCCCGGGCCATGGGCGGATCCGAACGGCTGGCCAAACACCATGCCGCAGGCAAGCTCGACGTGCGGGCGCGGATCGACGCGCTGTGTGATCCCGGTTCCTTCCTGGAGTTGGGCACGTTGGTGGGTGGCGCGGAGTCGCCCGCGGACGCGGTGGTCATGGGCTCGGGTCGGATCGACGGTCGGCCGGTGATGGTGGCGGCCGAGGACTTCACCGTGAAGGCGGGCACGATCAGCGGACCGGCGAACGCGAAGCGCTACCGCGCCGCGGAGCTGGCGGTGGCGGATCGGGTCCCGCTGGTGATGCTGCTCGAAGGCGCCGGGTTCCGGGCCGACGGCCGTGGGCACGGGACCCGCACCCCGACCGACATGCTCGCCCAGGCCCGGTGCTCCGGCCGCGTACCGCTCGTGACCGGCGTGCTCGGCGCGTCGGCCGGCCACGGCGCGTTGGTCGCGCCGATCTCGGACTTCGCGGTCATGAGCCGCCACGCGTCGATCTTCACCGCCGGTCCGCCGGTCGTGTTCGAATCGATGGGCGAGGAGGTGACCAAGGACGAGCTCGGCGGCCCGGACGTGGCGCTCGCCAGCGGCCTGATCCACAACGTCGGCGACGACGACCGCGCGACCATCGCGCAGTTGCGCACCTACCTCTCCTACTTCCCGTCCTCGGCGTGGTCCTACCCCGAGTCGGTGGCGGGCGGCGACGACGGGCCCCGGCCCGTTCCCGAACTGCTCGACATCGTTCCCCGCAACGGTCGGCGCATCTACGACATGCGGCGGGTGATCGACGTCGTCCTCGATGCCGGCTCGCCGTTCGAGGTCCAGCCCGAGTTCGGCCGGTCGGTGCTCTGCGCACTCGGACGCCTCGGTGGTCACCCGGTGGCCGTGGTCGCCAACCAGCCGCAGGTGCTGGCCGGTTCGATCAACGCCGACGCGGCGGAGAAGGCGGCGCACTTCATCGCGGTGGCCGACTCGTTCCATCTGCCGCTGATCTTCCTCTCCGACAACCCGGGCGTGCTGCCGGGGACGGCCTCGGAGCGTGCCGGCATCCTGCGCAAGGGCGCCCGCATGTACGCGGCGCAGACCCAGGCGAGCGTCCCGAAGTTCGAGATCACGATCCGCAAGGCGTACGGGTTCGGTTCCATGGTCATGGCGATGCTGCCCTTCGACGGCCAGTCGGCGGTCTACGCCTACCCCGGCGCCACCATGGGCGCGATGGGCGCGTCGGCGATGAGTCGGGCCCGCGGTTCGGACACCGACGAGGCGGAGCTGTTGCGCCAGCGGGAGGTCGAAGCGTCCTACCGGTCGGCCGACACGTTCGGCTTCGACGAGCTCATCGATCCCCGCGAGACCCGCACCGTGTTGCTGCACGCGCTCGAACGGGCGCTCCACCGGCGCCAGGCCCCGGCCGAACCCGTCGCCCGCATCGGCATCACCCCGTAACCGCCCACCCGATCGAGGACGAGGAGCCATGGACGATCTCGAGGCGATTCGACGACTGAAGGCCCGCTACTTCCGGTGCATCGACACCAAGGACTGGACGGCGTTGCGTGACGTGTTCACCGACGACGTCGTCATGGACACGCGCGAGACGGGCGGTGAGGTCGTGGAGGGTGGCGACGCATTCGTCGCCTACCTCGAGCGCGTGATCGGCACCGCGACCACCGTCCACCACGGCCACATGCCCGAGATCGACCTCACGTCCGAGACGACGGCGACCGGCATCTGGGCGCTGCACGACATCGTGATGTGGCCCGACGGTCCCCGCCTCGACGGCTACGGCCACTATCACGAGACCTACCGGAAGGTGGACGGCGCGTGGCGCATCTCGTCGTCGACGATCACCCGCCTGCACACCGACTTCTCGAAGTCGTCCGACGCGCGGCCCGCCACCGGACCGTCGGCGGAGTGACCGTGCAGTTCAACCTGTTCCTCCCCCAGATGCGGATGGCCTTCCCCGATCTGGTCGCCCGCGCCCGCGCCGCCGAGGCGGCCGGCTTCGTCGGCCTCACCGGGATGGACCACCTCGCCCCGCCGATGGCCGAATCCCAACCCATGTACGAGGCGATCGTCACCACGACCTGGCTCGCCGCCCACACCGAGCGACTCGCCCTCGGTTCGCTGGTGCTCTGCGACGCGTTCCGCCACCCGGCGGTGCTCGCGCGCCAGGCCGTGTCGATCGACCACGCGTCCGGCGGTCGGTTCGAACTCGGCATCGGCTGGGGATCGGTCCCCGACGAGCTCGCGACGTTCGGCGTCGGCTCGACGGTGCCGCGCGACCGGGTGAGCCGGTTGCGGGAGAGTCTGGAGATCATGCACGCGCTGTGGGCGGGCGAGACCGTCGACCATGACGGCGATCACTTCAGACTCGTGGGCGCGCAGCAGGCCCCCACCCCACTCGGTCACATTCCGATCGTCATCGGCGGGGTCGGCCCCAAGACGCTGGCACTCGTGCGCGACTACGCGGACTGGTGGAACGTCCATGTCGGTCACATCGGTCGCATCGACGAGCTGCGGTCGCAGGTCGGCGACGCGGGCGTGTCGATCCAGCAGATGGTGGCGCTCGTGCCACGCGGCGGCGACCGCGAGCAGGTCGCCGCACTCGCCCACCGCCGGTTCGGACATTCGAGCCCGCAGGTCGGCACCGCGGCCGAGCTGCTCGACCACTACGGCGCGCTCGGTGACCAGGGCATCCAGCGCGTCTACACGTGGTTCTGCGACTTCGCCCCGCCCGAGACGATCGCCGAGTTCGGCGAGGACGTGGTCGCTCCGCTCGCACGGTGATCGACCGGGTCGCGGTACTGTCCGGCCGCCCCACCGGACCCACGGAGCCTGCATGGACGATCTCGAGACCCTCGACTACACGGAGGTCGGACGCGTCGCGGTCGTGACGCTCAACCGGCCCGAGGTCCACAACGCGTTCAACCAGACGATGCAGCAGGAGTTGCGCCGGGTCTGGCGGGCGTTGCGCACCAACGACGACGTGCACGCGGTGGTCCTCACCGGCGCGGGCGAGAAGGCGTTCTGCACCGGCATCGACCGCAAGGAAGCCGTCGGCGGGTTCCTCGAGGGCCAGGCCGGCGCGGAGCCGGAGGCCCGGTCCGGTCGGGTGTCGACGCCGTTCATGTTCAACGACCCCGGCGAGAACATCAACCCGAAGCAGAACGACCTGTGGAAGCCGGTCATCGCCGCGATCAACGGCATGGCCTGCGCCGGCGCGTTCTACATGCTCGGCGAGTGCGACATCATGATCGCCGCCGAGCACGCCACGTTCTTCGACCCGCACGTCACCTACGGCATGGTCGCCGGGTTCGAGACCGTCCACATGATGCAGAAGCTGCCCTTCGGCGAGACCATCCGCATGGCGCTGTTGGGATCGGCCGAGCGGATGAACGCCGACCGCGCATTGCAGCTCGGCCTGGTGTCGGAGGTCGTCCCGCTCGCGGGGTTGCGGGACCGGGCGATCGAGCTCGGCCAGATCGTCGCCGCGTCACCCCCGCTCGCGATCCAGGGCACCGTGCGCGCCGCGTGGCTCGCGAAGGAGACGTTGCGGCGCGACGCGATCATGCAGGTGTCGACGATCGTCGCCGCCGGGACCGACAGCGCCAACCTCGCGGCGGGCCACCAGGCCTTCCTGGACCAGCGCGGCACCGAGAAGGACCGAGGATGACCGACTACGAAACCCTGCTCTACCGCGTCGAGGACGGCGTCGCCTGGTTGTCGCTGAACCGACCGCAGGTGCGCAACGCGATCAGCCAGCAGATGCAGGACGAGATGCGCGACGCCTGGCGCACGATCCGTTACGACGCCGACGTGCGGTGCGTGGTGCTCACCGCCGAGGGCGACCACTTCTGCACCGGCATCGACCGCAACGAGGCCATCTCCGACGACGCCACCGACGCGATCGCCGAGGGGAACTTCCCCGGCTACCCCACGCCGTGGATGTACGACGACCCGGGCCGCGACATCGGACCCAAGGCGCGGGACTGTTGGAAGCCGGTGATCGCGGCGGTCCAGGGGATGGCGTGCGGCGGCGCGTTCTACATGCTCGGCGAGGTGGAGTTCATCATCGCGGCCGACGACGCGACGTTCTTCGACCCGCACGTCACCTACGGGATGACCGCGGCGTTCGAACCGATCCAGATGCTGCAGAAGATGCCGTTCCAGGAGATCATGCGCATGTCGCTCCTCGGCGCCGCCGAACGGATGACGGCCGAGCGCGCCCGGGAGGTCGGCCTGGTCACCGAGGTCGCGCCCCGGGCCGAACTGCTGGAACGGGCGGCCTGGGCGGCCCGGGCGATCGCCGACTCCCCCGCCCTCGCGGTCCAGGGCACGATGCGCGCCCTGTGGACGGCGTTGGAGGTCTCCCGCCATCAGGGCATCGAGATGGCGAACCTCTTCACCCGCATCGGCACCGACGCCAACGCCTTCCGCGAGGGTCAGGAGCGGTTCGCCTCCGGCCAGCGGGTGGAGTGGCGCCTGCGCTGAGGCTTCTCAGCGCCCGGTGAACCGCGGCGGGCGACGCTCGCCGAAGGCCGCCAACCCCTCCTTGAAGTCCGCGGCGCGCGACGACAGTTCCAGGCCGTTCGCCTCGGCTTCGAGGGCGGCGGCCAGCGAGCTGTCGAGCCCGCGGTGCAGACACCGTTTGGTGAGCCCGAGCGCGACCGTCGCCGCCGAACCGAGGCGGTCGACGAGTTCGCCGACCGCGTCGTCGAGCTCGGCGTCGGGCACGGCCCGATGGATCATTCCCCAGTCGGCGGCTTCGCGTCCGGAGACCTCGCGGGAGAGGAGCAGCAGTTCCTTCGCCCGGGCCAGGCCGATCAGACGCGGGAGCAGCCAGGTGGCGCCGCTGTCGGGTGTGAACCCCCGTTGGAGGAACGGCTCCCAGAACGTGGCCGACTCGGTGGCGACGGTGAAGTCGGCCGCCAGGGCGATCTGACACCCGAGGCCCGCCGCCCAGCCCCGCACCGCGCACACGACCGGGAGCTGGATCTCGCAGAGCAGGGTGATCAGCCGGTGGGCCTGGAGCGGCGTGCGCCGTTGGATCGCCCCGGCGCGGGGCCGGGGCGCGTCCGCACCGCCGCGGTTGGTGGCCACCCAGTCGGCCCCCGAGCAGAACGTGTCGCCCGACGAACGGATGAGCACGACCCGGAGGTCGTCGTCGGTGGACGCGGCCTCGAGCGCGTCGACGATCGTCGTGATCGACGCGACGTCGAGTGCGTTCTTGCGTTCGGGCCGGTCGAGGACGACGTCGAGCACGCCGGCCTCGGTCGCGGTGATCGTCACTCCCGGGCGTGCCGCTTCAGTCATGGTTCCTCGTCACCGTCGCCACCTCGTCGCACCCCGATCCCGACACTGATGAAACGGGGATTCCGGTGCCGGTGGGTACGAGCCGGGCGGACGCACCGCCGCCGGACGCGACACGCGCCCCGGCCGGAGTGGCCGGAGCGCGCATCGCTCGACGTTTGCGTTTGAACCGACGGCTACGAGCAGCCGCTGGTGGCGCCGCAGCTGGGGCAGGCGTGACACGAACCGGCCCGCTGCATGATGTCGCCGCAGACGTAGCAGAGGACGTGCTCACGTTCCCGTGATCCCGCACTCGGTGCTTCCGGCGGCGCCGCCGGTGCACTGGCGGCGGGTGCCTCCACGACCGGGTTCGACGGGGCCCGATCCTCCGACGGCAGGAGGTCGTGGCCGGCGTCGGTCGCTTGCGCGTCGACGGCCTCCTCCACGCCCGGCAACGTCGGCTGGATCCGCTCGCCCACGGTGAGGATGCCCATGTCCCGACGCTTCTGCTCGGGCAGGTACTCCACCGCGAGCCGCCGGAAGATGTAGTCGACCAGGCTCGTCGCGAACCGGATGTCCGGGTCGTCGGTCATGCCCGCGGGCTCGAAGCGCATGTTCGTGTACATGTCGCAGAACGCTTCGAGCGGCACGCCGTACTGGAGGCCGTGGCTCACCGAGATGGCGAACGCGTCCATGATGCCGGCGAGGGTCGAACCCTGCTTGGCCACCTGGAGGAACAGCTCACCCGGCCGACCGTCCTCGAACTCGCCCACCGTCACGTAGCCGTGGCAGTCGGCGACCCGGAACGAGAACGTCTTGGCCGTGCGCACCCGCGGCAGCTTCTGGCGGACCGGCTCCTGCACGATGACGTGCTCCACCACCCGCTCGACGATGCGCTCGGGCGTGGACTCGACGATCGTGCCGCCTTCGAGCGCCACCGGCTCGGCCGCGCCGTCCTTCTTCTGGGTCGAGAGCGGCTGGCCGACCTTGCAGTTGTCGCGGTAGAGCGCGACGGCCTTGAGGCCGAGGCGCCACGCCTCGATGTGGAGCTGTTGGATGTCTTCGACCGTCGCCTCTTCCGGCATGTTCACGGTCTTGGAGATCGCCCCGCTGATGAACGGCTGCACCGCACCCATCATCGACACGTGCCCCATGTAGTGGATCGTGTTGTCGCCCATGGAGCAGGCGAACACCGGCAGGTGCTCGGGGTTGAACCCGGGCGCACCGAGGATCGACTTGTGCTCGTCGATGTGGTCGATGATCGCCTCGACCTGGCCCTCGGTGTAGCCGAGCTGGCGCAGCGCACGCGGGATCGTCTGGTTGACGATGAGCATCGTGCCGCCACCGACGAGCTTCTTCGCCTTGGTCAGCGCGAGGTCCGGCTCGATGCCGGTGGTGTCGCAGTCCATCATCAGGCCGATGGTGCCGGTCGGTGCGAGCACCGTGGCCTGCGAGTTGCGCACGCCGTACTGCTCACCGAGCTCGACCGCTTCGTCCCAACTCTGCTGGGCGGCGGAGAGCAGCTCCGGCGGGACCAGCTCCTCGTCGATCTTCGACGCTTCCTCGCGGTGCATCCGCAACACGTTCAGCATCGCGTCGGCGTTGTCGGCGTAGCCGGCGAAGGGACCCATCCGTCCGGCGGTGCGGGCGCTGGTCGCGTACGCGTGTCCGGTCATGAGCGCGGTGAGCGACGCCGCCCAGGCACGGCCGGCCGACGAGTCGTACGGCAGACCCTGGGCCATCAGCAGGGCGCCGAGGTTCGCGTAGCCGAGGCCGAGCTGGCGGAACTTGCGGCTGTTGTCGCCGATCGCCGGCGTCGGGTAGTCGGCGTTGCCGACGAGGATCTCCTGCGCGGTGAACATGACCTCGACGGTGTGGCGGTACGCCTCGATGTCGAAGGCCTCGTTCTCGCCGATGTACTTCAGCAGGTTGATGCTCGCCAGGTTGCACGCCGAGTTGTCGAGGTGCATGTACTCCGAGCACGGGTTGCTGGCGTTGATCCGGCCGGTGTTCGGCGCGGTGTGCCACTTGTTGATCGTGGTGTCGAACTGCATGCCCGGGTCCGCGCACTCCCACGCGGCCTCCGAGATCTGGCGCATGAGGTCACGGGCACGGATCGTGCGGACGGTGTCGCCCGTGGTGACCGCCTTGAGGTCCCAGTCACGGTCGTCGATCACCGCACGCATGAAGTCGTCGGTGACGCGCACCGAGTTGTTCGCGTTCTGGTACTGGATCGAGTGGCTGTCCTTGCCGTCCAGGTCCATGTCGAAGCCGGCGGCCTCGAGGGCCCGCGCCTTGCGCTCCTCGTGCGTCTTGCACCAGATGAACTCCTCGACGTCGGGGTGATCGGCGTTGAGGATGACCATCTTGGCGGCGCGCCGGGTCTTGCCCCCGCTCTTGATCGTGCCGGCCGACGCGTCGGCGCCGCGCATGAAGCTCACCGGGCCGCTGGCCGTGCCACCGCCCTTGAGCCCCTCGTAGCTGGACCGGATGCCGGACAGGTTGATGCCCGAACCCGAACCGCCCTTGAAGATCGTGCCTTCCTCGCGGTACCAGTTGAGGATCCCGTCCATCGTGTCCTCGACGGCGAGGATGAAACAGGCGCTCGCCTGCTGGGGCGTGTTCTTCACCCCGATGTTGAACCACACCGGCGAGTTGAACGCGGCCCGCTGGGTCACGAGGATGAACTTCAGCTCGTGGCGGAACGCCTCGGCCTCGGCGTCGTCGGTGAAGTAGCCGTCGCGCTGGCCCCACTCGGTGATCGTGTCGGCGACCCGGTCGATGACCTGGCGCAGCGACCACTCCCGCTCGGCGGTGCCGAGGGTGCCGCGGAAGTACTTCTGGGCGACGATGTTGGTGGCGTTGAGCGACCACGTGGTCGGGAACTCGACCTCGGGCTGGAAGAACGCGTCCGTGCCGTCCTTGTAGTTGGTGATGCGGGCGTCACGACGCTCCCACGCCACCCCCTCGTAGGGATGTTCACCCTCGCGGGTGAAATACCGACGAATCCCGATTCCGACCTGTTCCGGCGCCATCGCCATAAAGCTTCGTTCCTTCCCCGTTGCCTCGACCGACGCCTCGATGACGCCGCCTTGCGTACTCCGCCCGTGCTGCTTGCTCGTGCTGGATTGCTGGTGGTGCTGTCGTGATTGTGGTTCCCCCCGGAACACCACTCTGACCACAAGATATTGTGGTCGAGGTGACATCTACCGCGACATGGGGCGTGAATTACAACACTGGAGTTCGGCGCTGTCAACGTCAGGTGCCGCGCGATCCGACATTCTTTGCTGACCTGCACAAACGCGAATCAGGCCTGTTGCGCCGATCCCGGTTCGGGTGATTTGGGGGCTGTGGTCTTCTGGAGCTCGACCACCTCGGCCTCGAAATCGGCCAGATCGTCGAAGCCCTTGTACACGGATGCGAACCGCAGGTACGACACCGGATCGAGCGGCCGCAACCGTTCCAGCACCGCCACCCCGAGCGCATCGCTGCTGACCTCGGGCCCGTTCTGCGCAGCCCACTCGGCGAGATCGTCCGCCATCGCCTCGACCGCCTCGGACGCCACCGCCCGTCCGGCGACGGCCTGGCCGATTCCCCGGGCGAGCTTCGCCCGATCGAACGCCTGGGTCACGCCGGAGCGCTTCCGCACCACCAACGCGATGGGTTCGAGCCGCTCGTAGGTCGTGAACCGTCGACCACATTCGAGACACTCCCGCCGCCGGCGGATCGCCGCGCCGTCGGCACTCGCGCGCGAGTCGACGACCTTGTCCGAATCCTCGGAGCAGTAGGGACAACGCACCATGGCAACGTAGCCGCACCGGCCCCCCTGGGGTCCGGCCTCCGTCCGCTTCCGTCACCATGGGGCACCCCTATCCGACCGCCGCCGCGCCCCCGCCGTGACCGGAGCTACCGTTGCCAGCGCACGACTTCACCGGGCTGCAGCGGTCCGTTCCCGCGCACCTGCACCAGCGCATCGACCACGGCGCGCGGGTCCTCGTCCGGGGCGACGCGGCCGGCGACGCTCCAGAGCGAGTCGCCCGGCTGGACGACGTAGCGGGTCACCGCGGCGCCCGACGGGCTGCGCCCGGGAGCGGCGAGGGATGCGCTCCCGAGCGCGGCGCCCGCCCGGCCCGCCATGATCACCACGACGACCACGCCCACCAGCACGCCGATGCGGCGGCGGCGGAACGTGGCCCGAGAGGCCCGGGCGGCCGAAACCGGCCGGACCTCCGGGACGACCCGGGCGGTGGTCCCAACCCTGACCCCAGGGGCAGGAGCAGGGTCCGGCATCACCGCCAGACGCGTACACCGGGGCCGCGGGGCGGCGACCGCCGGGGTGCGACGACGGGGACTGACGGGTCGTTCGGTGATCATGACGGCGGCCATGCGATTCCTCCATCGGGGTTCGAATCTCGTGTCGGCATCGAATCACGAGGGTGAGACCATGCCCACGGGACCGAGAGTCGAACGTTCGTTCGGCTCACCACTAGACCACGAACGGGCGTTCGTTGTCAACAGTTTTCACGAACGGGTGTTTGGAACGAACACGTGATCGTGTTACGGTGCTCCCATGAGCGAAGCCGCACCCCTCACCCCCCGCCAGCAGCAGGTCCTCGAGTTCGTGGACGCCGAAGTCCGTCGGCGCGGATATCCGCCCAGCGTCCGGGAGATCGGCGAGGCCGTCGGGCTCTCGTCGAGTTCGACGGTCCACGCGCACCTCGCGGCCCTCCAGGACAAGGGCTACCTCCGCCGGGACCCCACCAAGCCCCGGGCGATCGAGGTGTGCTTCGAGCCCGGCTCGCACGCGATCGTCGATCGGCGGCCGGTCGTCCACGTCCCCCTGCTCGGCGATGTCGCCGCCGGTACGGGTGTGCTCGCGGCCGAGAACATCGAGGAGACGATGCCGCTGCCCGAGGACCTCACCGGCGACGGCACGCTGTTCATGCTCCGGGTCCGCGGCGATTCGATGATCGACGCCGGCATCTTCGACCGTGACTATGTCGTCGTGCGCCAGCAGCCGACGGCGGAGAACGGCGACATCGTCGTCGCGGGCATTCCGGGCGAGGAGGCCACGGTCAAGACCTACCTCCACAAGAAGGGCCAGATCATCCTGCGCCCGTCGAACCCGGCGCTCGAGGACATGGTCTTCGCCCCGAACGAGATCTCGATCTACGGCAAGGTCGTCACGGTGATGCGTCGCCTCTGAGCGGACACGAGCACACCCGTCACCACTCCACCGGCGTCGTGTGCTGAACTGCCTCAGTGCTTCGTGAGGTCCAGGTCGCGCCACTCGACGGCGAGCGTATGTATGCGCTGGTCGGCCCCGAACGCGCCGCCGACTTCGCGACCGCCGCCGCGCGCACCCGCGAGATCCTCGACGGTCGTGCCGTCATCAACGTCAACTCCACCGCCTCGGGCGGTGGCGTGGCCGAGTTGCTCCAGACCCTGCTCGCCTACGCACGCGGCACCGGCATCGCCACCCGCTGGCTCGTCATCGAGGGCGACCCGGATTTCTTCACCATCACGAAGCGCATCCAC
>CAZJBJ010000063.1:0-19092 GCA_964544295.1 uncultured Bifidobacteriaceae bacterium
ACCGCCGCCCTCCCACCCGGGGGCGGCTACCTCCTCGGCGGCAGCGGCGGCACCCACAGCTTCGCCACCACCGGAACCCCCAAACCCCCACGCATCAGCAACGGCCCCTACTGGCCCGGCTGGGACATCGCCCGCGGCATCGCCCTCATGCCCGACGGCACCAGCGGCTACATGGTCGACGGCTTCGGCGGCACCCACCCCTTCAGCGCCCCCGGCCACGCACTCCCACCCCGCCTCCGCGGCCTCCCCTACTGGCCCGGCTGGGACATCGTCCGCGGCATCAGCATCCTCCCCGACGGCACCGGCGGCTACGTCCTCGACGGCATCGGCGGCATGCACCCCTTCGGCATCGGCACCAACCCCCCACCACCCCGCCCCGGACCCAACGCCCCCTACGCCCCCGGCGAAGACTGGGCCCGCGGCTTCACCTTCATCGCCCCCATCGCGACCGGCGTGCCCACCATCACCACCACCAACGCAACCGCCGGCACCGCACCCACTACGGGTTCGCTGGATGCGCGCCGCGCCACCGCACAACGGCGCGGTCCCACACCCCACGGTCCCGCGTCACCCTGAAACACTTCGGCAGCTTGTCGGGATAGCGACCCTTCCCCAACCACACCACGACATTGTTCGAACAGGTGACGTCGTAGCCCTTCGGCAGACCGAGCGTCTGGTGGTTCGGTCGTGAATCGACGCGGAACACGTTGTCGCGCACGACGAGCTTCGGTGAGGTCTTGGCGTTCTCATCCCACTTGAAGAACCCGCCGTGGCCCGGCGCCCGCCCCTTGTAGACCGTCGGCGTCGCCTGCAGCCGGACGACGTTGTTGCGGATCGTGAACGTGTTGCTGTGTCCGTCGAGGTCGTCGCCCTTGGACGGCCGGGCCGAGAACGCCACGTAGCAACCGTCGAGCAGGCTGTCCTCGACCACGCCCGAGTACAGCTGGTCGTTCTCGATGCAGTCGTCGTGCATGAACGACAGGTGGACCCCCGAGATCGTGAAGTCCTCGGCGCCGGCCCGCACGCGGATCCCGTCGCCGTAGTTGTGGACCCGGAGCCCGACCACGGTCAGGTTCGGGTTCTCGAAGTTGAGCCCCCCGGTGTGGTGGAAATCCGACCACGGGGTGTCCTGCGGGTACGTGCCGAACACGCGTCCCCCGAACCAGCAGGCGCCCGCGCCGCCGCCGAACGAGATCGGCCAGTTGTCGACGTCGAGCCAGAGCGCGGTCTGCGCGTCGACCGCCTGATCAGCCGCGACGTCCTCGGTGAAGCGCCCGGTCTGCACGCCGGCCACCGCGACGTGCTCGGGGCGATCGAGGCACGCGGCCGCGCTCGTGAGTCCGACCGGCGGCACCGCGTCCGCCGCCGAGGACGTCGCCGCGACGGTGAGCACCACGGCCAGGAGCCCCGCCACGACCCGGCCACCGGGACGTCGATCCGACACCGTCCGCTCTCCCTCCGTGGGTCGTCGCGACGGGTTCCGACCGCGGATTGCGGCCGGAACCTGGAGGTGGCGGTGGGAATCGAACCCACGTCGAGGGTTTTGCAGACCCTTGCCTGAGCCACTCGGCTACGCCACCAGGAACGGACGAGGTTATCGGGTGGACCTCGCCGAACCGGGTCCGATGACCCCTGGTCGGAAAACGGCTCCGGCCCTATCCTGCTCCGCTTCATGCTTGGGGAGGCACGCCGGGGGGCACCGCATCGACACGTACCCGCGCTCGACGGGCTGCGCGGGGTCGCGGTCGCGGCGGTGCTCTGCTTCCACGGCGAGCTCGCGTTCGCGGGCGGCGGGTTCCTCGGGGTCAGCACGTTCTTCACCCTCTCCGGGTTCCTCATCACCACCCTGCTCCTCCGGGAGTGGGACCGCACCGGCCGGATCGACATCGTCGGGTTCTGGCTGCGCCGGGTCCGGCGCCTCCTCCCGGCGGCGCTGATCGCGCTCCTCGGCATCGCGCTCTACGCCGCGGCGATCAGCACGAGGAACGACGCCCATCGGATCGGGACCGACGGCCTGAGCGCGCTCGCCTACGTCGCGAACTGGCGCTTCGTCTTCGCGCACCAGTCGTACGCGTCGCTGTTCGCGGCGCCGTCGCCGGTCCAGCACTTCTGGTCGCTCGCGATCGAGGAGCAGTTCTACCTGCTCTATCCGATCGTGGCGTTCGGCGCCCTCGCGGTGCTGCGATCGGTGCGGCGGCTCCGCTACTTCCTGATGCTGCTCACGGCAGGTTCGATCGGTCTCACCTTCCTCCTCTGGTCGCCGGGCACCGACCCGTCCCGGGTCTATTACGGGACCGACACCCGAGCCGCGGAGCTCCTCGTGGGTGCGTTGCTCGCGACGGGAATCGCGCTCCGCCCCCGCCTGCGATCCAAGGGGCGCCGGACCGCGCGCGCCTGGATCGGCACCGCGAGTGCGCTGGGCCTGGTGGGGCTGTGGGCGACCACGACCCAGGCCGACGGCTGGTTGTACCGGGGCGGACTCGTCCTCAACGCCGTGCTCACCGCCCGAGTGATCGCCGCGACCCTCCTTCCCGGACCGACGACGGTCGCGTTGAGTTGGTCGCCGCTGCGCGCCCTCGGCCGCATCTCCTACGGCGTGTACCTCTACCACTGGCCGATCTTCCTGTGGCTCTCGCCGGCGCGCACCGGGCTCGCGGTCGGCCCGCTCTTCGCGGTGCGGGTGGGGGTCACGCTCGCCGTCGCCGTCGCGTCCTACCACCTCGTCGAATGTCCGATCCGCTACGGCACGCCGATCGGCTGGAAGCCACGTCGACGGCGGACTCGGCGGATCCTCGCCCCGATCACCGCGGCGATGGTCGCCGGCGCGTTGCTCAGCGTCGGCACGACCGCGAGCGGCGAAACCCGCATCGTGTTCGCCGCCGTCGGGCCCAGCCGGACCACTCCCCTGCAGGCGCGGTACGAACCGGTCGCGGCGCACGCGGCGAGCATCGGCGCGGTCGACGCGCCGCCGGCGCATCGACTCATGATCGTCGGTGACTCCGTGGCCCAGACGCTGGGCCGCGGCCTCGAGCGCTGGGGCCCGAGTCACGACGTGTCGGTCCTCAACGCGGCGCGCTTCTACTGCGGCCTGGCTCGCGGCGGTCGCCTCGCGATGGCGCTCGGTCATACGGCCGACCAGTGCACCGACTGGCCCCGTCGGTGGGCCGACGCCGCCGCCCGGTTCCGACCGGACGTCGTCGTGATCCTCACCACGGTGTGGGACATCACGCCGCGTCAGCGCGACGAGTGGGGATCGGACTTCCTGCGAGTCGGTGACCCCCGGTTCGACGCGTTCGTCGGTGACGAATGGGCCGCCGCGGTCCGCGTCGCCCGCGCGACCGGGGCGCGCGTGGTCTGGCTCCCGGCACCGTGTGCGGCGGACCGGACGGTGTCGACCGACCTCGGGTACGGCACGGCGCACCTCGCCCGGAGTGCCGTGCATGCCGGCGCGACGGTGCTCGACTGGACCGAGCCGATCTGCCCGGCGGGCGAGTTCACCGACCGACTCGGCGCCGTCACCGACGCGCGGCCGGACGGGCTGCATTTCTCCGACGACGGCGCGGACTGGGTTGCAAACTGGCTCGGACCCGCGATCGTCGCGCCGGGCCCGGGGATCGACGCACCCCGGTAGAGTCCGCAGCATGACCGGGCCGGTGACCATCAGCGCCGTCGGGGTCGCGGCACCCAGCCTGCGGCTCGCCGCGTCCGAGGTCGGCACCGCGTGGGGTCGGCGGGGCGGGCGGAGTGTCGCGGCCGTCTGCGCCCCCGACGAGGACCCGTTGACGCTCGCCGCAGCCGCGGGGCTGGATGCGCTCGGACACGCCGACACGGCGCCCGCGCTCGTCGACGGCCTCTGGTGGGGATGCACCCGCCCTCCGTTCGCCGAGGGCCCGAGTCACGCGGTGTTGAGCGCGGCGCTCGGCCTCAGTGCGCACGCCGGTGGCGCGTTGACGAGCGGCTCGCCCCACGCCGGGATCGAGGCGCTCCTCGGTGCGGCCGACGCGATCGCCGCCGGGTCCGCACAGCGGGCCCTGGTCATCGTGTCCGATGCGCTGGTTCCCGGGCTCGGCACCGCGTTCGAGGCGCGCTGTGGTGCCGGTGCGGCGGCGGTCCTGCTCACCAACGAGGCCGGTCCGGCCGCGCTCTCCACCCGCGTGACCCGGACCCACCCACTGCTCGACCGCTATCGCGGCGACGGCGAGGCCACCACCCGCGACCTCTACGACGCGCGACTGTTCCGCGAGGAGATGTTCCTGCCCACCGTGATCGAGGTCGCCGAACACCTCGCCGCCTTCGACGTCCGGGCGTGGTCACTCCCCGACCCGGACGGTCGACTCGGCGGCGTCGTGGCCAAGCGCGTCGGCGCGACCGTGACCAGTTCGGCCGACATCACGACCGCACTCGGCGACACCGGCGCCGCGGCGGCCCTGCTCGGCGCGGTCGGAGCCATGGACGTCGCGGGAACGGTTGCGATCGTCGCGACGGGCGGCGGCCGGACCACCGGTGTGATCGTCAACGTCGACACGCCGGTCCCCGGCGCCGCGTTCGTCATCGACGCACTCACCGTCGGGGCGCGCCCGGCGACCTACGCCGAGGTGCTGCGCAGTCGCGGCCAGCTGCAGGCGTCGGGGGAACAGATTCCGATGGGGGTCCCCCCCGAGAGTGCCCTCTTCGCCCGCGGGGCCGACGAGATGCTGCAACTGCTCGGCGGCAAGTGCACCGAGTGCGGCACGATCAACACACCACCGTCCATCCACCCCACGTGCATCGCGTGCGGCTGCCCGAAGCTGGATCCCGTCCCGCTGAGTCGCCACGGCCGGGTCCACACCTTCGTGGTGAACCAGACCATGCCGGCACCGTTCGTCGCGCCGCTGCCGATCGCGGTCGTCGACCTCGACGACGGGGCGCGCATCATGCTCCAGGTCGTCGGCGACGGCACCGACCTCGCGATCGACGATGAGGTCGATCTCGTCCTGCGCCTCTACGCCCACGAACGCGGCGTCCCCGTCTACGGGTACAAGATTCGACCGAAGCCCAAGTCCTCCGGAGCGCAACCATGAGTTGGAACAAGGTGGCGGTGGTCGGCGCCGGGCTCATCAAGATGGGCGAACTGTTCGACCAGTCCTACGAGGACATGGCCGCGGGGGCGTTCAACGCCGCGGTGGCGTCGGTCGACAAAGGGTTCGACCCGAGCGCGGTCGAGGCGGCGTTCGTCGCCACCCAGCGCGGGACGCTCTGGGGACAGGAGGGCATCAGCGGCAACACGGTGCCCACCGCCATCGGCCTCGCCGGCATCGCCTGCACCCGGATCGAGAATGCCTGCCCGTCCGGCTCCGATGCGTTCCGCGTCGGCGCGATGGCCGTCGCGTCCGGGGTCCATGACCTCGTGCTCGTCATCGGGGTCGAGAAGATGCGGGACAAGTCGACCGAGGAGGGGCTCCTCTCGCGTGCCGCGTCCGGGCACCCGATCCTGACCCGCGGCGAGACGGCGCCGGTCCTGTTCGCACCGTTCGCGACCCGCCACATGCACGAGTTCGGCACCACCCGCGAGATGCTCGCTTCGGTCGCGGTCAAGAACCACCACAACGGCGCACTGGATCCCTACGCCCACTTCCAGGACGAGGTCACGATCGAGCAGGTGCTGGCATCGCCGGCGGTGTGTTCGCCGCTCCACCTGCTCGACTGTTGCCCGCAGACCGACGGCGCGGCGGCGGTGTTGTTGGCGCCCGCGGACCGCGCCCACGAGTTCACCGACCGGCCGGTGTTCGTGGCCGGCTTCGGCGTGGCCACCGATCACCCGTACCTGCACGAGAAGACGAGCTTCGCCGGACTGCAGGCCACGGTCGAGGCGGCCAAGCGCGCCTACGCGATGGCCGGCGTCGGACCCACCGACATCGACATGTGTGAGGTGCACGACTGTTTCACCATCACCGAGATCCTCGACATCGAGGACCTCGGGTTCTTCGAGAAGGGCAAGGGTGGCATCGCCTCGCTCGACGGCGAGACGTCGTTGACCGGTCGCATCCCGGTCAACACCTCGGGCGGCCTCCTCGCCAAGGGTCACCCGATCGGGGCGACGGGGATCGCTCAGCTCACCGAGTGCTGGTGGCAGCTCCGCGGGGACGCCGCCGACCGTCAGGTCGCGATGCGTAACGGCTTCGCACTCCAGCACAACGTCGGCGGGCGCGGCTCCGGCGTGAGTGTGGTCAACATCCTCACCACCAACCGCTGACCGCCGACCCACGGACCAGGAGACGGGACCGATGACCGAGCACCTGCACGTCGAGACCGGCACCGACGGCGTGTGCCGGATCACGCTCGATCGCCCCGAGGCGAAGCACGCGCTGACGGTCGCGATGCGCGACGGCATCGTGGACGCGATCCGTGCCGGGCGCGCCGACCCCGCGGTCCGGGCGTTCCTGATCCGCGCCACCGGCGACGCCTTCTGCGCCGGCATGGACCTGAGCGCATCGACGGTCGCGCAGGCCGGCCGGCCCGACTTCGATCCCCGCACGACCGCCGAGGCGTTGCGGGTCGGCGTGCAGACCTTCATCCGGGAGCTGTGGGAACTCGACAAGCCGACGGTCGCCGCGGTGAACGGCGCCGCGGTCGGACCCGGTGCGCATCTCGCCCTCGCGTGCGACTTCGTGCTGGTCAGCCCGGAAACGAAGTTCCTCTGGTCGTTCCACCAGTGGGGTCTCGTCGTCGACGCCGGCGGCGCGTACCTGCTCCCCCGACTCGTGGGCCTCCCCCGCGCCAAGGCGATGGTGATGCTCGGCGAACGGTGCGCGGGCGCCGACGCGGTCGACCAGGGCCTCGCCTACCGCTGCCTCGCCGACCCCACCGAGCTCGCGGCCGAAGCCGACGCGCTCGCCGTGCGCCTCGCCGCGGGACCGACGCGTGCACTCGGTCTCTCGAAGCGATTGCTCAATGCCAGCTTCGAGACCGACCTCGGTACCGCGCTGGAGTTGGAGGGCGCGTACCAGTCGCTCGCCACCGCGTCCGCGGACCTCGTGGAAGGCATGGCGGCGTTCCGCGAGAAGCGCGCCGCCGAGATCCGCGGCCACTGACCCGACCACTGACCCGACCGCGGCCCCGGTCGGCCGGAGGGGAACGGGCGGCTGCGACCGACACTGCTCTAGGGTCTGACCCTCACGTCAGGGACAGGAGGGCAATCCATGGGCCGATTCGACGGCAAGGTCGCCATCGTCACGGGCGCGGGCCGCGGCATCGGCCGAGCCGAGGCCCTGCTCCTCGCCGCCGAGGGCGCGGCGGTCGTCGTCAACGATCTCGGCGGGGAGACCACCGGCGAGGGTGCCGATCAGCGACCGGCCCAACTCGTGGTCGACGAGATCGTCGCCGCCGGCGGCCGCGCGGCCGCGAACTACGACGACATCAGCCAGTGGTCGGGCGGCCAGGCGCTCGTCGCCCAGGCCGTCGACACCTTCGGTGGCCTCGACGTGCTCGTGAACAACGCCGGGATCCTGCGCGACAAGATGAGCTTCAACATGGACGAGGCCGAATGGGACGCCGTGATCAACGTGCATCTCAAGGGCCACTTCACGACGAGCCGATTCGCCGCCGCCTACTGGCGCCAGCGCAGCAAGGAAACCGGCGCGCCGGTCGACGCCGCGATCGTCAACACTGCGAGTGAGTCGGGCCTCTACGGCAACGGCGGTCAGGCCAACTACGCCGCGGCCAAGGCGGGAATCGCGTCGCTGACCATCGTCATGGCGCGCGAACTCGAACGTATCGGCGTGCGCGTGAACGCGATCGCACCCGTCGCCCGCACGCGGCTCACCGAGGCCGTCGCCGGTGGGTTCATGGACGCGAAGGAAGGCGACTTCGATCGCTTCGCCCCCGAGAACGCGGCCGCGATGGCGGTCTGGCTCGCCGCGGCAGACTCCGCCGGCATCACCGGTCAGGTCTTCGCCGTCGGCGGTGGCAAGGCCCAGCTGCTCGAGGGCTGGCGCCCCGTCAGCCAGGTCGACGCGACCGACGTGTGGTCGCTCGAGTCCCTCAGCGCGGCCCGGGGCGATCTCGTGCGCGACCGCGACACCGGCGTGCCGCCGTTCCTCCCACCGTTCGAGGGCTGACCTGCCCGTGCACCTCGACTGGGGTCCCGATGTCGACGCGTTCCGCGCCGAGCTCGTGGCCTTCCTCGACGAGCACGCCCCACCCCAGACCCGCTCCCGGCGCGAGTTCGCACAGAGCGATTCCGACGAGATCATCCCGGAGTGGGCCCGGGCGTGGCAGGCGACGCTGTTCGATCACGGCTGGATGATCCCCGGGTATCCGCCCGAACTCGGCGGGCGCAACGCCACCCCGGTCCAGACCCTCGTGTACCTCGAGGAGATGGCGGCACGGGGCATTCCGCGGTCGTTGCACTTTCCGGGGTACGCGATCGTGGCGCCGAGCCTGCTCGAGTTCGGCACGCCGGACCAGCAGGCGCTCGCGCCGGCCGCCATCCGGGGCGACACCGTCTGGTGCATCGGGATGAGCGAGCCCGACGCGGGGTCGGACCTCGCGAACCTGCAGACCCGGGCGGTGCTCGACGGCGACCGGTTCGTCGTCAACGGCCAGAAGGTGTGGACCTCCTACGCCATGGTGGCCCAGCAGTGCTGCCTCTACGTGCGGACCAACCCGAGCGCACCCAAGCACCAGGGGATCTCGCTCCTCATCGTCGCGATGGACTCCCCCGGTATCGAGATCCGACCGCTGACCCACATCAACGGCAACGCCGACTTCGCCGAGGTGTTCTTCACCGATGTCGAGGTGCCGGTCGCCAACCTCGTCGGCGACCTCGACGACGGTTGGCGGATCACGCAGGGCTCCCTCGCCCACGAACGTGCCGGCCTGTGGGTCGAGGGCGTCGCCCGACTCGAACAGACGATCACCGGCCTGGTCGATCTCGCGCACCGGCGCGGCCTCGCGCACGACCCGATCGTCCGGCGGCGCATCGCCGAGGGGTCGCAACGGGTCGCGAGCCTGCGGGCGTTGGGGTACAAGGGGTTCACCAGCTTCGCCCAAGGTGCCGGTGCGCCCGAGCACTCCTACATGAAGCTCGCGAGTTCGGAACTCGGCAAGGAGCTGTACGAACTGGGCATGGAGCTCCAGGGCGCGTACGGCCCGGTCATCGACGAGGAGCGGGGCGAGGAGGCCGGCCGCTGGCCGCTGAGCTTCTTCGTGAGTTTCGCCAACACCATCGCCGGGGGCACCAGCGAGATCCAACGCAACATCATCGCCCAGCGGGTCCTCGGATTGCCGCGGTCATGACCGCCGACCCGCATCCGCCCGACGCGCCGGAGCCGCTGCGCGGCGACGGCGCCCAACTCGCGCGACTGCAGTCCGAGGTCGCCGAAGGCCAACTGCCCGATCCGATCCTCCGGGTCCTGGTGAGCGTCTGCAACCGCGGCAGCCTGAGCTTCGGCATCACCGTCGCCCAGGGTGGGTTGGTGATCAGCGGGACCGCGGTCGGCGTGGCCGAGTTCATGCACAACATGGCAGCCGAGCTCGAGGCCCGCGGCGGCACGGACGCCGCCGTGCTCTCGGACCCGCTGCGCTACCTCGGTCGGATCGCCGACGAACCACCGCCCGACGGCGCTGCGCCGACCAGCCCCGTCGAGGACCTCCCGCTCTACCTCCACCTCGAGGACGCCACCATCCGCAGTGGCACCGCGGTGCTCGGCGACCACGTGCGCTGGCGGGGCCGGCTCGCGGAGGTCGACGGCTGGTCGCTCGGCCGCTTCGGCCCGGACGAGGAACCCGCCGGGTCATGAACTTCTCGCTGACCGACGACCAGGAACTCCTGCGCGACAGTGCGCGGCACCTGCTCGCCGCCGAATGCCCGCCCGCGCTCCTCCGCGCCCACGCCGAGGACCTCACCGCGACCAACGACCTCTGGCACCGCCTCGACGACTTCGTTCCCCTCGGCATCGGACCGTTGGTGGATCTCTGCGTGTTCATGGAGGCACTGGGCACGGTCGCCGCCCCGGTGCCGTTCCTCGCGACGGCCTGTCTCTACGCCCCGCTCCTCGAAGCGGTCGGGGAACACGACCTCGACGCGGTGCTCGACGGTCACGCGACCGGCACCGTCGCCCTCGCCGGCGCCGACGGCGTCTGGCATCCGAACGCCGAGACCCGCAAGACCTTCGTGCCCGACGCGGATCGGGTCGATCTCGTCGCGGCCGTCGGCGCAACGGGCGCGGTCACGCTGCTGGCCGCGCCGCCGGTGCGCCGCATCGAGACGCTCGACTCCACCCGGCCGCTCTACGACGTCGAGACCGGGGTGCCCGGGACACCGGCGGGCACGATCAGTCGGGCCGCACTCGACGACGTGATGCTGCGGGCCACGGTGGCGCTGGCGGCCGAGATGGTGGGGACGGCTCGACGTTTGTTCGACATGACGCTGGCCTACGCCAAGGCGCGCATCCAGTTCGACGTCCCGATCGGATCGTTCCAGGCGGTCCAGCACAAGCTCGCCGACATGAGCCTCGACGTCGAGCGGGCGTGGAGCGCGGTGTACTACGCGGCGATGGCCGCGGACGCCGGTGACCCGGACCGCCACCGGGCGATGCACGTGGCCAAGGCCGCGGCCGGCCAGGCGGCCCGGCGGGCGGCCAAGGACGGCATCCAGATCCACGGCGGGATCGGCTTCACCATGGAGCACGACCTGCACCTCTTCATCCGCCGGGCCTACGGGTCCGAAGCCCTCCTCGGCACCACCGCCGACCACCACGATCGGCTCGCTGACCTGCTGATATAGCGGATTCATACTCTTCAGAGTATGATACAGCTATGTCGAGGAAACGAGACCGACCCGACCCCGTGGCGTTGAGCCGACTCCAGGCGGGCGAGCTGATCCGCGAGGCGCGCACGATCGCCGGCCTCACCCAGGCCGAACTCGCCGAGCGGGTGGGGACGAAGCAGTCGGTCATCTCCCGGTGGGAGCGCGGCACCGACGAGCCCCGGTTGCGCACCCTCGCCCGCGTCCTGCGCGAGTGCGGGTTCGTCGCCGACCTCACCCTGCGCGCCGTCGACGACGTCGACCGCAGCCAGATCGCGCTGCTCGTGGCCATGACTCCCGCGCAACGCGTGCGCCATCATCGAGCCGCGGCGGCGGCGATAGCCCGGGCCCGCAGCGCCCGACGAGTCGCATGAGTGCTCCCGACCTCGAGTTCGAACCCGAACTCGTCTTCCGAGCACTGAACGACCACGGCGTGCACTACGTGGTCATCGGTGGATACGCCGCAGTCATTCACGGTTCGCCCACGGTGACCGCCGATGCCGACATCTGCGCCGCACGCGATCGGGCGAACCTGGACCGTCTCGGTGCCGCACTGCGAGAGACGCACGCCCGCATCCGCACCCACGCCGTGCCCGAAGGAGTCCCGGTCACCCTCGACGGTGAGTTCCTCGAACGGATGTCCATGGTCAACCTGGTCACCGACGGCGGCGCATTCGACATCTCGTTCACGCCCGCCGCCTTCCCTGCTGGGTACTCGGAACTCGCCGACCACGCGATTCGATTCGACCTCGGCGGCGTGATCGTCCCCGTCGCGTCCCTCGACGACATCATCAGATCGAAACGATCAGCCAACCGCCCCAAGGACCACGCCACCCTCCCCATCCTCGAAGCGCTCCGGGACGAGATCGCCGAACGGGGCGGGACCTGAGCCGATCGCGGTCGGCCGGGACTACGATTGCTGACACTCACGTCAGGTTCCCGGGGGGTCACCGATGACGAACGTGGATCTCGTGGCGCTGGCGGGTCGGCGCGGTCGACTCAGCACCGAACCCACCGTCGACCAGGTCACCGCCGAGGTGGTCCGTGGTGCGATGGAGACGATCTGCTTCGAGATGGCGACCTACGTCTCGCGCACCGCGACGACGCCGATCCTGAACCAGTCCAACGAGCGCAACGCCACCATCCTCGACGCCCAGGGTCGCCTCGCCGCCCTCTCGGTCGGCATCCCCCAGTTCATGCTCACGTCCACCCTGCCGGTGCGCTTCGCACTCGACTACCTCGGGGTCGACGAGTTCCGCGAGGGCGACGTGTTCGTGGCCAACGACCCGTACCACGGCGGCGGTCACCTCCCCGACTACAACGTCTTCGCGCCCGTGTTCGCCGACGATCCGGCCCACCCGGGGAAACGACGCATGGTGCTCATCGCGAGCATCCAGTGCCATCACGGCGACACCGGCGGTGGCGTGCCCGGCGGCTACAACGTGACCGCCAACGACATCTGGGGTGAGGGCGTGCGCTGGCCGGTCCTCAAGGTCATCGACCGCGGCGAGGAGCGGCGTGACGTGCTCCTCGCGCTCGCCACCAACAACCGCATCCCGAGCTACATCGGCGACATCCGCGCCCAGATCGGCGCCGCGCAACTCGCGGTCCGGCGTCTCGGTGAGGTGCTCGACCTGTACGGCTCCGCGACCGTCGAAGAGTCGGTCGACTTCATGATCGACTACGCGGCGCGCCGCTTCCGCGAGGAGGTCACCGCCTGGCCCGACGGCGTGTACGAGGCCGACGCGTACGTCGACCACGATCCGCTCGGCCACCCCGACATCCACCTCCACGTGAAGATCACCGTGGCCGGCGACGACCTGACCATCGACTACACCGGCTCGGACACCCGGCCGGAGATCCAGGCGTGGTCCACCTTCGGGAACACCCGGGGCTACACCGTCGGCCAGATCGCCTCGATGATGGATCCCGAGATCCCGAAGAACGAGGGCTTCTTCGACCAGATCCGCCTCGTGGTCCCGTCGGGCTGTGTGCTCAACCCCGCGCCGGGCAAGCCCGTCAGCGCCGGCACCCACCACCCCGGCGCCGACGTCGGCGAGGTCATCGCGGTCGCGCTGCAACACGTGCTGCCTGACAAAGCCGTCCCCCAGACCTACAAGACCGGCATCCCGACGATCATCGTCGGTGAGGATCCGGTCACGGGCCAGTCCTTCACCGACCACTCGGCCGAGGTGTACGCGGGCTGGTGCAACGCGGCCAAGGGCATGGACGCCTGGGGCGCGCAGAACGCCAGCTTCGGCAACCTGTGGAAGGCCACCGCCGAGATCAACGAGAGCCTGTACCCGCACGTGCAGTGGAGCCGCGACTACCGCACCGACTCCGGCGGCCCCGGCCAGTGGCGGGGACTGTGCGGCTCGCACTACGAGAAGGAAGTGCGCGTCGACGCGAAGGTCTACACGTACGTGGTCGGCATGAAGTACCCGATGCCGGGGATCTGCGGTGGCATGCCCGGCGAACCGAACCGCATGGTGATCCGCCATGGCTCCGACGACGAGTTCGTCGTGCAGCACACGGCGGACTGGGTGCCCATCGCGGCCGGCCAACGGATCATGTACGACTACGGCGGCGGCGGCGGTTGGGGGGACCCACTCGACCGCGACCCGCAGGCCGTCCTCGACGACGTGCTCGACGAGTACGTGAGCGTCGAGGGCGCCGAGCGTGACTACGGCGTCGTGTTCACCGGTTCGCTCGCCGATCTCACGCTCGCGGTCGATGCCGCGGCGACCGAGGCGCGCCGCAAGCGCCGGCGCGGGTAACCCGTCATGACCTACCGCGTCGGCGTCGACGTCGGCGGCACGTTCACGGACCTGATCTGTGTCACCGACACCGGCGACGTCGTCCTCGACAAGACGCCGACCACGCTCGACGACCAGTCGCGGGGCGTGATGACCGGCATCGGCCAGCTCGCCGACCACTTCGGCGTCAGCCTGGGCGACTTCTGTCGGGCACTCGAGGTCGTCGTCCACGGCACGACGACCGCCGACAACACGATGATCGAGATGAACGGCGCGCGCACCGGCCTGCTCGTCACCGAGGGCCATCGCGACGAGATCGAGATGCGGCGGGTCCACAAGGAGATGATCTGGGATCCGTCGTATCCGGCGCCGCCGGCGATCGCCCGTCGCCGCGCCCGCATCCCGATCGCGGAACGCATGAGCCACACCGGCGAAGTGCTGCTCCCCCTCGACGAGGCCGCGGTACGCGCCGGGGTCCAGCGTCTCCGCCTCCTCGACGTGCAGTCGATCGCGGTGATGTTCCTCTTCTCGTTCGTGAACCCGGCGCACGAACTCCGGGCCGCGGAGATCGTGCGCGAGGAGTTCCCCGACGTCGAACACGTCTCGCTCTCCCACGAGGTGATGGCCCGCGGCCCCGAGTACGAACGCGTCTCCACCACGCTCGTCAACGCGTACGTCGCGCCCCGGATCGCCGGGTACGTGGGTCGCCTCGAACACGAGCTGCGCACCGCGGGGTACGGCGGCCAGCTGCTGATCATGCAGTCGACCGGTGGCGTCATGCCCCCCGATTACGTCGCCCGCCGTGCGGTCACGCTCCTCGCGAGCGGTCCGGCCGGTGGGGTCATGGGATCGGCGCTCGCTGCGACCCGGGCGGGCGTCGACGACTTCGTCGCCGTCGACATGGGCGGCACCAGCTTCGACCTGTGCCTGGTGCGCGGGGGCCGACCCGAGATCAAGACCGACTGGAACTGGCGGTACCGGTACTACATCGGCCTGCCCATGGTCGACGTGCAGAGCGTGGGCGCCGGCGGCGGATCGATCGCCCGGGTCCGCCAGGGCGCGCTGCTCGTCGGGCCCGAATCCGCCGGCAGCGTTCCGGGTCCCGCGTGTTACGGGCGGGGCGGCGACCGACCGACCGTCACCGACGCCGATGCGGTGCTCGGATATCTGCCGCCCGAAGGGTTCGCCGGTGGTCGCATGCGCCTCGACGTCGACGCGGCGCGGGCCGCGATCGAGCGGGACGTCGCCACGCCGTTCGGCACCGACGTGACCGAGGCCGCGTGGGGCATCGAGCGCATCGTCAACGCCAACATGGCCAACGCCACCCGACGGGTCCTGGCGTCGCACGGCGCGGACCCACGCACCCTCGCGCTGATCGCCTACGGCGGGAACGGTCCGGTGCACGCGTGGGCCATCGCCAACGAGCTGGGCGTCGGTCGCATCCTGATCCCGAAGGCCGCGCCCGCGTTCTCCGCACTCGGGGTGCTGGTGGCCGATTCCCTCGTCGACCTGGTGCGCTCCTACGTCACACCGTTGGCCCAGGTCGACCTCGAGCGGCTCCGCACCCTGATGGACGACGTCACCGGTGAGGCGACGAAGGAGCTCGAACCCACCGGGCTCGCGGCCACCACCACCGAGCACTTCGTGCAGATGTGTTACCCGGGCCAGAACTTCGACATGAGCGTGCCGACCTCGCCCGGTGTCGCCGAGGACGACCTGATCGGCCTCGCCGAACACTTCCACGCCCAGCACGAGCGCGATCGGGGGTTCAGCTTCCGCAACCAGCCGCCGCTCATCCGCG
Organism: uncultured Bifidobacteriaceae bacterium; assembly: GCA_964544295.1. GTDB lineage: Bacteria > Actinomycetota > Acidimicrobiia > IMCC26256 > JAENVU01 > JAENVU01. The sequence continues at coordinate 15,344 of CAZJBJ010000063.1, forward strand.
GCGTCCGGCTCGTCGCCCGGGCCACCACGCCGAAGCCGGATCGCTTCGCCACGCTCGGTTCGACCACCGAGCCCGCCGACGCGCAGCTCGGCACGCGCGACGCGTACTTCGGCGTCGAGTACGTGACCACACCCGTCTACGACGGTCCGGCGCTAGGGCCGGGCGTCGAGATCACCGGCCCGGCCCTCGTGCAGGAACCGTTCACCGTCGCGGTCGTCCCTCCCGGTGCCAGACTCACCCTCGACCCGACCGGGAACTACGAACTCCACCTCCGGTGAGAACCAGAGGGCGAAAGGGCAGGCCATGAACCCGTTCCAGTACATCTCCGACGTCGGCGCGCCGGAGGCGATCCTGCTCGTCTTCGTCCTGCTGATGGCGGCCGCACGGCCCGACCGCGACCCGGACGGCGACGGCCTGTACGCCGTCTACCTGAGCGGCGCGTGTCTGGCCGCGTTGTACAGCCTGTTGATCTTCGGCGCCGGTCTGATCGAAGCCGTGGCCGAGGTCTTCGCCCGCGACTCCGATCGGAGCACCCTTGGTGCGTCGTTGAACTTCGACTTCCCCACGGGCGACAGCAACCACGCCGCCATCGGCGCGGTCAGCGTGGCGCTCGTGCTGGCTGCGATCGTCTACGGGTTTCACACCCAGCGTCGCCGAGAACTGCACTCGTCAGGAAGCGACGCCACCAGCGCCTCGAGTCGCGTCGGGCGGGCCTACCTGGCGTCGGTCTGTTTTGCGATGGTGGTCGTCATCCTGCGTTCGGGCCTCATGGCCGGCAACGCGGTCGTCGAGTTCCTCGACCCCACCGACGATCACAGCAAGGACCTCGCCGCGGGAACGCTGATCGGCTACGGGTTGGCCGCGCTCGTCGCGTTCCTGATCTTCCGTACGCACTTCTACGCGATCCGCGGTCGGTCACCCGACCCCACGGGGGCAGCCACCGATGCCGGTGACCACTGATCAGCGCGGCTCAGGCAGCCGCGTCGCCCCACGGCACCGCGTGATCCACGAGCACCGTGCAGTGGTACCGGTCCTCGGCGATCTTGCGAGCTGCAGTCTCGGCGTCCAGCGCGTCGGCCGCGTCGACGAGCACCATCGTGATGCCATTGCCGTCGGCCCGGTCGAGCGTCTGAATCGTCACTCCGTACGTCATTGTTGGTTCCTCCACGATCACCAACGTTTCGGCATCGAAATTGGTTCCTTGAGCGCGCTGATTCGGTCGACCCATGCGGGCCAGCGTCGCACCCGTCGGGAAACGCCGGGTAGCTGATGGGTTACCTCCGCACGGACGAACGACGAACGCTCGCCGCCGCGGCGGATCGACTCGTCCCGCCCACCAAGGACGGCCATCCGGGCGCGGCGGCGCTCGGCGTCGTGGACTACGTCGACGGCCTGCTCGATGCGTTCTCGTCGGACCCTCCGCGCATCTGGGCCGGCGGGCCGTTCTCGGGCCGGGCCGGCGGCCCTGCGGGTTTCGTGCGGTTCCTCGACCTCTCGCCGCTGGAGGAGTTGGCCTGGCGCACCCGGATCGAAGGGTCCCAGGGTCGGCCGGACCGTGAACGGCTCGGCCCGGTCGACGGGTGGCAGACCCAGTACCGCGACGGGCTCGGCCGCCTCGGGTCCGATTTCGCGGACCTCGACCACGACGACCAGGACGCACGCCTCGACGCCGACCCCGAGTTCCGCGACCTGCTCTACGAGCACGTGGTGGAGGGGTGTTACGCCGCGCCCGAATACGGCGGCAACCGTGACCTCGGCGGTTGGCGCGCCATCGAGTTCCCGGGCGACGTCCAACCGCGCGGATACACCGACGCGGAAGTGGAAGGACGCGCGTGAGCACCGCATCGAGTGCCGCATCCAGTGCCGCCGAGTTCGATGCCGTCGTGATCGGCACCGGTCCCGCCGGGGCGACCGCCGCCGAGGTGCTCACCGGCGCGGGCTGGTCGGTGCTCATGCTCGAGAAGGGCCGCAATCACCTGCTCGCGCTCGAACCGCCGTTCGCGCCGCTCGGGCACGTGTCCAACGACGAGTTGAAGTTCATGCGCCGCCACTTCCTCGGCCCGGATCCGTGGCTGGAGCCCCGCACCTTCCGGCGGACCGAGACCGACGGCGACCGCATCGAGACCGGCGACGTCAACAACCTGCCGTCCACCGTCGGCGGCGGCGGCTTCCACGCCGACGGCAAGCTCCCCCGCTTCCGGGAGGACGACTTCAAACCGCTGACCACCGCCGGGCCGGTCGAGGGGGCCGACATCGTCGACTGGCCGGTCGACTACGACGAGATGGAGCCGTACTACGCGGCGGCCGAACGCACCGTCGGCGTCGCCGGCGAGGCGGGCGCGAACCCGTTCGCATCGTGGCGGGCCGACCCGTACCCGATGCCGGCCGGACCCGACATGTACTGCGCGCTCCTCACCGCCGCGGCCGCGACCGCGATGGGATACCACCCGTACCGGGCCCCGACCGGCGTGAACAGCGTCGAGTACGACGACCGGCCGGCGTGCAACAACTGCGGCTTCTGCGGCTACTTCGGTTGTCCGATCGACGCCAAGGGCGACCCGGTCGCACCACTTCGCCACGCGCTCCGCACCGGCAACTGCGAGATCCGCACCGAGTCGGTCGTGACCGACGTGCTGCTCGACGGCACCGGCCGGCGGGCCCGGGGCGTGCGCTACCTCGACCGTCACCTCGAACCCCACGAGGTCTCGGCACGCCACGTCGTGCTCGCCGGCGGTGCGTTCGAGACGCCGCGGCTCCTGCTCCGCAACGAACTCGGCAACCCTGACGTCGTCGGCCGGTTCCTGCAGTTCCACTTCCAGACCTACGTGCTCGGGATGTTCGGCGAGCGGCTGCACGGCCATCGGGGTCGCTCGGTGACCCACCTCATGGACGACCCGATCGTGCCCGACGCCGACGCCATGGCCGCGGCGCGCGCGGCCGGGCTGCCGTTCATCCGCGGCGGGATCGTCGAACACGGCGCCGCCGGTCATCCCATCCTGGAGGGCATCCATCTCCCCCACGGTGCACTGCATTCGCAGCTCATGATGCAGTCGATGACCCGGGACCGCATGGCGGTGTTCACGATGCAGGGCGAGGATCTCCCGCAGGCCACGAACCGTATCGATCTCGACCCTCGGGTCCGCGATGTCTACGGCCTGCCCGCCGGACGGGCGACGTACGCGCCCCACGCGCACGAGGTCGCCTGCGCGCAGCACTGGGCGCCGCGGCTCGAAGCGGTGATGCGGGGGGCCGGCGCGGCGCAGACGTTCTGGACCACCTCCCCGCCGATCACCGGCAGCATGGCCGACCGGCCCGGCGGGCGGACGCCGATCTCGCGCCACATCATGGGCGGCGCGCGGATGGGCGACGATCCGGCGACGAGCGTGTTCGACCGCTGGCAGCGGCTGCACGGCGTCGAGAACGTGATCTGCACCGACTCGTCGGTGTTCCCGACCTCGACGGGCTACGGACCGACCCTGACCATCGTGGCCCTGGCGATCCGGGCCAGCCGCGCCCTCGCCGGCCTCGCCCCCCTGCGCTCCACCCGCCCCTCGAACTTGCGTCGATAACCCCGCGGAACGACCGGGTTATCGACGCAAGTTCGATGTCTGGGGTTTACGCGGCGACGAGTTCTTCTTCCGGACTCGGGCCGGGGAAGAGGATGCGAGCGGGGGGTTGTTTGAGGTCCTTGACAATGCCGACCCAGCTCATGGCCTTGAGCACGTAGTAGGTCATGTCGATCTCCCACC
>CAZJBJ010000064.1:0-18926 GCA_964544295.1 uncultured Bifidobacteriaceae bacterium
TGGCGGCCCTCGGCGCGCGCCCTCTGCTCACGGTGGTCGCCAGTGATCCCGCGGTCGACCGATGGTGGTGGGTGACGGCGTTGGCGACCATCGTGCTCGCCCATCAGACCCGAGATCCCGCCGCACCGAGTTGGCGGGCCCGCGTGATGCCGACGGCGCGCGCCCGATGACACCACTGCCCGGACCGCGAGGTGTCGCAGCCGTGCGCGCCGCACGCGCCGTCCTCAACGAGCCGATGATCGCCATCCCCGACCTCGCGGAAACCTACGGCCGCACCTTCGCGATCCGGTCGGGGCCGGCGGCGATCGTGATCGTCGGCGACCGCGAACTGGTCAAGATCGTCCTCACGGGCCCCCAGGAGCGGTACCGGTGGGGACCGATGTTCCGCATGGCACTCGGCGTGTTCGTCGGACCGACCTCGATGCTGGTGAGTGACGGTGAAGACCACGCGCGCCGACGATCGCTGGTCCAACCCGCCTTCGCACTCCGACGCCTGCAGGCGTGGCGTCAGGTCATCGTCGACGAATACGACTCGATGATCGACGCGCTCCCGCTCGATCAACGCGTCGACCTCGCGCCGTTGATCCAGTCCAGCGTTCGCCGGATCGTCGTGCGCGTGCTGTTCGGCGACGACCTCGACGCCGACGACGTCGGCACTCGGCTGGCACCGGCCGCCGAGTACATCAACCGGCCGTTCGCCAAACAGCCGCCGCATCCGTTTCCCTTCGGCGCCCGCGAACGGGCGCGTCGATCACGCCGATCCTTCGACGAGCTCCTCGAGACCGAGATCGCGCGGCGAACGCGCCAGCCGGACCGCGACCGTGACGACGTGCTCGATGTCCTGCTCGCCACCGAGGGCCTGACCCGCCAGGAGTTGGCCGACCAGGTCGTCTCACTCATCGGCGCCGGATACGACACGACGACCGCGACCGCGAGCTGGCTGATCCACCGCAGTGCCGCCGACCCGGCGGTCTGGTCTCGTCTGCGATCCGAGGCCGACACGGTGCCGGTGGACGAGACGCGACCATGGGCCGACGCGGTGGTCCACGAGTCGCTCCGCATCCAGCCGGCCGGCGCCCACGCCCCCCGGCTCGCCGCCGCGAGCTTCGATCTCGGGCCCTACCGCATCCGACGAGGATCGATCATCGCGTGGTCGCCACTCCTCGTCGGACGGGATCCGGCCTCCTGGCCCGACCCCATGCGGTTCGACCCCGACCGCCACCTCGACGCCGACCCGCCGGAGTACGCGTGGGTTCCCTTCGGGGCCGGTTCGCGCAGTTGTCTCGGCTTCGGCCTGGCGCGCATGAACCTGACATTTCTCGCGTCGCGGCTCGCCCAACGAGTCGACCTGCGACTCGAGAGCGACACCGTTCCCCGACCGGTCGGCACCGTCACCGCCCACCCCGAAGGGGGCGTGCCCGTCACTGTGACGAGCCGACGCGAGCCCTGAGCCGGCCGCGTTGCCCGGAGGACGATCCGGGCCCGACTCAAGCAGCGGGGACGAACGTGATCAGTCCCTTGGAGATCGTCGCCACGAAGACCCGGCCGAGCGCCACGGCGAGTCCGGTCGGGGCCGAGGCGACCGAACCCTCCCAGAGGTTCGAGCACGTCGAAGCGCCGCACCCGGCCGCCGGGAATGCCCGGATGACCCCTCCGGTGGTGGCGGTGTAGACCACGCCGCCCGCGATCGTGGGTTGGACGACGACGTCACCGCCGGTGTCGGCCGACCACTGCGGGGTGCATTGTCCGCCCGGACATCCGTCGCGGTCGTACGCCCAGAGCTTGCCGGCCCCGTCCACCGCGAAGGTGGTGGCGCCATCGACGGCCGGGACGGTCAAGAACGACGACGGCCCGGACTTGGACGCGAACCAGTCGAGTGAGCCGTCGGCCGGGTCGAGCCCCGCGATGAACGGTCCTGCGGTCAGCACGAGCGTTCTGCCGTCCTCGGAGAGCGTCACCCGCCGATTCACGGCGGCCTGCAGGGTGACACTCCAGAGTGACGGACACTCGACGAAGTGGTACTCGGGCCGGGTCTCGGCGCATCCGTTCGGCTTCGTCAACGGGTACGCCGACACGGTGTTCCCTCGTGAGACGAAGAACCGGTCAGCCCCGACCACCGGTTCGGGCAACGCCACCGCCGGGCCGTGAATGCTCCCCGTCGCAATGTCCATGTCCCAGCTCTTCGACGGATCGGACACATCGGTGACGAAGTAGCCCGCGACGCGAAACGGCTCGAACGGACCGGTCGGATCGACGTCCTCGAACCCGCCGACGATGCGACCGTCACGCGGCACGACCGCGCTCCGTGCCTCCCGGGCGACGAGGGCGCGACCGGTGCCTGTCGAGGCGTCGACGGCGAAGGTCCCGCCGCCCGAATTTCCCAGCTGCGCGGTCGGTACGGATGCGTAGACGCGACCGTGCCCCCGGGACGGTTCGGTCGCGGCACTGGTGACGATGTTGGGGTCACTGACGAGCGCGGTGTTCCAGAGTTGCACCCCGGTCGCCGGGTCGAGTGCGAAGACTTCTCGTCCGGAGGCGACATAGGCACCGCCTGGTACGACAGCAGGTCCCTGCACGGAGGCGGTCGGGTCGTTCGGTACCGTCCAACTCCAGCCGGGGGTGAGCGTCGCGACGTTGGCCGGCGTGATCGCACCTTCGAGCGGGTTGAACCCGGACCGCGATGGCCCACCACCCGAGACCGTCCAGCACCCACTCGCGATCAGGACCACGAGCACGAGCAGTGCGCCGTGACGTCGAGACATGCGACCCTCCCCGAGACCCGGTGAGCGTATCGGCCGATCGCTCACACCGCACGGGGCCACCGGGGCACACGATCGCCTCGTGGTGTAGACACTTCCCCACGGACCGGCAGGGGTAGGCGCAATGGGCAAGAAGCTGACGAACCGCCTCACGGTGATGGTCGTCGCCCTCGTGCTGGCCCTCGCTGCTACGACGACGACTGGTGCGGCGCGGGTCCGATTGAGCAACGGGACGCCGCGCATCGCCGTCGACGCCGCCACCGGCCTCCTCGACGGACAACTCGTGCACGTTCGGGGCGCGGGCCTGCTACCCGGCGAGCCCGTCGCGTTCATGAACTGTCTCGGGAGCGGCGCGTGTTACCGCGGTTGGACCGGGATCCGAGCCGTCGCCGACGCCCGCGGCCGGGTGGAGGCCGACGTCCCGGTCATGCGGTACCGGGCCGACTACATGGACGACATGCTCGGCGACTGCGCGTATTCACTGTGCACGCTGCGCATCGTGCGGACCGGCCACTACGAGGACGGGTACCTCGATCGCGCCGAGACCGCGGTCTCGTTCGCCCGGGTGCCGACGACGGTACCAACCGCGACGATCACGCCCGCCACCCCGCTGCCACCCGAGGCCACGGTTCGGATCGACGTCAGCGGGATGACCCCGAACGCGCGGGTGCACTACGACTGCGTCGGCTCGCGATGCACCGACGACGGCCAATCGATCTACGCCGGGTCCGACGGGACCGCGTCGATCACGCTCACGGTCACCCGGCTCACCCGAGACTTCCACGACTGCGTCGAAACAGACGACTGCGCAGTCACGCTGTACGCGGACACCATCTCGGGCACGACGGTGCCCTTGCACTTCGACCCGTCGATCCCGTTCCGACCGCCCTCCGTGTCGATCACACCGGAACGACTGCGTGCGATCTCCGGCACCGTCACCGTCGACGTGGCGGATGCGTCGCCGGGCGACAGGCTCAGCGTCGCCCAGTGCGCGACGGTGAACGGCTCCGCGCGATGCGGTCCCCCAACTCCCGTCGTCGCCGATGGACTCGGGCGAGTACAGGTGGACGTGCCCGTCAACCGGTTCATCACCCAACATTGGGGCGCGGATGCGATGTACTCGGCACCGCTGGTCGATTGTGCGGTGACGTCGTGTGTCGTTGCCGTGCGGCGAGACGGCTGGTACTTCTCGTTCCCCGCGGCAACCACGCCGATCGGCTTCTCACCCGACCCACACCTGCGGACCGTGCGTATCGGCAGCGCCGTCGTCCGCGAGGGTGGGGCGGCCGGCCAGACGGTCCGGCTGCCCGTCACGCTGGACCGTCCCGCGCGTGAAGCGGTGACGTTCGGTTGGGTCAGCAACGGGCAATCCGTACCCGCGTTCGTGACCCTCCCTCCCGGCGCGACGGGCACGACGATCGACGTGCCGGTGCCGGGGAACGATCGGGACGATCCCACCCGCGACATCGCGATCCAGTTCACGGAGATCACGGGAGCCCAGCCCGACCTCCGGACGCCTGCACCACACGTCCGGGTCATCGACGACGATCCCACCCCGACGCTCGACGCGGCCGACACCATCGTTCCCGAAGGCGGGCCCGGGGTGTACGTGCCCATCCGCCTCTCCAGCCCGACCAGTCGGCGGGTCCAGTTCACGTACCGCACGATCGGCGGCAGCGCGCGGCCAGGAACCGACTACGTCGAGCAGGTCGGAGTCGTCGACCACCCCATGGACCGGCTCGAGATCTGGGTCCCGATCATCAACGATGCGACCGGCGAACCCACCGAGTATTTCGACGTCGAGATCGTCGCGGTGACCGGGGCGCGTCTGGGCACGTCCCGCGCCCGCGTGTGGATCGGCGACGACGACAACGGCGTCTAGGCAGCAGGCGCGCCCGGGTAGGCCCACTCCGTCGCACCACCGACGATTCGGCGACCGGTGATCTCCACCGGCTGGATCACCAACCATCGGTCGCGGTCGGTCGCGAGCCAAGGATGCGAGTCGAAGCGCGCTTCGAACTCCGCGGCACTGCGATCAGCCGCATGCAGGGTGCCCGTGGTGAGCACCGACCAGCCGCTCCGGCGGGCCGGATCGACGCCGTCGATCTCGAACGACACATAGGTCGAAGCTCGGTCGATCCGGTTCCCGACACGCGTACGGACCGCGATCCACAAGTGGCCGGGAGCCACCTCATCGGCGATCTTGACCAGCCGGTAGTTGACCGGGAAGATCAGCGGGAACGGGTCGCCGAGCACCGCGATCCGCCCGACGGACTCCGACTGCAACCTCTCGACGCATTCGGGGTAGCTGAGTTCCACGACTTCGCTCATACGTCGATGGTGCGCTCCTCGACCACGGATCGATAGAGACCTTCGACCCGCATCCTTGTGGACCGCTGCATCGCCCGGGCAGGGCCACGCTCTCGGGGCTTCCGACCCTATCGACGGCGATCACGTCCGCGTACCGTCGAACCGACCGCACGACGAAAGCGGTGAGGGAGGTCGGAACGTGACACAACTCGACGAAGCGCAAGCTCCGAGCACGCGGATGCCGCCCGCTTGGTTCATGCGCGCCTTCTGGCGGAACCACCGTCGCGTGTACCGCTGGACCAACGGTCGCATCGGCCTGTGGCACCCGGGCGGGCGGCGTCTCGGCTGGGGCGCGATGTGCGTGCACGCGATCGGGCGTACCTCCGGCGAGCCGCGCGACGTGATCGTCGGGTATCTCGAGGACGGACCGAACGTCATGGCCATGGCGATGAACGGCTGGCGCGACGGCGAGCCCGAGTGGTGGCGCAACGTGCAGGCCCACCCGGACATCAGCATCGACCTGCCCGACGGCCCTCGTGACGTCACCGTCCGCGCCGCCCGGGGCGAGGAGCGGGACCGCCTCTGGGCCCGTTGGTGTGAGGTCGACAAGAACCTCGACGCCTACGCCGCCCGCCGTTCGATGCCGACCGCGGTCGCCGTGTTCGAACCGCGCACCACCCCGACGCCGTCAGACTGAATCGACCGCTCACGACTGGTGGGGCCGGAAGGGATCGAACCTTCGACCTAGGGATTATGAGTCCCCTGCTCTGACCACTGAGCTACGGCCCCTCTGGTGGTACGAACCGCAAACTTGGCACAACGGCGACCATCGTGCGAGGTCGGTCGCGACGGCGCAGGCGAGGCGACGCTCGTTCATGATGCCGTGCGGCACGGAGCGGGCGTGCTCGGCCGCTTCGAACACGATCGAGGGGCCCTTGGCGACGAAGAGCTGGCCGGCGTACTACTTGGACCCCGGAGCATCGACAACTCGTAAAGGCGCGCGGAACGCGACCGAGGTCGCGGCAAGCGCAATCGCCGACCGCGGCCGGATCTTGGGGCTGATGCTCGATCAGCCCCAGGATCCGGCGCGGGGTTCAGCCCTTCTTCGGGTTGCCGAAGGGAGCGCGGGTCGGGTTGCAGGAGTCCGCCGGCGACTCGCCGAGGATTTCCTTCGCGGTCGCCGTGTCGACACCGGCCTGCTGCTTCACCAGCACGAGGAACGTGCCGTACGACTGGGTGCGCGTGGGCTCCTCGTCGTCGATGACGTCGTTCAAGCCGGAGAACGAGCAGATCGACGCGGCGCCCGTGCCACCCCAGAAGCCGTCGACCGGCGTGGAGCCCCCCGTTGCGCCACCCGGGCCGGACGGCCCCCGCACCTCTCCAGCGCCCGCCGCGGGTGCGACCGCGACGGTCAACAGAAACGCGGACGCGACCGCTACCAGTGCTTTCTTCATATCCAACCCTCCCAAGGCCTTCATCGCCACTCGATAAAGGTAGAAAAACGTACCTTTCCGCACCTTCCGTCCGCAACCGGTCCCGCTTACCAGCCATGCGAGCGCTTCACGTCGCGACACTCGAGCGCGAAGCGGAAGCACCATGTGGAACCCGAGTTCACCGTTCATCGAGAGCGACACAGCACGGATGACCGAGCTCGTCGAACGGGTCAGACGGATCCAGGCGCGTCCGACGCAACCGACGGCGGCCGCGCGGGCCCAACCGCTGAAACGATCCCGTCTTCCGGGAGTGGTTCGATGCGCCCGGGCAGGCCACGCGAGATGGACTCCAACACATCGAAGGGTTCACAGCAAGAGATTCCCAACCGGATGCTCGATGCTGACCAGGGACAACACCCTTCCGCACAGCGCTGACGCTCTGGCGGGTTATGAGTCCCCTGCTCTGACCACTGAGCTATGGCCCCTCAGCGTGTTCCAGCAGCGCATCCGTAGTGGAGAAGGCTGACGAAGCCTTGCTGCCTTCGGCCGACGTAGCTACCGTCCGACGAGTCGTGCACACAAAGGGAGCAACGCATGGGCGTGGTACTGATTACGGGGTGCAGTAGCGGCATCGGCCTGGAGACGGCGCTGGCCTTCGCCCGCAACGGCGCTACGACGATCGCCACAATGCGAAATGTCGCCAAGAGCGACAACCTGCTGAAGCGAGCCGCCGACGACGGCGTCACCATCCAGGTCGAACAGCTCGATGTCAACGCGCCCGAGTCGATCGACGCGGGCGTTGCCCGCGTCATCGAGACTCACGGCACGATCGACGTTCTCGTCAACAACGCCGGGGTGGGCAACAGCGGCCCGATCGAGACGATGTCGATCGAGAACGCGATGCGGCTCATGGACACGAACTTCTGGGGTCCGATGCGAGTGATTCGAGCTGCGTTGCCGACGATGCGAGCCCAACGCTCCGGTGTCGTCGTCAATGTCAGCTCCCTCGCGAGCCGCATCCCGGCCACGATGTACTCCGGCATGTACGCCGCGTCGAAGCAGGCACTCAACGCGCTCAGTGAGGCACTCGCCTCGGAAGTGGAACCGTTCGGCATTCGAGTGGTGTCGATCGAGCCCGGGTTCTTCGGGACGGAAATCTCGGCCAACAACATCAGCTCCGATGAGGTTCCGAGCGAGGTCTACGCGGCCGACCAGGAGTGGATCCGTTCGTTCTTCGCGGCCGGAGTCGACGGCGGGGCCGATGCCTCCGTAGTCGCCGACGCGATCGTTGCCGCGGCGACCGACCCGGAAACACCGTTGCACCGGCCAGTCGGCGACGACGCCGCGATGTACCTCGACCTCCTGAACCAGGTCGACGGGTACGAGGGCTGGATGGCCGCGGTGACTCCGATCGTCGAGTCAGCCGTCGGCCCCCGCCCGCCCGCCCGCTGATCATTCGGCCGCCGGCAGCGGCGTGCTGACGTTCCTGGCTCGACCCCTCTGAAGGTCCGGGGCGCGGATTGGCCGCACCCCGCTGGTCAGAGGTGGCCGACGCAGGTGCTGCCGTGAGCATTGCTGCTCGTGCCGTCCGGGCAGGTCGTGCTCGACCACACGACACCGGTGATCACGGCGCCGGAGAAGTCTGCATCCAGAAGATCGGCCGCCGTCAGATCCGCGCTCTTGAGATTGGCGGTGTGGAAGATCGCACTCTCTGCACTGGCCTGCACGAGGTTGGTGCGGAGCATCGTCGCCCCGGTGAAGTTCGTCGCGGTGAGGTTCGTCGCACCGACGTCGGCGTCGGTGAGATTCGCGCCCGTGAAATTCGCGAAGGACGCGTTGACGAAGTGCAGATTCGCACCGGTGAGGTCCGCGTCCCTGACGTCCGCCGCGCCGAGGTAGCTGAACATCAGGGTCGCCCCGCGCAGGTTGGCCCAGCGGAGATTCGCCTCGGACAGGTCGAGGTCGGAGAGATCGGCGCCGGAGAGATCGGCGCCGGGCCCGACCAGGTAGCCGCTCCCGGCCAGGATCCAGTTCGCCGGCAGCCGGGACGGGTCGCCGACGATGCCGCCGGAGCGCACGCCGGTGAGGAACGCGAACCGGAGATCGGCGTCGGTGATGTCGGCGCCCGGGCCGATCAGGTATCCGACGGTGACGACCCACCCCGTTCCGAGGACCGCGGGCGTACCGACCAGGCCGCCCGACCGCACCCCTGCGAAGTCCCCGAGCCGGAGGTCGGCGTCGGTCACGTCCGCGCCGGTGAGGAGCGTGTCGCTCCCGTATGTGCCGTTCAGGACGGCGCGGGTGAGATTTGCCCCCGTCAGGTTGACGCGGCCGACGAAGGCCTCGGTGAGGTTCGCCGCGGTCAGGTTCGCGCCGTTCAGGTCGGCGTCTCCGAGGTCGGCGCCGCTGAGGTCGGCCCCGGCGAGGTCAACGCCGTGGAGGTCGGCGTTGAAGAGCGCGGCGCCGGTGAAGTCCGCGCCAACCAGGTCCGAGTCGGGCCCGATGAAGTAGCCGTGCAGCACGCTCCAACCGCTCGGGAGCACCGACGGGTCGCCGGTGACGAGGCCGGAGCGGACGCGGGAGAGCGTCGCCCCGGTGAAGTCGGCACCGCCGACCGACGCGCCGGCGAGGTCGACGTCGGTGAGGTTCGAGTCCCTGAAGATGGCATCGGTGAGATCGAGACCGGTGAGATCCAGGCCCGTCAGGTCGACGGCAGTGAAGTCGGCGCCCCGGAAGATGGCGCCCGACAGGATCGCACCTGCGAGTTGCGTTTCGTACGCGAGGTTGGCGTTGGTGAGGTTCGCGTTTGTGAGGTTGGCGCCCCGCATGTCGCTGCCGCCGAAGCCTGCCGACTCCGCGTACGCCTCGGTCAGGTCGGCCCCGCGCAGGTCGATACCGAGCACGGTCGCATCCAGGCTGGCGCGCACGAGCACCGCGCCCGCCATGTTCGACCAGCCGAGGTCGGAGTTCGAGAGGGTCGCGTCCGTGAAGTCGGCGCCGGCGAGATTGGCGCCGTAGAGGTAGCCGTTGGACAGGTCGGCACCGACGAGGACCGCTCCGGCGAGGTCCCCGCCCTCCCAGTCGATGCCGGAGAGGTCAGCATGACGGAGGTCCGCGCCCGCTCCCAGCAGGTACCCGTTGTAGGTACGCCAGCCGAAGGGCAGCGCAGCGCTGTTCCCTACGATGCCGCCGGAGCGCGCCCCGGCCAGCCTCGCGCCGGTGAGGATCGCTCCTTCGAGTGTGACGTTCGTGAGCGTCGAACCGCTGAGGTTCACATCCGTGAGATCGGCGCCGGTCAGGTTCGCGCCGGTGAAATCGGTACCGCTGAAGTCGAGGCCGTGGAGGTCCGCGCCCGACAGGTTCGCGCCCGCGTACGAGTCGTCGTTGACGATCGTGACGGTGCCGACATCGCGAACGAGCGTCACGCCCGGATCGGCGGGGTCCGCGCCGACGCACGCACCCGCGTTCAGTGGCGTCGCCTTGTCGACCACCACCGCATAGCTCTCGCTCGGTTCGCCCACGACGTCGGACGCCACCGATGTCGTGATCGTTCCGCTGGTCCGGCCGCCGCGGATCTTGATGAAGCCGCTCCTCGTGACGAAGTCCTGCGTACCGTCGGTGGCGGTGATCTTCGGGGTGCCGATCGCGCCACCCTCGACGGTTCGGTACCAGATGCATTCCGTGGTCGGGAGCGACGAGCTCAGCGCCACCGGGATCCGTGCGGGAACGCGTGCGGTGTTGCCCTCGATGACGCGGACGTCGCCCAGTCGCAACGATGGCGAGGCAGCCGTGGCGTCGAGGATGGTCACCTGGCCGCTGGGGCGCACGAGGGAGATGCTCGGGTCCGGCGTCGATCCGGCGACGCACTTGCCCGCGACGTCCGGGGTCGCGGCGTCGACCACGACGCTATACGACTCGTCCGGCTCGGGTGCGGTGTCGTAGTTGACGGTGGTGGAGATCACGCCGATCGTCTTGCTCGCTGCAACACGCACGTACCGGCTCTTCGAGAGGTAGTCCTCGGTGCCGTCGTGGACGCGCAGCTTCGCCGCCCCCGCCGCGCTCCCCGCCTCGGTGTGGAACCACACGCACCTCGCGGTCGGGAGCGGCGCGCTCAGGCTCAGCGGGATTCGGGCGGCCACCGCGGAGGTCGGGAGTTCGACCACGGTGAGGTCGCCCAGCCGGAGGTCGGCACTGGTCGCCGCCCCGCTCGGCGGAGCAACGGTCGCCGTCGCACCCATCGTCACCAGGGCGAGTGCCGCCATGAGTCCCAGCATCCTGATCCGCACCGCCGCTCCCCGTTGTCCGATCAGCAGGCACGAGTGTGATGCGGCCGAGCCCTCCGTTGCAGGGCCGAAGGTCCCGGACTGGACTTCGTTGGAGTAGCCGAGCCCGCCGAGCGGGCGGTACGAGGGTTACGAGAACGACTGGACGAACACGTCGCGAGCATCATTGCTGTCGTCGTCGGCGAGGTTGGTCGCCAAGGAGTCGAAGGCGACGGTGTGGCCGTCAGCACTGATCCCGCCAAACGTCCAGGTGAACGAGAAGTAGCTGGGCGCCTCTTCGTTGACCGGAAAGACGCCGTCGGGTCGCTGCCCGACGACCGCGGTCTCCCCGGTCGCGAGGTCCTTCCACATCGAACCGAAGTCGGGACCGTAGATCGGCAGGGTCTCACCACAGCGACACAGGTGGGTCACGTAGCGGCCGTCGTCGCTGAGCCCGGTCAGGATCGATTCCGTATCTGCGGGCACGTCGGGAACCACGTCCACCAGCGTGGTGGTACCGAGGAGACGGTCACGGACGTAGCCGTGGTTCGAGAATGCGCCAGTGGTCTTCGGTCCGGTTGCGCCCGGGTACAGACTCCATGACCCGGAGCTGAAGCCAACGAACCGCCCGTCGGCACTGATGAACGGCCGCCGGTAGCTGCACTCGCTGTAGTTGCCCGGGAGCTGCTGTGCCTCGGACGACGTCACGCTGACCCGGTCGAGCGCGCCCGTACCGATCGCCATGACGTAGGTATCGCGACATCCATTGGTGTCGTCGGCGACGAGACTCGACGTGTCGTTGAAGACGAGCATCGAGCCGTCGGTCGACATCGAGAAGTCATCACCGAAACCCAGGTCCTGGGGCTGCACCAACCGCCGCGTCGTCCCGGTGACCCGGTCCCGCAGGTAGATCGACGGTTCCCCGGTCGTGACCGGTGGCCCTGCCAGGGTCGACGTGCCGGACAAGAACGCAACGTACCGACCGTCGGCGGAGATCCGGCCCTGCGTTCCCTGGCCGACCGTACCGTCGGAGGCCACGCTGACCAGCTCGGTCGTACCTGCGACCCGGTCGCGCAGGTACAGCTGGCTCCGGAATGTGAAGGTCACGTACCGGCCGTCAGCGCTGATCGAGGGTTGGATCGAGCCTTGAAGCCCTCCCGGGGCAGTGGTCAACACGTTGCCGTCAGGGCCCAGACTGACGAGCTCGGTCGTGCCGGTCTCGAGATCGTGCACGAACACGTCGAGCACCGCGTTCGTGTCACGCGGGTCGAGCGAGCTGGCATCGGACGAGAACACGACGTACCGACCGTTCGCCGAGATCTGTTCCCAGAGTGATCCCATCGGCGGGTTCATCCCGTCGCACGGGTTCGCCAGAAACTCGGCCTGACCGCCTTCGGAGTCCACGCTCACGCGACGGATGTCCCCTGGTTGCAAGGGAGGCACGAGCGGGCCCGAGCCGTCGTCGACGATGAGCCCCGTGCCTGACGAGATCCGCACGACTGCCGGACCAGCAACGACCTGCAGCTTGTCGAGCACCGTCTCAACCAGCGCCTCGGCCGACTGGTCCGGCAGCACTCTGATGGTCAGATCCTTCGACTGGCTCCCGGCCGGGAACGTCAGCGACCCGGAGCGAGTGGCAATGAAGTCGGTACCCGACACGGCAGTGCCACACGAGAGTGAGTACGCGACGATGATCGGCACGGCGGCCGGACGCGACAGCGTGACCGCGATCCTCGCGAGGTGGGTACCCGCATCGGCTTCGACAGTGCTCACGGTTCCGACACTCACCATCGGCAGTGCCTCGACCCCTTCGGCGTCGTCGTCCATTACCCACACACCGCCGGACGACTTGTCAATGGTCGCGCCGACGGGCGCGGAAAGCGTGATCGCGATGTGCTCGTCCGGTTCGACGTTCTCGTCGCCCAAGATCCGCACGGGTAACGGGCGCGTCGCGACTCCAGCCGCGAACTTGAGGGTTCCCGATCGGGTGATGAAGTCGGAGCCACCAAGCGCCGAGTCCGTCGTGATGGCGTAGCGCACGGTGATCACGGTCGCCGACGGCACGGAAAGATCGACGGGGACGTTGACGGTCGCGCGTCCGCCATCGCCTTCCCACATCGTCGCGTCACCGATCCGGACGACCGGCAGGTCGACCGCCGCCGCCTGCCTTGCGAAGAGTGGTGTCACCCCCGAAGCAACCACCGCAGCACAGACGACGGCCAACGCTCTCGAAAATCGCTGCACTGGTTCTCCCCCTCAAACCCCTCGGCGAGAGTGTCCCACATGTCGATCGACCTGACGAGCGACCCGGCTCTCCGCGACCCTGACCAGTCACACCGCCGGTTCGGCGTCGGCCATCTCCCGGAGCTTGTTCTTCAGCAGCTTGTCGAGTGTGCCAGTGGGGAACTCGGACACCACGTACACCGCACGAGGGACCTTGAAATCGGCCAGGGCCTGCTTGCACGTGGCGATGACGTTCGCTTCGAGTTCGGCGTGCTCGGGGGCGTCGGGAGTGGTGATCACGAACGCCACCACGACCTGGTCGAGGAACTCGTGGTGCTTGCCCACGACCGCGACCTGGGCCACACCCGGGACGGTGCCGACGACGTCCTCGACCTCCCGGGCCGACACGTTCTCGCCGCCCACCTTCAGCAGGTCCTTGTCCCGCTCCACGTAGAAGACGTTGCCCGCCTCCCCCAGCCTCACGATGTCGCCGGTCTTGAACCAGCCGTCCTCGAAGGCCTTCTCGTTGGCCTCGGGATTGTCGAAGTACTCGAGGAACAGTTGGATGCCACGGGTGCCGCGCAGCCACAACTCCCCGGGCTCGTCGACGTCACAGATCCGGCCCGTGTCCGGCTCGACGACGAGCATCTCGTAGCCCGGCGCGACGTGACCCATCGACCGTGACGGCAGCTGTTCCCGCGGCTTGCCCGTCACCGAGTGGGTCACGGTCTCGGTCATCCCGAACGCCGCGTACACCTCGATGCCCAACAGCTCGTCGAGCTCGGGCATCACCAACCCGAACGACCCGATCCGCAGCGTGGTCTCCGTCGGCCGGTCCGGTCCCATAATCGTCGGGATCGCGAACGGCATCAGCGAGATGTGGGTGATCTCGTGCCGGGTGACCACGTCCCAGAAGCGACTCGTCGACCACTTCGGCATCAGCACCGCCGTGGCGCCCGCGCCGAGCACCGAGAACAACGACCAACTCTGTGCATTGACGTGGAAGAACGGCAGGTAGATCAGGTAGCGATCGTCGGGGCCCAAATCGATGTTGCGCGGGCCGCAGCGGCTCGCCCACACCGCGTTCGCGTGCGTGTGGACGACAGCTTTGGGTCGCGACGTCGTGCCCGACGTGAACATGATGCCGAACGGCAACATCGGTTCCGCGGGGCGACCCGTCCACTCCGACGGGTCCGTGGCGAACAGATCGGAGAAGGGAACGGCGGGAGCCGCGACATCGCCGCCCATCACCGCGAGCCAGCGCAGATTCGGCGCGGCGTCGCCGACCATCGCCGCGAACTCGGGTTGGGTGATGGCGGCGACGCATTGGGCCTTGCTGGCGAAGAACTCGAGTTCGCTGGTGACCGACTTCGTGTTGGTCGTCACCGCGACCGCGCCGAGCGTGGCGCAGGCGAGGAACGCGATCACCATCTCGGGGCAGTTCTCCGAGTGGATCAGGACCTTCTCGCCGTGGGCGATGCCGCGCCCGGCGAGCCCGGCGGCCAGCCGATGCACGTCGTCGCGCAGCTGCGCGTACGTCCAGGTGCGGCCCTCACCCTCGAAGGGGTCCCAGACCAGGACCGGGTGGTCGGGCCGACGGTCGGCCCAGTGTCCGAGCAGCGTCGGGATGTCCTGGCCGTGCATCTGGTATTCGACGATCTGGTCTGCGCTGGCGTCCATGGCCGCATGCTGGCCGATCCGACGCGCCCGTGTCACCCCGGGTTCGTCGCGGCCAGCGCCAGGCCGGCGCCGGTCACGATCGATCCGGCCACGTCGCCGAGCTGGGCGCGCAGGTCCGGTGCGATCAGCGCGGCGGCGGCACCGACCGGCACGAACGTCTCGAGGACACCGGCCTCGCCCCGGACCCATTTCGCGCCGGCGCGACGGGCGGTGTGTTGCATCGCCAGGTTCTCCGACAGCGTCTCGGCCCGCAGCGTCCGCAATCCAGCGCGCTCGGCGGCGACCGCAACCGCACCGAACAAGAGCGTGCCGATCCCGCGCCGCCGCCACTCGTCCCGGACCTCGAACGCGACCTCGGCGGTGTCGGGGCGGATGCCCGACCGGATGAAACGCCCGACCGCGATCCCCTCCGGCGGGTCCGGGAGTCCGACGATCCAGGCGAAGTGGACGAGGTAGTCGACCTCGGCGAGATAGTCGACCACCGCGGGGCTCGGACGACCGCCGGAGAAGAAGCGGTGGTAGAGCCACTCCTCCGGTTGGTGCAGCAACGTCGATTCGAACTCCGCCCGGTCTTTCTCCAACAGCGGTCGGATGACGGCCGCGGTCCCGTCGGACAACGCCACGGGCACCATGCGGGCACTCTCGGCGAGGCGTCGGGCCGCGAGGTCCCGAAGCTCACTGCGGACACCCGGGATCTGCAGCAGTCGGGCGAAGGCGTCGTGATCGCCGGTCGCGACGACGACCGGCGTCGCGGCGACGACGGTCGCCCGCCGGGGGTCGCCGGTGATGGCGGAGAGCTCGCCGAGGATCGAACCGCGTTCGGCGGTCCCCAGGTCGAGGGGCGAGGAGCCGAACGTCGTCGACACGGTGGCTCGGCCGCTCAGGACGAGGACGAACGAATCGCCGGCCTCACCCTGGCGGAAGATGATCTCGCCGACGGCGTAGCGCCGGCGCCCCAAGGCGGCCCCCAGGGCCTCCAGTTCGGCCCGGGGCACGTCGCGAAACCAGTCCAACGCGGCGAGATCATCCGCCGCGACGCGAGGTTCGGACTCCATCGCTCCATCTTGGCCGCTCGATCTCGGCGATGTCGGGTGCGCTTTGCCAGACTGGAGGGGTGACCGACTACACGCCTCCCCTGGCCGACATCGACTTCGTCCTCCAGCAGTGCGGACTCGACGAAGTGACCGCACTCCCCCAGTTCGAGCACGTCGACGCCTCGGCCGTGCCCGATCTGATCAGTGAGGCCGGGCGATTCTTCGCCCAGACCATCGCTCCGCTGAACGTCGTCGGCGACCAGGTCGGCAGTGTCCACAACCCGGACAACACCGTCACCACCCCGCCGGGGTTCGTGGACGCGTACCACCAGTACGTCGAGGCCGGCTGGGGCGCGGTCGCCAGTTCCCCCGAGTACGACGGCGGCGGGTTCCCGTTCCTCGTCGGTGTGGTGTTCGAGGAGCTGATGTCGACGGCGAACCTGTCGTTCAGCATGTGCCCGCTCCTCTCCCAGGGTGCGTCACGCCTCCTCGAAGCGCACGGCTCGGACGCGCTGAAGGCGACGTACATGCCCAAGATGATCGCGGGCGTGTGGACCGGGACGATGTGTCTGACCGAGCCCGAGGCCGGCTCCGACCTCGGAGTCATCCGCACCAAGGCCGTGCCTCAGGACGACGGCACCTACCGGATCACCGGCACCAAGATCTTCATCACCTACGGTGAGCACGACCTCACGGAGCAGATCGTGCACCTCGTCCTCGCCCGCACCCCGGACGCGCCGGCGGGCACGAAGGGCATCTCCTGCTTCGTCGTCCCGAAGTACCTGGTGAACGCCGACGGGTCCCTCGGCGAACGCAACGACGCCACGTGCCTTTCGATCGAACACAAGATGGGCATCAAGGCCAGCCCGACCTGTGTGATGTCTTTCGGCGAGAACGGCGACGGCGCGGTCGGCGAACTCGTCGGTGAGCTCAACGGCGGGCTCGCAGCGATGTTCACGATGATGAACCACGCTCGCATCGGTGTCGCCGTCGAAGGTCTGGCTCTCGCCGAGCGCGCCTACCAGCAGGCGCACGAGTACGCAACCGATCGCCTCCAGGGTCGCACGCCGTCGACGCCGCGGGGCGAGCGGGCCGCGATCATCGAGCACCCTGACGTCCAACGCATGTTGTTGACCATGGAGTCGTCGATCGAGGCGATGCGGCGGCTGATCTACGCCACTGCGGCCGCCATCGATCTCAGCGAGTTCCACCCCGACGCCGAGGTGCGGGAACGCAACGAGGAGATCGCGGCGCTGTTCACGCCGCTCGCCAAGGCGTGGTCCACCGACACCGGCTTCGAGATGACCTCGCTCGGGGTGCAGATCCACGGGGGGATGGGATTCATCGAGGAGACCGGCGCGGCCCAGCACCTGCGCGACGCACGCATCGCGATGATCTACGAGGGCACGAACGGGATCCAGGCAATGGACCTGATCGGCCGCAAGCTCGGGGTGCGCGGCGGCGCCGCGGTGATGGAGCACTTCGACCGCATCGAGGCCGACATCGCCGCGATCAGCGATCCTGAGCTCAGCCCGACCCAGAACGCGCTCGCCCTGGCCCTGGCGGCCTCCCGCGACGCGACCCTGTGGATGGGCGGCGTGACCAACGTGGAGGACGCACTGGCGGGCGCCACCCCCTACCTGCGCCTGCTCTCGATGCTGACGGCCGGGCACCTGATGCTGGTCTCGGCCACCCGGGCGATGGGCACGGACCGGGAGGCGGCGCAGAAGCGGACGACCCGCTTCTTCTGCGAGCAACTCCTGCCCACGGCCACGGCGCTGGTGCCGGCCATCACCGCCGGCGCGTCGGCGCTCGCACCTTCACACTGAGCTCCGGGGGAGAGACTCGAACTCTCAACATCATCGTTAACAGCGACGCGCTCTGCCAATTGAGCTACCCCGGAATTGCGGAGCAGGATAGCAGCGCCCGCTGCAGACCCATGATCCGCCGGTGGGTTTTCGAGCAGCAGTAACGGACGTACACGCAACCATGGACGTGCTTGGTCTTGCGCATCGTGGCATCGGCCGGCGGCCGGTAGGGCGTGCGGAACTGGCCGAGCGGGACCCCCGTCACCTCTGACCAGAACTCGTGTGCCACATCGACATCGAGGCCGACGTGGAGATAGACCCGCACTCGAAGTCGGGATTCGTCGATCTCGAAGAAGCGTCGAAGCCAGGCGCAGAAGAACCTGACCATGTCGGGATCGGTGTTCGCGAGCTCGGATTGCGGGAGACCGAACGGTTGCGCGGCTTCGCCTCGAAGTCCACATCGCGGACCCAGACCGAGACCGAGGACCGAGCGACGTTCAGTTCCGTTGCGATCTCTTGCAGCGTCCACGCCGCAGCCCGTAGGTCACGTGCCCGCGCCTGCTCCGTCGTCTTGCCCCGGTAGCCCATGGAGAGTCTAGCGAACGTACGTTTGCCCTGCTCGATCAACGGTGACCGGTCGGCATCTCCCCAGGCTGATGCGATAGGAAAGGGGGATGAAGTTGCGCATCGGTCTCATCGTCGGGTTCGGGATCGGGTACTACCTCGGCGCCCGCGCCGGGCGCGCCCGGTACGAGCAGATGCACCGGCGGTTGGAACGCCTGCGCGACAGCCGCGTGTTCGATCGTCTGCAGGCGGCGGTGGAACTCGGCGTCGAGCGGCTGCGCCCGGAGGATTCGACCGACCCGAGTCTGCGCCTCGTCGACCCGATGGTCGACGTCACCACCGGCTGAGCCGCGCGGCGTCAGGTCTCTTCGAGGTAGTCGCGCAGCCGGTTCGATCGGGTCGGGTGGCGCAACTTCGCCAACGTCTTCGATTCGATCTGGCGGATGCGCTCCCGCGTGACCTTGAACTCACGCCCGACTTCTTCGAGCGTGCGCACCTGACCGTCGTCGAGTCCGAACCGCATGCGGACGACCGCCCGCTCACGGTCGTTCAACTCTTCGAGTGCTTCCTCGATCGCTTCGGTCAACAACGCACGCGCGGCAGCCGTGGCCGGCGCGGTCGCGTTCGGATCCTCCACGAAGTCGCCGAGTGAGGAATCGTCCTCCTCGCCGACCGGCGCCTCGAGCGACACCGGTTCGAGACCGAGGCCTTGAATCTCTCGCACCTTCTCGGGGGTGAGCTCGACCTTCTCGGCGATCTCGTCGATCGTCGGCTCCCGACCGAGCTCCTGCAGCATCTGGCGCTGCACGCGCGTGACCTTGTTCATCGTCTCGACCATGTGCACCGGAATCCG
>CAZJBJ010000065.1:0-18816 GCA_964544295.1 uncultured Bifidobacteriaceae bacterium
GGCCCGTACCGGTAGGGCGCGGAGAACTGCAGATCCACGATGGCGGGGACGTCCTGGGTGCCCGACTCGGCCCGTTGCTGCTCCCGCTCCCGACCCTGGTCGTACGCCTTCTGGTCCGCCCGGCTCAACTGCTCGACGTAGCGGTCCTCGATCCGCACCGCGTCACCCTCGATCACGGCCCGGAGCGCGTCCGACGACCCCTCGGGGTCCTTGCCGACCCGCTCCTCGATCCGGTCGAGGTCGAAGTGCTGGTCCTGGAGCACGTGCGTGAGTTCGTGCGCGAGTGTGACCCGACGCGCGGCGTCGGGCTTCCCCGTCCCGCGCACGACGATCTCCTCGTCCTCCGGCGAGTAGAACGCCAGCACACCGGACTGCTGTTCGTCGTCGATGGACTGCAGCAGGTCGACCTCGCCGGTCACGAGCCCGAGCGCGCGCAAGCTCTCGGTGAACCGCTCCAGCTTCTGGCGGCGACGCTTGCTCGGCTTCGGATCGACGCCGACCTCCTCCTTGAAGTCGGCCTCGTTCAGGAATCGCACCGGGACCGGGTGCTCGAACCGGAGCCCGCGGAGCTTCTCCACCTTCGCTGGGAGGTCACCGAGGCGCGAGTCCCAGGCGGACGGGTAATCGGCATCCGAGAAGAGGTCGAAGCGCACCGCGCTCACCACGAAGGCTGCGACGACGACCACTGCCGCGCCGATGATCCACGTCGGTCGACGATCCGGTCGGCGATTCGATCCCTGCCCGTCGGCCCCCTCCGGCGCCGGGCGCGCGGGCAGGAGTTCGGACCCGGACGGGAAGACCGAGGTCGGCGGTGGTGGGACTTCACTGTTGATGGCCACCCTCGTTCCTCCTGCCCGAGAGGGTCTCGGACCAGGCGTATCGGCACCGGTGCACGGGGACCTGAGCTTGACATGGATCCGGCCCCGCAACGGCGCGCTTCGGACCGTGGAGTGGCTCACCGAGCGCATCCGGGCGGCCTGGCAGACTCCGCCGATGGAGCGCACTCCCCTCGCCGTCCCCGCCGTCTACTGCTGGCCCCAGTCGGGCCTCCCCGGTGAAGCCATCGGCGTCCACGCGTCGGGCCCACCGGTGCTCGCGCAGGTGATCGTGGCGCGCATCGGCGCGAAGCGGGAACGGGTCTGGACCGCCGAGATCACGCTCACCCCCCATGACATGCCGACCGACGCCGCCGCGCACGGGTGCGGGTGGCCGGCGGCGGTCGAGATCCCGATCGGCGACGACTGGCGCAGCGGCTACTACGAGGTGACCCTGCGCACCGACGCGGGCCGCATCGCGCACGAGGCCGTCGCGTTCTTCGTGGTGCGCGCCGCGGTGGTGGACCCGAGCCGGCCGCTGCTCGCGCTCTGCACGAACACCTACAACGCGTACAACGACATCGGCGGCCGCAACCTCTACGAAGGCGGCACCCAGGTGTCGTTCCAACGCCCGATGGCCAACGGGCTGCTCCGGAAACCGGCCGGACCGGGCGAACGCGTCACCGTGCTGCATCCGCCCGACCCGTTCAACCGCGACCACGTGAAGTACCTCGTCACCCACCAGTTCACCCAGTGGGGCGGCTCCGCGGGCTGGCCGAACTACGAGTTGCCGTTCATCCAGTGGGCCGAACGCGACGGGTACGAGATCGACTACGCGCTCAACGCCGACCTCGAAGATCCGACGATGCTCGACGGTCGTCGTCTGTATCTCTCGGTGGGTCACGACGAGTACTGGTCCGGCCCGATGCGCGACACCGTGGAGGCATTCACCAAGGCGGGCGGCAACGCGTTGTTCCTGTCGGGCAACACGTCGCTGTGGCAGGTGCGGATCGAGGACGACGGGGCGACGATGGTCGGCTTCAAGGATCGCTTCGAGCGGGACCCGGTGTTCGGCACCGAACGCCAGGCCGAGCTGACGTCGTTCTGGTCCGACCATCTCGTCGACCGGCCCGAGAACCACATGACCGGGGTGAGCTTCGTGCGCGGCGGGTATCACCGGATCGGCAGGACCGTGGCGTCCGGCGCCGGCGGCTACACGGTGTACCGGCCCGACCACTGGGTGTTCGACGGCACCGACACGACCTACGGGGATCTCATCGGGCGGGACTCGGTGATCGTCGGGTACGAGTGCGACGGCTGCGACTTCACGATGCGCAACGGGTTGCCCACCCCGACGGGCTCGGACGGCACCCCCGCCGATTTCCAGATCCTCGCCCTCACCCCCACCGAGCACTTCAACCGCACCAATGCGCCCCGACCGCCGCCCGACGGCGTGATGAGCGAGGTCGAGTACATCGCGTGGCGCGTGTTCGGCGAGCGGGGCCCGGACGGCGTGGCCGCGCTCGAGCACGGTCACTGCATGATGGGCGTCCACGAGCCGGGCGGTTTCGTGTTCACCGCGGGCACGACCGATTGGGTGTGGGGGCTGACCGGCGACGACCCGACCGTCGAGCGGATCACCCGCAATCTGCTCGACCGGGGCATCGCACCGTGACTTCCGGGGTCGACGGCAGCTGCGACCCGCAGTTCGCCGAACTCGCCGAGCTGTTGGGCGCGAGCATCGAACGCGGCACGGACGTGGGCGCGTCGGTCGCGGTGATGATCGAAGGCGAACCGGTCGTCGACCTGTGGGGCGGTTGGGTCGACGCCGACCACTCGGCGCCGTGGGTCGAGGACACCATCGTCAACGTCTGGTCCACGACCAAGACGGTGAGCGCGCTCGCCGCGCTGATGCTCGTCGATCGCGGTCTCCTCGACGTCGACACCCCGGTGGCCCACTACTGGCCCGAGTTCGCCGCGAGCGGCAAGGAGCACATCGAGGTGCGCCACCTGCTGTCGCACACTTCCGGCGTCTCGGGCTGGGATCAGCCGATCAGCCTGGAAGATGTCTACGACCCGATCGCATCATGTGCCCGCCTCGCCGCGCAGGCGCCGTGGTGGGAGCCGGGCACGGCGTCGGGCTATCACCTGCTCCTGTACGGCCACCCGATCGGCGAACTGATCCGGCGGGTCGACGGCCGAGGCCTGCAACAGTTCGTCGCCGAGGAGATCGCCGCGCCACTCGCCGTCGATTTCCAGATCGGCGCGGCGGAAGCGGATTGGGCCCGCATCTCGGACATCATCCCGCCCACCCACGTGGACTTCAGCGGCGCCGAGATCGATCCCGACGGCCCGGCGGTCAAGACCGTGATCGGGCCCTCCATGGCCCCGATCGAGGCCAACTCGGCGGGGTGGCGACTCGCCGACCTCGGCGGGGTCAACGGGCACGGGAACGCCAGATCGGTGGCGCGCGTCCAGCACGTCGTCGCGAACGGCGGTGAGGTCGCCGACGTCCGCCTCCTCTCGCCGGCGACGATCGACCTGATCTTCCGCGAACAGGCGCACGGCACCGACCTCGTGCTGGGACTTCCGCTGCGCTGGGGCATCGGGTACGCCCTGCCCGACCCGACGACGTTCGCCTACGTTCCCGACGGTCGCATCTGCCTCTGGGGCGGCTGGGGTGGTTCGATGATCGTCGTCGACACCGAGCGCCGCATGACGTTCGCGTACATGATGAACCGGATGGAGACCCGGATCATCGGCTGCCCGCGCAGCGAAGCCCTGATCCGCGCCACCTACCGTGCCCTGACCTGATCCGCACCACGATCCTCCACGATCCTCCACGATCCCCCGACCGCAAAGGACACGCCATGACCCGCCTCGGCTACCAGATCCCCAACTTCACCTATCCCGGCGTCGCCGATGCCGACCTGTTCGCCACCGTGGCGGCCCAAGCCACGGCGGCGGACCGCAGCGGCTTCGACACCGTGCTCTTGATGGACCACTTCTACCAACTGCCGATGCTCGGCGACCCCGACTCCTACATGCTCGAGTGCTACACGACCCTCGGCGCACTGGCGCGGGACACGACCAACGTGCGGCTCGGCGCGCTGGTGACCGGGAACACCTACCGCAACCCGGCGCTGCTCGCCAAGATCGTGACGACGCTCGACATCGTCTCGGGCGGACGGGCGCAGCTCGGCATCGGTGCGGGATGGTTCGACGTCGAACACCACGCGCTCGGCTTCGAGTTCAACACGTTCACCGAGCGGTTCAAGAAGCTCGAGGAAGCACTGCAGATCATCCTGCCCATGTTGCGCGACGAGCGACCGACCCTCGAAGGCGACTACTACCAGGTGCGTGATGCGATCAACCAGCCCGCGCCGCTGTCGCGCATCCCCGTCATGATCGGCGGCTCCGGTGAGAAGAAGACCCTCCGTCTCGTCGCCCAGTACGCCGACGAGTCGAACCTCACTTCCGCGCCGGAAGAACTCCCCCGCAAGCTCGAAGCGCTGGCCGGCCATTGTGACGCACTGGGCCGCGACCGCAGTGAGATCAAGGTGTCGCAGGCATTCAACGTCGTCCTCGCCGAGACCCACGAGCAGGCGTTCAACGAGTTCGCCGACGCGCTCGCGATCCGCAACATCGATCTGCGCAACGGCGACCCCGAGTTCCGGGCGATGATCGAAGGCCTCGTGGTGCTCGGCGATCCCGACGAGGTCGGCGAACGGCTCAGCTCCGTGATCGGCATGGGCCTCGACGGCATCACCGTGTCGGCACCCGCCAACGGCTGGATCCCCGGCCGCGTCGAGCTCCTCGGCGAAGTGGCCACCAAGGCCCTGGGCTGACCCAGAGCCTCGGAACTTGCGTCGGTAACCCGTGCCAGCCACGGGTAATCGACGCACGTTCGTGTGGGTCGTGACAGAGTTCGTCGATGACGTACGCATTCGACCCTGAACTCGCGCCGCTCGTGCCGCTGATGCCGACGAGCAGCCTCGCCGACATCGACGCCGCACGCGCCGGGCTCGAGACCATGCTCGCTCCGCTCAACCAGGACGTCGACACCACGGGCGTCGAGGTCTCCGACGCCACGGTGACCGCCGACACCGGCGCAGTGCCAGTCCGGGTCTACGCCCCGACCGGATCGGCGCCGGCGACCGGTCGCCCCGCGCTCCTCGACATCCACGGCGGCGGCTTCGCCCTCGGCACGATCGACATGGAGCACACCTTCGCCACCCAGGTGGCTCGCGAACTCGGTGCGGTGGTCGTCACGCCCGAGTATCGGCTCGCGCCGGAGCACCCGTTCCCGGCCGGGCTCGACGACTGCTACGCGGCGCTCGTCTGGCTGCACGACCACGCCGCCAATCTCGGCGTCGACCCGGCTCGCATTGCGATCGGCGGGCAGAGCGCGGGCGGTGGGCTCTCCGCCGGGCTCGCGCTGCTGGCCCGCGACCGGGGCGGACCGGCCGTGTGCTTCCAGTTCCTCGGGATCCCCGAACTCGACCACCGGCTCGAGACCACCAGCATGCGGACGTTCGTCGACACGCCGATGTGGAACCGACCAAACGCCGAGATCAGCTGGCAGTACTACCTCGGCGATGCCACCGACGTGTCGCCCTACGCATCGCCGGCGATCGCCGAAGATCTGCGCGGGCTCCCACCCGCGTACGTCACGACGATGGAGTTCGACCCGCTCCGGGACGAAGGCATCCTCTACGCGTTGCGCATGATGGAGGCCGGCGTGTCGGTCGAGCTGCACGCCTTCCCGGGCACGTTTCACGGCTCAGCGATGATCCCACTGGCTGCGGTCTCCCGCCGCTCCCACGCCGAGGTGATCGACGCGCTCCGACGCGGGCTCGGCGTCGACCAGGCCTAACACGGACGAGCGACTGCTCGATCAGATCGACGAGTACAGCGCGTCGATCAATGCGCGGTTCCGACTGCTCTGCCAGCGCGGGATCACGTGGTTCATGACGTACCCGAACGCGATGCCGGTGTCGGGATCGGCGAACCCGAGCGAGCCGCCGGTACCGAAGTGGCCGAACGCGCGCGGGTTGGGACCGAAGGGTCGGCGCGGGGTCGTCGGCTTGAACCCAAGACCGAACGTGACGTCCTCACCGAGGGTCGGGCAGAAGCCCTCGGACTGCGCGCGGGTCGCTTCGGCGAGCAGGTCCGGTGAGAGCAGCCGGGACGGCTCGAGCAACGCCGCGTAGATCCGCGCCACCCCCGTCGCCGTACCGTGGCCGTTCGTCGCGGGGATCTCGGCGCGTCGCCACTCCGGCGTGTTCACGACGCCGGCGGAGCAGTACCCCGGCGGGTTGAAGTAGCTCATGAACGTCATCCGCACGTCGCCCTCGAAGGTGAACGGATCCGGGAAGTCCCCGGCCTGTTCCCACAGGAGTTCGGCGCACCGAGCCAGTTCCGGGTCGGGAACCCCGAACCACACGTCGGCGTCGAGTGGCGCGGCGATCCGGCGGAGTTGCGCGCCCGGCCGTTCCCCCGTCACCCGCCGGACGATCTCACCGATGAGATGGCCGTACGTGTTGGTGTGGTAGCTGTGCCGTGTCCCGGGTTCCCACCAGGCGGGCGTGGCGGCCAGCGCGGCGGTCATCCGTTCCCACGACCACAAGTCGTCGTTCGTGAGCCGTTCACCAATGGCCGGCACGCCGGCGCGATGACACAGCGCGTGCCGGACGGTCGCATGTTCCTTGCCGCCGACCGCGAACTCCGGCCACACCGAAGAGATCGGGTCGTCGAGTCCGATACGACCGGCATCGATCAGCCGCAGCAGGGAGATCGCGACGAGCGCCTTGCCGACGGAGTAGAAGTCGACGACCGTCTCGGGTTGCCACGGTCGGGTCCGTGCCGCGTCCGTCCACCCCCCGACGAGATCCACCACGACCTCACCGTGGCGAATGACGCACACCGCTCCGCCCACCTCGCCACGTTCGGCGAAGTTCGCCGCGAACGCATCTCGTACCGGGGCGAACGGCGCTGCGCAGATCCCCGTGATCGGCGGTTCCATCACACCGGCGGGGTCGGCCGGGCTCCCCGGCCGATCACCCCGCCGCGTCCTCGCCCGGCAGGCTGATGCTCCGGCCGACGTCGAGCGCGGACACACCCTCAGGACCGATGACCTCGACGATCGGCTCGGGACGGTCGTCGAACTCGGTGCGCAGCGCCCGGCTCATGGTCGCGTGCATCTCGTAGAGCGCGGTGATGTAGGTGAGTTCGAGGATCTCCTCGTCGGAGAGATGTTCCTGCAGGGCTGCGAAGACGTCGTCGGCCACGCGACCCCCGTCGAATGCGAGCGCGTCGGTGTACGCGAGGACGGCCCGCTCGACGGGTGAGAAGCAGTCGGCGACCTGCCAGGCGGGAATCGCCGCGATCTTCTCCTCGCTCATCCCGATCGCCCGACACGACTTGCAGTGCTGGGAGAACACGAACTGACTCCCCCGCGCCCAGCCGACCCGGGTCTGTCCCAACTCGCGCAGGATCGGATCGAGGTGTCGCTTCGGGCTCTGGTACAGACCGAAGCCGTCGACGCAGTGCTGGAGGATGTCCGGGACGAGCGCGAACACCGGCCACCAGTCGCCCGTCGTTCCGGTCGCGGTACCCGGATCACTCACCGGATCCCGGTCGGGCCCGAAGAGAAGGTCGTACATGATCGTGACGATCGGCGCGTTGGACTCGTCTCGTGGCACCTGGCGCAATCTCGGCATCTCTGAACTCCTCGCGGCAGCTCTCGAACTTGCGTCAAATACCCTGCCGTTCGGCCGGGTTATTGACGCAAGTTCGCATGGTTTAGCGGTTCGTGGTCCGGGGCGCGGCGGCGCGGCCGAGTTCGGCGGTCGGGTGGGCGGACGCCCGACGACCGAACCGCGCCAACAACAGCAGGTCGTAGGTGGCCTTGCCCACCCCGGCGATGATCAACGGCCAGCCGAACGTGCTCGCCTTCAACAACGCACCGGCGAGCAACGGCGTGGTCGCCGACGCCAGGCTCCGCGGCACGTTCGTCACGCTGGCCGCGGCCGCCCGTTCCTCGGGGGTCACCACCGCCATGACCAGCGCCTGCCGCGCGGGCACGTCCATCTGGGAGAACAGCGAACGGACGAGCAGACAGGCGATGGCGACTCCGGCCGACGGCGCGAACGCGGCGAGCGCCAGGAACAGGTTGGCCGGGAGGTGGGTGAACACCATCGTGCGGACGAGGCCGATCCGTTGCGCCAAGGGCCCGGCGAGCAACTGCGAGAACGCGCTCAACAGACTCACCGCGAAGAAGATCGCGGCCGTGTCGGTGGTCGACAGGTCGAACCGCAGATGGAGCCACAACACCAGGAGCGACTGCACGACGAATCCGCCCGCCGCCGCGTCGATGCAGAAGAGTGCCGCGAGTTCGAGCACCGTCCGGCGCGACTCGGCGAGTGGCTTGCGCACGACCGGCGCCACGTCGACCGCCGCCCGCTCGCGCCGGAGTCCGCGGTAGATGAAGAAGATCACCACGGCGACCACGACGTAGAGCGAGAAGCTGCCGCGCAGCGTGTCGACCTTGGCGAAGCCACCCCATCGGGCGATCGACTCCGGCAGCCCCGACGCCAACGCGCCGAACGCGCCGGCGAACGCTCCGCCGAGGTTGTACACGGCGTAGAGCCGGGGCCGGTCCAGATCGTCGACGTGACCGGCGAGAAAGGCCTGCTCGGTCGGCAGGAACACGCTCACGTCACCCGCCGACGGGTTGAGCGTGCCGACGACCGACACCACG
Source organism: uncultured Bifidobacteriaceae bacterium (assembly GCA_964544295.1). Taxonomy (GTDB): domain Bacteria; phylum Actinomycetota; class Acidimicrobiia; order IMCC26256; family JAENVU01; genus JAENVU01. Next base: position 8,578 of record CAZJBJ010000065.1, read on the forward strand.
ATGAGCGCCCAGAACGCAGTGACGGCGAGGAAGCCGATCCCGGTCAGCATCATCAGCACGCTGGCCGCGAGGAGCAGGACCCGGAGTTCGTATCGGTGCGCGACGAGACCCACCCCGAGGGTGAGCGCGGCGGACCCCAACAACGTGCCGGTGACAATCGCACCGATCTGGAGCGGAGAGAACCCGAGCGCGATCAGGTAGACGGCGAGGAAGACACTGACGAACCCGTCGGCGAACCCGCGCAGCGCGCGGGCGATCACGACGCGCGGCACGTCGACGGTCGCGGACGACGGCAGCAGACGCCGCAATCCGATCACGCGGTGAGGAACCCGACGATGTCGGGAAGCGCCCGGCGGTCCTGGGCGAGAAAGGCGTGGCCACCTTCGTACACCCGGAGCTCGGCCCCGGGAACCCGGTCGACGATGGCCTCCGAGTTCTCCAACGGCGCGATCCCGTCGAAGCGCCCCGCCGCGACGAGCGTCGGACAGGTGATCGCGCCGAGCCGGTCGACCACATCGTGGCGGCGCCGGGCATCGAGCTGAGCCTGCTCCCCCCGGACGACCTCGGCCGACTTCTTCCCTCGGGCGCGCGCCGCCATGAGCTCGACCACGCCGCGATCGGCCGGGTGAGTCTCGAGCCATTCGGGCGTGAAGCGCGTGTCGAGCAACGGCAGGTACGTCGTCGCTCGTTCCGCGGGACTCAGGTCCGCGAGTTCGTGGAGCGGATAGGACGGCAACGCCCCACCGGGGGACGTGCACGCGACCGCGAGGCGCTCGATCCGCTCCGGGACCGTCACCGCCAGTTCCTGGGCGACCATCCCGCCGAAGGAGATCCCGACGACGCGACACGTGACCCAGCCGACGTGGTCGAGGAGCCCGATCGCGTCGGCCGCGTAGTCGGCCATCGCATACGGACCTGGTGGGACGGTCGTCTCGCCGAGCCCGCGCTGGTCGTGAGCCAGGAGGTCGCACGATTCCGCAAGTACGTCGAGCAGGAGGGTGCTCTCGGCGAGCGTGCCCCCCGATCCGTTCAGGAACAGCACCGGCGCGCCGGCGCCCCGACGCTGGTAGTGGATGTCGATCCCGTTGACCGCAGCAGTCGGCACGGCCGCCGAGCCTAACGCTGGAGCACGGGCACGGGGCGGGCGGTTGGGCCTAGGTTGCGGCCGACCGCGATCCCCTGCCGGAAGGTTCCCCCGATGACCAACGAAGAGATCGTCAACACGTTCATGGCCCGCATCATCGCGATGGACTTCGACGGCGCGCTCGAACTCGTGGCCGACGACATCGAGTACGACAACGTCCCGATGGGGCCGGTGCACGGTCCCGACGGGATCCGCGGCGTGTTCGCCCAGCTCGATGGCACCGTCGACAAGATGGAATGGATCATCCACCGGCAGGTCGCGAGCGGCGATCTGGTCCTCAACGAGCGGACCGACCGGTTCGGCGCAGGCGACAAGTGGGCCGACCTGCCCGTCGCCGGCGTCTTCGAAGTGCACGACGGCAAGATCACCTTGTGGCGGGACTACTTCGACATGACGACGATGATGAACGGGATCGGCACGCTCGCCGGTTGAACCCGGCGCGACCCGGAGGCTCCCGATGACCACGACCGCGACCCGACCGTGCATCTCGGCTGATTCCCACATCACCGAGCCGCCGACGGCGTACCTCGATCACATCGACCCGGCATATCGCGACCGGGCGCCGACGCTCCAGTACCACGACACGCTCGGCGACTGCATGATCATCGACAACGGTCAGTCGCTCGTGCCGATGTGGCTCGTCGCCGCGGCCGGTCGCCCGACCGAGGAGGTCCGGCTCGATCTCGGCAAGCACTTCTCCGACCTCCACCGCGGTGGCTGGGATCCGGCGGCGCGCCTGCACGACCAGGACGTCGACGGTGTCACCGCCGAGATCATCTACCCGTCGGTCGGCATGGTGCTGTGCAACCACCCCGACCGCGACTACCAGCACGCGTGCTTCGACGCGTACAACGAGTGGATCGCCGGGTTCTGCGCCCACGCACCCGACCGGCTCGTCGGCCTCGGCCAGACCGCGGTCCGGACCCCGGACGACGCCATCAAGGACCTCGAGGCGATCAAGGCGAAGGGACTGCGGGGCGTCATGCTCCCGGGCTTCCCGGGTCAGGCCGACTACGACGACCCGATGTACGACGAGTTCTGGGACGCCGTCGTCGCCCTCGAGCTGCCTGCGTCGTTCCACATCCTCACGAGCAGGAGCGACACGCCCGGCGCGGATTCCGTGCGCGGCCCGAAGCTCAACTCGTTCATCTCCATCATCCGCGGCAACCAGGACATCATCGGCACGCTGGTCTTCGGCGCGGTGTTCGAACGGCATCCCGATCTGCGGGTCGTCTGCGTCGAGGCCGACGCCGGTTGGGCGCCGCACTGGATGTACCGCGCCGACCATGCCTACGACCGGCATCGCAACTGGCTCACCGCGGGCGAGCTCACGAAACCGCCGAGTGAGACGTTCATGGAGCACATCTATCTCACGTTCCAGGACGACTGGGTGGCCTTCAAGACCGTCGACTTGATGAACGAGCGACGGTTGATGTGGGCCAACGACTTTCCCCACAGCGATGCGACCTGGCCCCACTCCCAGGCGCTCCTGGCCGAACACGCCGCGCACCTCACGCCCGAGACCCAGGCCCGCATCCTCCACGACAACGCCGCCGACCTCTACGGCATCGATTGATCGATCGTCCGGCCTGGTCCGGCGGTGTGACGATCGACCGGACCAAACCGCACGCGCGATCGGTTCGCGTCGGTCAGGCTGGGGGTATGAGTTCCACCGACACCCGACTCGTCGTGATCCGCCACGGCGAATCCATGGCCCAGGTCAACGGCATCATCTCCGGTCACGACACGTGCGTCGGCCTGTCCGACCTCGGCCGCACCCAGGCCGGTGCGCTTCGCGATCGCCTGGCCCGCACCGGCGAACTCGCCGGACCCCACATCCTCTATACGAGCAACCTGCATCGCGCCGTCGAAACTGCCGACATCATCGGGCCCGCGCTCGGCGACGTACCGCGCGTCAACGAGTGCGAGTGGTGCGAGATCCGCGCCGGCGTGGCCGAAGGCCTCACCTACGCAGAGTTCCGAGCCCAGCACAAGAGCGTCGAAGGATCCGACGACCCCTACCGCGGTCGCACGCCCGAGGGCGGCGAAAGTTGGGAACAGTTCTACGAGCGGGCCGGGAACCGACTGCGGCGGGTGGCCGAGGACCACCCCGGCGAACGGGTGGTCCTGGTCGCGCACGGCGGCATCGTGGCGGCCACGTTCGTCGCGCTCGGCGACCTCCCGATGCGGATGGCGACCGACATCGCGTACGAGACGGTCAACACCTCACTGACCGAATGGCGCTGGACCGGATCCGAGTGGCGTCTGGTCCGCTTCAACGACGCCGCGCACCTCGCGGGATTGTGACCGCGTGCACCGGTCCATGATCGCGACCACGCCGACCGCGGCCATGATCGCGAGCACCGGTTCGACCGCGTAACGGTACCGGGGCATCCCCCAGAACACGACGGCGAAGCACAACCAGTTCGCCGTCACCAACGCGAGCAGCGCCGCGAGCGCGCGTCGGTCGCGACCACGACCGACGGTGAGTGCACCGAGCCCCACGATCAGCAGCGTGGCGGTGACGACCCAGCCGATCCACGACGCGGCCTTCGCCGCCTGCACCGTCGAGCGCGACACCCCGGCGTGATATGGCGGCCCGACGTTCTTCCGGGTGCTGTAGTGCGCGGTGTACGTGGGGGCGCGGTACAGCTCGTAGCTGTACCGCAGGGTGGTACGGATCACGTCGGCGGGTCGGTGCCGCACGAGATCGAGACCGAGTTCGTAGCCCCGTCGGTTCATCGACAACTCGTCGAGCCCGCGCAGCGGCGTGACGTCCGGTTCCACGTACCGGTACCCGTGCTCCCGGTGGGCGAGGTAGAAGTTGAGTCCACCCGAGGTCGACAGCCCGGCGCCACGACCCACGACGACCTCGTTCCGCACGTACCACGGAGCGACGATGAGACCGGCGGTGACGGCGACGACCAGCGTCAGCGGCACGATCCGCCGCCAGGGCGCGGTGCCGAACCGGATGAGGATCGGCACCGCGAGCACGAAGAAGATGCTCTCGGGTCGCACGAGGATCGCCACGCCGTAGAGCACCCCGACCCCGACCGCGTGGCGCGGTGTCGACGCGCGAACGGTCAATGACCACGCGACGAGCAACACCACGATCTGGACGTGCTCGCTCGCAAGGACGGGCGCCCAGAACACGAACGTCGGCACGACCGCCACGAGCGCGGCCGTCACCAGGGCGACGCGCCGACCCAGGCCGAGGGTGATCGCGAACCAGGCCGACAGTGGAATCGCGGCCGTCGAGACGAACACGTTGAGCATGCTCAACCATCGGTCCGACTCCCAGATCCACAACCCGAGTCCGAGGAAAGCCGGGTAGCCCGGCGTGCGGAACGCGGTGGTCACTCCCCCGCGGGTGTAGACGCCGTCGGTCACCCAGCGGATCGCGATGCTGCGGTAGCCGAGGAAGTCCGACACCGGCTCGGGATGGGCGATCCACCACCAACCGACACGCACGGCGAGGCCGACCCCGATCACGATCAGCAGCGCGCGGAGACCGGAGGACGCGAGCGCGGTCTGGAGTGACGCGGGTTCAGCGCGCGACGCGTGCCTCGGCTTCGGCTTTGAGCCCGTTGGCGAACTGATCGAACGCGGGCTGGAGGTCCGGCATCTTCTTCGCCACCATCCCGAGCATCGGCCCGGAGAAGACTTCACGCATGGTGAACGCCGTCTGGTTCGGGGTGGTTCCCACCAACGTGAACGTCCGCACGCCCTTGAACAGGCCGAGCGGCATGCCACCGGTCCAGATCATGACGCGCGTCGGCTCCGGGATCGCCACCTTGACCGGAAACGCCCGACCCGGGTTGATCTTCGAGAACAGCTTGACCTTGCCGCCGGGAGTGATCTCGCCCTCGATCTTCTCCACGCCCGAATCCCAGCGCGTGTAGCCCGGAGCGTCGGCGAGCACCTCCCAGACCAGGTCTGCTGGCGCCTCGATGGTCACTTCGGCCGTGTACTCCATGGTCGGAATCCTCCGCTCGTCGTGGGCGTTGCCCACCGTACGCGACCCGGGCCCGGCGGAAGCGACTAGACAGTCCGGGTCCCGATTCCCCCTCGGAGGACCCGATGCCCGAAGCAGTGATCGTCTCGACCGCCCGCAGCCCGATCGGCCGCGCCAACAAGGGTTCGCTCGTCGACGTCCGTCCCGACGACCTCGCGACGACCATCGTGCAGGCCGCGCTCGCGAAGGTTCCCCAACTCGATCCTGCGACCGTCGAGGACCTCATGATCGGCTGTGCGCAACCCGCCGGCGAGCAGGGGTACAACCTCGGGCGCGTCGTCGCGCTCCTCGCCGGGCTCGACGACGTTCCCGGCACGACCGTGAACCGCTACTGCTCGTCGTCGCTCCAGACGATCCGCATGGCGGCCCACGCGATCAAGGCCGGCGAGGGCGACGTGTTCATCGCCGCGGGCGTCGAGTGCGTGAGCCGGTTCGACAAGGGTCGCTCCGACGGTGGGCCCGGCACGACCAACGACCGGTTCGCCGACGCCCGCGCCCGCACCAAGGCGCGCCAGGAGGCGGGCGCACCGACCTGGACCCCGGCCGGCGGTCTCGCCGACGTGTACATCGCGATGGGCCAGACCGCGGAGAACGTGGTGCAGGCCGAGGGCGTGACCCGCGAGGAGATGGACGAGTTCGCCGCCCGCTCGCAGCAGCGTGCGGTCGAGTCCCAGAACAACGGGTTCTTCGAGCGGGAGATCATCCCGATAACGTTGCCCGACGGGACGCTGATGACCAAGGACGACGGTCCGCGTGACGGCACGACCGTCGAGAAGCTCTCCCAGCTCAAGCCGGTATTCCGTCCCGACGGTTCCGTCACCGCGGGGAACGCGTGCCCGCTGAACGACGGCGCCTCCGCCGTGATCGTGATGAGCGACACCCGCGCGAACGAACTGGGCATCACCCCGTTGGCGCGGGTCGTGTCGAGCGGCGTGTCGGGACTCAACCCCGAGATCATGGGACTGGGCCCGATCGGCGCGTCGCGCCAGGCCCTCGCCCGGGCCGGGCTGACGATCGACGACATCGACCTGGTCGAGATCAACGAGGCGTTCGCCGCGCAGGTCATCCCGTCGGCGAAGCACCTCAACATCCCGATGGAGAAGTTGAACGTCCACGGCGGCGGGATCGCGCTCGGTCACCCGTTCGGTTCCACCGGCGCCCGCATCATGACCACGCTGATCAACGGCCTCGAGGACGGCGGCGGCCGCTACGGCCTCGAGACCATGTGCGTCGGCGGCGGCCAGGGCATGGCCATGATCATCGAGCGCCTCTAACCCCACCCCCTGCGTTCTCGTACACAAGCTGCACGCCAGGGCGTGCGGAACGCGTGCCAGAACACGCGATCGACGGCGTGACGTCGACCTCAAGCCCGCTCGGGCGACGGTCGATGTGTGACGGCATGACCTCCGCCGACGTCGTCACGAGTCCATTTCTCACCGGCAATTTCGGGCCCGTACGCGAGGAAGTGAACGCCGAGGTGCTCGAGGTCACCGGCCGGATCCCGGAAGGGATCGACGGTCGGCTGCTGCGCATCGGTCCGAATCCGGTCACCGACCCTGACCCGTCGACGTACCACTGGTTCACCGGCACCGGCATGGTGCACGGACTCTGGATCCGCGACGGTCAGGCAGTCCGGTACCGAAATCGATACGTGCGCTCGGACGACGTCGTCGAAGCGCTCGGTGGCCCTGCGACTCCCGGACCGCGTCACGGCCCGAGCACGATCGCGAACACGAACGTCATCGCGCAGGCCGGCAGGACGTTCGCCATCGTCGAGGGAGGCGGACTTCCCATCGAACTGTCTGCGGACCTCGATACCGTCGCGCGCAGCGACTTCGCCGGCACCCTGCCGGGAGCGTTCACCGCCCACCCCAAGCGAGATCCCATCAGCGGGGAGCTGCACGGCGTGTCCTACTACTGGGAGTGGGATCACATCCAGTACTCGGTGATCGGAGTCGACGGCCGCGTACGTCGGACCGTCGACGTTCCGGTCCCGGGCGGTCCGATGGTGCACGACATGGGGCTGACCGAGTCTCGCGTGGTGTTGCTGGACCTCCCCGTCATCTTCGATCTCGAGTTGGCGATGGGCGGTTCCTCGTTGCCGTACCGGTGGACGCCGTCCTACGGCGCGCGTGTCGGACTGTTGCCTCGGGAGGGCAACGCCGACGCGACCGTCTGGTGTGAGTTGGACGACCCCTGTTTCGTGTTCCACCCACTCAACGCATACGACGACGGCGAACAGGTCGTCATGGACGTCGCGGTGTACACCAAGGTCTTCGCGGCGGGTCGCCTGGACGAGGAGGACCCCTCGCCCCTCGAGCGCTGGATCATCGACCCGCGCTCGGGCCGGGTGGACCGAACCGTGCTCGACCACCGGAGCCAGGAGTTCCCCCGCCACGACGAGCGGCTCGTCGGCCGCAAGCACCGGTATGGATACACGATGCTCTCCGAGTGTTCGACCGACTTCGGAGACCTCGTCAAGCACGACCTGCGCGACGGGACGTCGACCGTCCACGTGCTGGGCGACGGTCGTCACACCCAGGAGCCTGTGTTCGTTCCCAAACGCGCCGATGCCGCCGAGGACGAGGGCTGGGTCATGGCCTACGTCCACGACGAGCGCCGTAATGCCGCCGACGTCGTGATCATCGACGCGCAGGACTTCGCCGCCCCGCCCGTGGCCACCATCCACCTTCCGGTGCGCGTCCCATTCGGGTTCCACGGGAACTGGATCCCCTCGTAACGCTCCGACAGCCTGGTCGCCGCACGCGTGCGGCCCATTCCGTTGCGCGCTCCGCACGCCCTGGCGTGCAGCTTGTGTACGAGAACGCGGGGTCAGGTGAGGTGGTCGCGCAGTTCGCGTTTGCGGATCTTGCCCATGGGGTCGCGCGGGAGCGCGTCGACGAACTCGACCCGGCGCGGGGCCTTGTACCGGACGAGATGGTCGCGGGCGAAGGCGATGACCGCGTCGGCGTCGATCGACTCCTCGCCCGGGGACCGCACGACCACCGCGACCACGATCTCGCCGTACTCGGGGTCGGGCAGGCCGATGACGGCAACCTCTTCGACGCCGGGATGGGTGACCAACACCGCCTCGACCTCGGCGGGATAGACGTTCGCGCCACCGGTGATGACCATGTCCTTGCGCCGGTCGACGATGAACAGGTAGCCGTCGTCGTCCAGATAGCCGAGGTCGCCGAGCGTGGCGAGGTTGCCGCGGTACACCGACTCGGTCAGCGCGTCGTCGCCGGCGTAACGAAACCCGCGGCCCCACTCCGAGCCGATGTAGACGAGGCCCACCTCCCCCGGCGGTAGCTCGGCGCCGTCGTCGTCGTACACCTTGATCGTCGAGCCCGGTGCGGCGCGGCCGACACTGCCTGGCTTCGCCAACCACTCCTCGGCGTTGATGACGGTGCCCATCGTCTCGGTCCCCCCGTAGGTCTCCCACACCGCGCCGGGCGGGAACAGCTCCATGACCGACCGTTTGAGGCTCGGGGCACACGGCGACGATCCGTGGAGCAACCGCTTGATCGTCGACACGTCCGGCGCGTCCGCCAGATCGTCGACCGCGGCCGTCAGCCGGAAGAGGTGGACGGGGGCACACCACGAATACGTCGCCCGTTCGCGGGCCACACTGGCGAACCACTCCGCGGCGTCGAAGTGGTCGAGGATCACCGACGTGTGGCCGAGCAGCAGCGCACTGTGCGGCCCACTGAACCCGGCGATGTGGTGGAGCGGCGACCCCGTGATGTTCACCTCGTCCGGCGACGCGAGTCCGTACGCGGTGTAGTAGCGGACCAGGCCGTCGATGCTCGCGATGGTGTCGACCGGTGGTCGGAGCACCGCCTTGGGTCGGCCGGTCGTTCCCGAGGTGTAGGCGCGCAGCGTCACGTAGTCGGGGCACGCGCGTTCGACCGGGGTGGCCGACACACCGTCGAGCGCGGTGAGGAACGCCGGAAGCCCGGCCTCGTCGAGGAGGCACGCGACGTCGCCGTCGGTGCTGAAGTACTCACGTTCGTCGGCCGTCGCCCCGCTCGGAATGGGAACCACCTCGGCACCGACCCGCGCGGCACCCAGCGCGGCGACGAACCACTCGGGTCGATTCCCCAGGGCGATGCCCAGCCGGTGCTCGGCGTCGACACCGAGCGTCTGCAGGTGGTGGGCGGCGCGGTTCGCCAGGGCGTCGAGTTCGCCGTAGGTGATGCGCCGCTCGCCGTGCACCAGCGCGACCTTGCCGGGGCGGTCGACCGCGTGGACCGCGACCCCGTACCCGGCCACGGTCGGCCCCTCAGGCCCCGTAGACCGGGGTCGGGGTCGGCGCCTCGGCCAGGAGCCGGCGCACGACCGGGCCGACCTCGGCGGGATCCCACCGGGCCCCCTTGTCTTCTTGCGGCCCGTGCTGCCAGCCGTCGGCGACCGAGATCAGACCCGCCTCGACCTCGAACACCCGACCGGTCACCCCCGCGGAATCCGCGGAACCGAGCCACACCACGAGCGGCGCGATGTTCTCTGGTGCCATCGCGTCGAACGCACCGTCCTCGGGCGCGGCCATCGTGTCGGCGAACACGGCCTCGGTCATCCGGGTGCGCGCGGCCGGCGCGATCGCATTCGCGGTCACGCCGTAGCGCCCGAGCTCGGCGGCCTCGACCATCGTCAGCGCCGCGATTCCACCTTTCGCGGCGCTGTAGGCACCCTGGCCGACGCTGCCCATGAGCCCGGCACCCGAGGACGTGTTGATCACGCGGGCATCGACGGCCACCCCGTTCTTCTGTTGCTCCCGCCAGTAGGCGGCGGCGAAACGGGTCGGGGCGAAGTGACCCTTGAGGTGGACGCGGATGACGGCGTCCCACTCCTGCTCGGAGGTGCTCACGACCATCCGGTCGCGGAGAAACCCGGCGTTGTTCACCAGGACGTCGAGCCCACCGAACGCGTCGATCGCGGTCTGGATCAACCGCTGCGCGCCGTCCCAATCGGCGACGTCGTCGCCGTTGGCCACGGCCTCCCCACCCATCGCGCGGATCGCGTCGACCACCTCACCCGCCGGACCGGTGGACCCACCCGATCCGTCGGACTCGGCGCCGAG
>CAZJBJ010000066.1:0-18711 GCA_964544295.1 uncultured Bifidobacteriaceae bacterium
TGAGCGACGATCGCTTCGTCGAGATCTGGAACCTCGTGTTCCTGCAGTACGACGCGCAGCCCGACGGGACGCTCGTCCCGCTGCCGGCTCCGAGTGTCGACACCGGCGCCGGCCTCGAACGCAACCTGGCCGTGCTCCAGGGTGCCCGCACGATCTGGGACATCGACATCTTCCGGCCGCTCATCGCCGCGGCCGAATCGGTGACCGGCGCCACCTACGGCGGGTATCCGGGCACCGAGGACGACGTGTCCCTGCGCATCCTCGCCGAACACGCCCGGACCATGACGTTCCTCGTCGCCGACGGCGTGGTGCCGAGCAACGAGACGCGCGGGTACGTGTTGCGGCGCATCATCCGGCGGGCCGTTCGTCACGCCTACCGGCTCGGCGCCCGCCAACTCGTCACCCCGACGCTGGTCGACGCCACGGTGGCGACCATGGGCGCGGCCTACCCCGATCTGGTCGCCCGGCACGATCTCGTGCGCACGATCGTGCAGCGCGAGGAGGAGCGCTTTCTCGCGACCCTCCAGCGCGGCGAGGACATGCTCGCGGAGATCCTCGCCGCGGGAGACGTCTCGGGCGAGCGGGCGTTCTTCCTGCACGACACGTTGGGCTTCCCCGTCGATCTCACCCGGGAGATCGCGGCCGAGGCGGGTCGGGCCGTCGACGTCGACGGGTTCAACGCGGCGATGGAGGAGCAGCGCGCCCGCGCGCGCGACGCGCACAAGGCGGCGGGCGGCGCGGCGAGCGCGCCCGTCGAGCTCTACCGCGAACTCCTCGACGAGCACGGCGACACCGAGTTCACCGGCCGCCAGGAGTACACGACCGAAGGCGCCACCGTGCTGGCCCTGATCGCGGGGGGTGAACGGATCGGGCGCGCCGAGGCCGGATCGGGTCCGGTCGACGTGATCGTCGATCGCACACCCTTCTACGCGGAGTCGGGCGGTCAGGTCGGCGACACCGGCGCGATCACCGCGACCTCGGGTCTCGTCGCCCGGGTCGGCGACACCCAGTACGCGATTCCGGCCCGCTTGACCGTGCACCGGGTGGAGGTCACCGAAGGCGCGCTCAGTGAAGGCGAGACGGTCACGCTCGCGATCGACGGTGATCGCCGCGATGCGATCCGGCGGAACCACACCGCGACGCACCTCCTGCACGCGGCGCTGCGGAGTGTCCTCGGCGATCACGTGAAGCAGGCCGGCTCCCACGTGGACGACCATCGGCTGCGCTTCGACTTCTCCCACCACGAGGCGGTCGCGGTCGACGACCTGCTGGCCATCGAATCACTCGCGAACCGCGAGGTCATCGCCGACTCTCCCGTCCGCCATTACGAGACGACCAAGGCCCACGCCGAGAGCATCGGCGCGATCGCGTTCTTCGGCGACAAGTACGGCGACATCGTTCGGGTGTTGGAGGCCGGGCCCACCTCCACCGAACTCTGCGGAGGCACCCACGTGCACGCACTCGGCTTCATCGGGCCGATCAAGATCGTGAGCGAGGGTTCGATCGGATCGAACCTGCGCCGCATCGAGGCCGTGACCGGCGCGGTCGCCCTCGACCGCATCGGCCAGGAGGAACAGCAGCTGCGCGACCTCGCCGGGATGCTCAACGTCGCGCCCGGCGAGCTGGCCGGGCGCGTCGAGAAGCTGCTGACCCAGGTGAAGTCCCTCGGTGACGACCTCGCCGCAGCCCGGCGCCGCGAGGCCGCCGGCGCGGCCCAGGAGCTGGCGGCGGCCGCGTCCGATTCGACCGTCGTCGCCCGCCGTGACGGACTCGCGCCGGACGACCTCCGGCAACTCGCGATCGCAATCCGCGACGCCCTCGGAGCGGACGGGATCGTGGTCCTGGTCGGCGAGAACGACGGCAAGGCCGGGGTGGTGGCCGCAGTGGGCTCGGATCGGGTGGCGGCCGGAGTCTCGGCGGCCACGCTCGCCGCCCCGGTGGCGAAGTTGCTCGGCGGCGGTACCGCCAAGAACGCCGAACTGGTGGTCGGCGGCGGACCGAACGTGGCCGCGGTCGACGACGCACTCGACGTGGCACAGCGTCAGGTGGCCGACGCCGTAGGGTGATCCCCATGGGCCGCGTCCTCGGGGTGGATCTCGGTAGTCGGCGCATCGGCGTCGCGCTCTCCGACCCCGGCGGGGTCATTGCGAGCCCGCTGGCGACGATCGAACGCAGCGGCGACGCCGATCGGGACCGACGGGCGATCGTGGCGATGGCCGTCGAACACGAGGCCGGCACCGTCGTGGTCGGGCTCCCGCGGGAGATGTCGGGCCGGATGGGCCCGGCCGCGAAGGCCGCCCGCGCCGAGGTCGAGGCGTTGACCGCCTTGGCATCCGACATCGAGTTCACGCTGGTCGACGAACGGCTCACCACGGTGATCGCCGACCGGTCGATGATCGGTGCGGGGGCCAAGCGCAAGGAGCGCCGCCAGAAGGTCGATCAGGTCGCGGCCGCCGTCATCCTCCAGTCGTACCTGGAGTCGCAGTCATGACCGACGACCGCCCGGCGCGTCGGCGACAACGGCGCGGACTCCGCGTGGTGCTCGTGCTGGCGCTCCTCGCGTTGCCGTTCTTCGTCGCCATCGGCTGGTTCTGGTACCAGGTCAGCCCGCCGGGCGATCCCGGTCGGGCCGTGACCGTCGTGATCCCGCGCGGCGACGGGGTGAGCGGCATCGCCGACCGACTGGCCACGCGGGGCGTCATCGGCTCGCCCCTCGCGTTCCGCCTCTACGCGCGCTTCAGTGGTTCGACCTCGTTCCAGGCCGGGACCTACCGCCTGCGTCAGGACCTGGGCGCGGCCGACGCGATCCGGGCGCTCGAACGCGGGCCGCGCCAGCACTACGAGAAGCTGGCGCTGCCGCCCGGCCTGACCCTGGCCGAGATCACCGAACGGGTCGGGGCGGTGCCCGGTCGGTCGGCCGACAAGTTCCGCTCGGCCCTGGAGGGGGGCACCGTCCGCTCCAAGTTCCAACCGCCGACGAGCCAATCGCTCGAAGGGCTCACGTGGCCCGACACCTACCTCGTCGAGGATCACGAGACCGAACTCGACATTCTGCGCACGATCGTGCGCAGCTTCGACCGCCACGCGGACCAAGTCGGCCTGGCCGGATCCCCGGATCCGTACCGGACGGTGATCATCGCGTCGCTGATCCAGCGGGAGGCGGGGGTCGCGAGCGACCGCCCGCTCATCAGTGCGGTGATCGCCAACCGGTTGCGTGACGCCATGCCGCTCCAGATCGACGCCACGGTGATCTACGCCCGCGGCGGCGGGACCCGACCCCTGACCGACGCGGACTTCCTGCTCGACTCGCCCTACAACACCTACCGTGTCCCCGGCCTGCCGCCGACTCCGATCTCGACGGTGACCGAAGCCGCGCTGCGGGCTGCACTGCAGCCGGCCGAGGTGGCGTTCAAGTACTACGTGCTCACCGACGCGAGTGGCCGGCATGCGTTCGCGGTCACGTTCGCGGAACACGAGGCGAACATCGCCGACGCGCGGCGACGAGGGGTGCTGAAGTGATCACCGGTCAGACCCGGCTGGCGGCGGTGATCGGTTCGCCGGTCCGTCATTCCCGTTCGCCGCTCATCCACAACGCCGCGTTCGCGGCGACCGGCCTCGACTGGGTGTACCTGGCGCTGGAGGTGCCGCCCGGCCAGGGTGGAGCGGCCGTCCGGGCCTTGCCGGTGCTGGGCATCGGCGGGATCAACGTCACGATGCCGCACAAGGCCGACGCGGCCCGCGCCTGCGACGAGCTCACCCACGCGGCCCACGCGCTGGGATCGGTCAACACGGTCGTGGTCCGCGCCGACGGCTCGTGTCTGGGCGCGTCGACCGACGGCGAGGGATTCCTCCGCGCGGTGGCCGACGACGGGCTCGACTGCCGAGGCCGGTCGGTTCTCGTGCTCGGGGCCGGCGGCGCGGCCCGGGCCGTCGCCGACGCGTTGGTCCGAACCGGCGCGCTCGTGAGTGTCGCGGCGCGTCGACCGGAGGCCGCCGCCGAGGTGGCGGCGCTGATCCCCGGCGTCACCGCGTCCCCGTGGCCGACCGGGACCGCCGCCGGGTTCGAGGTCGTGGTCAACGCCACGCCGATCGGGATGGGGGAGGACACCGGGTGCCCGGTGGAACCCGTCGCCGATCAGTGGGCGGTCGACCTCGTCTACCACCCGCTCGAAACCACCTTTCTGCGCAAAGCGGCAGAAAATCGAGCGATTCCCGTCGGCGGCCTCGGCATGTTGGTGCACCAGGCCGCCCTCGCGTTCGAACTGTGGACCGGGATCGAGGCGCCGCTCGACGCGATGCGGGCGGCCGCACGCCGGTAGCGCTCATCGAGAAAGGCGGTCATCAAGAACGCCGGTCGACGTGTCGACACTTGCACGGACCGACCGTGGAGGCCGTCGCTTGCTGTCCGGGACATTCGCCGTCTTTCCCCTCGCCGAGGTGCTGAGCCTCGTCGAGCGGTCCGCCGCGAGCGGAGCGTTGGTCGTGCGCGGCCGCGAAGTGGACGGCACGCTGTACTTCGCCGGCGGGGAACTCTGCGGCGGTGAGGTCTCGGACCTGTCGGGTCCGGTCACCGACGCGGCCGCCCTCGAGATCCGACTCCTCGAAGTATGCGTGTCGTTGCTGCGGAGCCGCGACGCCGAGTTCGAGTTCCGGGCCGACGAGACGCCGCCCTGGCCCGCGCCGCTGATGGTGGCGGTCGAGCCGATCCTGACCCGGGCCACCGACATCGCCCGGGAATGGCCGGCGATCATGACCGCGGTCGAGAGTTTCGACTCGGTCCTCGAACGCACGGGCACGATCTCCGACGAGTCGATCACGTTGACCCGCATCGGATTCCGGGTCCTGGACCTGGTCGACGGTCAGCGCACGATTCGGGAACTCGCTCGGGGCGCCGAGGCCAGCCTGATCGTGGTCGGACCCGAGGTGCGCACGCTGGTGCGGTCCGGTGCCGTGCGGGTGATCGTCGGTGCCGAGCGTGCATTGTCGTCGGCGCGAGCCGACGCGGAACGGGCCGCGCGTCCGAGCAGGGGCCCGACACCTCCCGCCGACGCCGATCTGGTCGACGTGAGCGACTGGGGGGCGGACGTCCGCGACTCGCCCGTGGCAGCACCGCCGACTCCGGCGTCCCCGACGCCTGCTCCGCCTGCACCGCCTGCACCGCCTGCACCCGAGCCGGCACCCGTGCCGACCGCCGACGACCTGGAACGCGAACGGGCCGATCTCGCGGCGCGGGCCGGTCTGGCCGGATCCCCGTCACCCGGGGCGGTCCCCGAGCCGGCGCCGGCACCGGTCGTGGAGCGGTCCGAGATCGTGGTGGACCGCAGCGAACTCCTCCGCATGTTCTCGGGGCTCAAGGACGACTGACCCTTCAGGCGGCCGTCGCGGCTGCCGATACGCAGATATCTCGCGACCCGGCGAGGGAGTGGTGGAGGAGGCCTCGTGTCCAACGGTGCCCAACTCGGCACCTTGCTGCTTCAACAGGGCCTCATCACCGAGGCCGATCTCGACGCGGCCCTCGCGGCGAGTGAGAAGAACGGCAAGCCGGTCAGCCGTGTCCTGATCGAACACGGCCGCATCACCGAATCCGACCTCGTGCGCACGCTCGCGCAGCAAGTGGGCCTCGGTTTCGTCGACCTCAACGACATCACGATCGACCCGTCGGTCTCGATGCTCGTTCCCGAATCGCTGGTCCGGCGCTATCAAGCGATCCCGATCCAGTGGGACGAGCACGGTCGGCTCGTCGTGACGATGGCCGACCCCTCCAACGTCTTCGCCTCCGACGACATCCGCGCCATGACCGGCGCCGAGGTCGTCACCGTGGTCTCGCCGCCGAGCCAGGTGCAGCAACTCATCGACAAGGTCCATCGCCTCGACGGCGAAGTGGACACGATGGCCCAGGAGGCCGCCACCGAGCTCGGACCCGACGACGACAACGTCCGGATCGACGAGCTGATCGAAGACGCGCCGATCGTGAAGTTCGTCAACCTGGTGATCACCCAGGCCGTCGCCGACCGCGCCTCGGACATCCACGTCGAACCCACCGAGACCGATCTGCGGATCCGGTTCCGCATCGACGGCGTGCTGCACGAGGCGATGCACTCGCCCAAGGCGATCCAGGCCGGTGTCATCAGTCGACTCAAGGTCATGGCCGACATCAACATCGCCGAGCGGCGCGTCCCCCAGGACGGCCGCATCTCCGCGCGTGTGGGCGGGCAACAGGTCGACCTCCGGGTCGCGACCCTGCCGACGGTGTACGGCGAGAAGGTCGTCATGCGAATCCTGGACAAGAGCCAGGCGTTGCTGACCCTCGACGACCAGGGGTTCCTCCCGGACGTGCTGTCCCGGTACGAGGCCTCCTACAAGAAGCCCTACGGCACGATCATGGTGACCGGTCCGACCGGTTCGGGGAAGTCGACGACGCTGTACGCGACGCTCAACATCCTCAACCAGGTGGACCGCAACATCATCACCGTCGAAGACCCGGTCGAGTACCGGCTGGCCGGTATCAACCAGGTGCAGATCCATTCCAAGGCCGGACTGAGTTTCGCGGCGGCGCTCCGCTCCATCCTCCGGTGTGACCCCGACATCGTGCTCGTCGGTGAGATCCGGGACCAGGAGACCGCGACCATCGCGATCGAAGCCGCGCTGACCGGTCACCTCGTGCTCACGACCCTGCACACCAACGACGCCGCCTCGACCCCACAACGGCTCGTCGAGATGGGGGTCGAGCCCTTCCTGGTGACCAGCGCGCTCACGAGCGTCCTCGCCCAGCGGCTCGCTCGCCGGCTCTGCACCCACTGCGCCGAGGCGTACCAGCCGAGTGAGGCCGAGCTCGTCGAGGCGGGTTGGCCGATGGACTCGACGCCGGAATGGCCCACGCTGCACCGCCCGGTCGGCTGCGGCCACTGCGGAAAAACCGGATACAAGGGACGGTTCGCCCTGCACGAGGTGCTGACCATCACCGAAGAGATCGAACGGCTCATCATCGAGCACCGATCGACCGAAGATGTCAAGAAGACCGCGGTCATGCAGGGGATGGTTCCGCTGCGCGGCGACGGATTCCGCAAGGTTGCGGCAGGACTCACGAGCCTGGAAGAAGTCTTCCGGGTCGTGGCGTGAAGGAGAGGACAAGTCGTGGACATCAACGAACTGCTGACCCGCACGATCGCCATGGGCGCGTCGGACCTGCACCTGAAGCAGGGTCGACCCCCGACCGTGCGAGTCGACGGCCAGCTCGAGGTGCTCGCGGTCGACGCGTTGACCGAGGCGGACGTCGAGGCCTGCGCCGAGACGGTGATGCCGGCGTGGCGACGCGAGGCGTTCGCCACCAAGGGAGAGGTCGACTTCGCGTACGAAGCGCCGGGCATCGGCCGATTCCGGGTCAACGTGTATCGCCAGCAGGGTGGGGTCGCGCTCGCGATTCGCTACGTGCTGCCCAAGGTGCCGTCGCTGGCCGAACTCGGCATGCCGCCGATCGCGCAGCGGCTGGCCGACGAGCACGACGGCTTGATTCTCGTCACCGGCGCGACGGGCTCGGGGAAGACCACGACGCTCGCGGCCATGATCGATCACATCAACGCCACCCGTGACGCGCACATCGTGACCATCGAAGATCCGGTCGAGATCCGCCACGAGGACAACCGCTGCTTCGTCAGCCAGCGCGAGATCGGTGCCGACACCGAGAACTTCCGCACCGCGCTCAAGATGGTGCTTCGCCAGGACCCCGACGTGATCCTCATCGGGGAGATGCGTGACGCCGAGACCGTCTGGGCCGCGATTACGGCCGCCGAGACCGGCCACCTCGTGCTCGCCACGCTGCACACGGTGACGGCGACCGAGACGATCAACCGCATCCTGGACTTCTTCCCCGCCGGCCAGCACGGCCAGGTCCGCAGCTCACTCGCCGGCGCGCTGCGCGGCATTCTCGGTCAGCGGCTCGTGCCCCGGGCCGATCTCGTCGGTCGGGTGCCGGTGGTCGAGTCGCTCGTGGCCACGGGCCGCGTGTTCGACCGGATCATCGACGCCGAGCGCACGCACCAGCTCGAGGACGTGATCCGAGAAGGCAGCTACTACGGCATGCAGCTCTTCGATCAGCACGCGTTGGCGCTGTTCCAGACCGGCGTGATCACGCGTCAGGTCGCACTCGCCGCCGCCACCCGTCCGCACGACCTCGCCCTCATGATGGAGCGCGAAGCCGCCGCTTGATCCAGTTCAGGGGCCGGGTCCGGCGCGTGCGTGTTCGTCGCGCGTGTGTTCGTTGCGGGTGGTGGTCTCGTTCGGGTTGGTGAGGTGTTGGTGGCCGGGCACGCCGGTGCGGCGGAGGTCGTGGAGGGTTTTGTGTCGGTGGTGGTGGTGGCAGAGGCGGGCGAGGTTGTCGAGGCTGGTCGGTCCTCCGACGGCGACAGGGATGTTGTGGTCGATTTCGAGGTGGCGGTCGATGTCGCAGCCTTCGATGACGCAGGTGCGGTCGCGGGTTTCGATCGCGGTGCGGAGGTGGGTGGGGATGGTGCGGCCGAGGTGCGCGACGCGGGTGATGTCGACGCTGTCGGTGACGACGGCTTTGAGGATCGCGTCGGAGCTGATGCGGCGGGCGACGCCGACGGGGACGGGTCCGTGGCTTTCGAGTTCGCAGATCTCGCCGGGTTCGGTCCAGCCTCGTTGGTAGGCGGTGTGACTGACATGGACGACGACCATGCCGAGCGGTCGTGTCCCACGGGTCTTGGTCGCAGCGACTGGCGTGTCGGGTTGGGTGAGCGCGACGAGGGCGTCGAAGGCGACGGCGTCGGGATGGACGAGGTGACCCCCGGCCCGGTTGGTTTCGAAGAGTTCGCGTTCGTGGGGTTCGAGGCTGGCCATGATCTGGGCGGTGCGGTCGAGGGGGCCGCGGATCTCGATCCGGCCGGAGCCGTCGCGGTTGCGGTGGTGGCGCAACGAACGGTCGCGGGTGATGCGTTCGTAGTTGGCGCGTTCGGTGTCGCGGGATTGGGCGGCGGCACTGATGCGGTCACATTCGTGTTTCAGGCCGCGGTAGCCGGCGGTGCGGGCAAACTCGACGAGCGTGTCGGCGGTGGTGGGGTCGGCGTCGACGGCGACGCTGACGGTGTCGGCCTGGACGGTGGAGAGGGTGCCGTCGCGTAGGGCGGCGGCGACGGCGGGTTGGTGTTTGATCCGGTGGGCGGTGCTGAGCGCGGCGCGGGCCGCGCCGACCGAGGTGCCTGAGAGGGAGGCCATGAATCCTTCGGGGTCGCGGAAGGATCCGTCGCCGACCCAGGCGCCAGTCTCGGCGAGGCGCCCCGCATACAACAATCGGCCCGCGGCGACGAGTCGTTCCAGGCTGACGAATGCTTCGACCCCGGCACGCGCCTCGGCGCCGGTGAGGGCATCGACGTTGAGGTCTCGGACCAGCGTGGCGGCACGGTCGACGAGATGGTGGAGTTCATCGAGCACGACCCAACCTCCCGACTGACGACGACCTGGCAGGACTCACGGGGAAGTGGTGTGGTGCTCCGCTCACCCTACACGAACGTCAGTTCGCTTGTCAACCCCAAACCCAAGAAAATCGGGCGCTCGATGCAGATGACGTGACGCCTGGGTGGTCTAGTGTGTGTTGATGTACCTAGAGGGTGGGGTGCCGCGGTCGGCGGCGATTTATTGCCGGATTTCGGATGATCGTGCGGGTCGGGCGTTGGGTGTTGCTCGTCAGGAGGCGGATTGTCGGGAGTTGGCGGTGCGGAAGGGCTGGCTGGTTGGTGGGCTCTATGTGGATAACGACATCTCGGCGGCGGATGTGCGGAAACGTCGCCCGGAGTATGAGCGGCTGCTCGATGACATCAAGGCCGGGGTCGTGGACGGTGTCCTGGTGTGGGACGCGGATCGGTTGCATCGGCGTCCGGTAGAACTCGAAGGTTTCTTCGAAGTCGCGGACGCGTCGGGTTTGCGGTATCTCGCGACGGTGGGTGGCGATATCGATTTGGCGACCGGTGATGGGCTCTTGGTGACGCGTATCAAGGGGGCGGTGGCGGCGGATGAGGTGGCGAAGATCAAGCGGCGGGTCAGACGCAAGCATCGGGAGTTGGCGGAGGCGGGCGCGGTGAGTGGTGGTGGTACTCGACCGTTCGGTTTCGATGATGACCGGTTGACGGTGCGCGAGTCGGAGGCGGTGGTGGTGCGGGAGGTGATGGCCCGCGCGTTGGCGGGCGAGTCGCTCCGGGGCTTGTGTGAGGACTTGGCCGGGCGTGGGGTCAGGACCAGTGCAGGGAACGCGTGGACACCGACGGGGTTGTCTCGGGTGTTGCGTTCGGCGCGGATCTGTGGGCAGCGCGAGTTGCACGGAGTTGTGTCGTCGGCGCAGTGGCCGGCGATCGTCCCGCCGGCGGACGTGGCGGCGTTCCGGGCGATGGGTCAAGCCCGCGCCGTTCGGCATCGCCGCACGCCGCGGCGGTATCTGTTGTCGGGTCTCGTGGTCTGCGGCGTGTGTGGCGCTCGGATGGTGTCCCGCCCGCGTGACGACGGGGCACGGCGGTATGTGTGCGTGAAAGGTGTCGGGTCCTCGGGGTGTGGTGCCACCGCGGTGAAGGCCGAACCCCTCGAACAATTGATCTTTGAGGCAGTCTTGTTCCGGCTCGACAGTCGCGAGGCGGCGGCGGCGTGGAAGGCGCGCGAGGTCGAAGGCCTCGCGGATGATGCTGAGGCCGGGTTGGCAGCCGATCAGCAACAGTTAGACGAGTTAGCGACCGCCTATGGGCAACGCCAGATCACGCTCCGGGAGTTCCTGACGGCGCGGGCGCCGATCGAGGCCCGCATCGATCGGTCCCGGGCGCAGCTGATCCGATCGTCGAGCACCGGACAGCTGCGGGAGTTTGTCGGCCACGCCGACCGGCTCGCCGCGTCGTGGAACGCGATGGGCTTCGACCGTCGCCATGCGCTCCTTGGCCTTGTCCTCGACCGGGTGAGCATCGGTCCCGCCGTCCGGGGCCGCGCCCGCTTCGACGCCGACCGCTGCACCCCGACCTGGAAACTTTGACCGGTTCCTAGCAAGGGGCGGTCAAGGCCGCCGCAGGCGCCCGCAGGGCTTGGCCTTGAGGGCCCCGGGGATCCCCGACGACATCATCGGTTCAGGAGGGCGGACTTGTCCGCCCTCCATAGTCGCCGGTCGGGCTGCCGCTCCCGCCCTGGACGATCGGTCCGCGCCCGACTCAGGGCCGTTCGGCCTGTTGCGCCCGGAATCACAGGCGTGGTATTCATTGTGCAGGTTGAGGGCGGTCGCGCCCCTGCAGTCCCTATCCGGCTCCCGCTCGGGGAACGCACGGCCGAAGTCGGCCACACCGGAGACACGCCGTGCTTCGCGCACCGTGATCTTCGGATCTCACGGTGCCTTCCCGAGAAAGGGCGCCGTCCATGACTCGACGAACGCCAACATCCTCGCCGCGACCGGAAAGAGTGTTGAGTCCGGACGTGGTCCGCCGATGGGTGGAACAGAGTTGCGCTGCGCAAGGCGTCCCGGTCCACATCGCCGACCCGACAACGCTGCGCCGTGCCGCGCTCCTCTTCGCCGACGGCCCCGCCGTCAGCCCCAACCCTGTCCGGGCTGCAGCAGGACAGGCGGTGGCGTAAATGCGTCTTGCCACCGAACGACCAGCGGAACGAATCCCAGCCGGCTGCCCGGGCCGCACGAAGCACCACTGGAAGTGTGTCGGCCGCGCGGGCATCCGCGTCGTGCACGAACGATGTGACATGCCCGTCCTGTTCGTGTGCCTCGAATGCGACTTGAGGATCCTGTCGCGATGTCATCGCACTTCCCGCCAACAATGCGGACCGTGCGGAATCAGCTACCGGCACCGTGTCCGGCGCGTGTTCGCGTCGGGATGGAGCGACCGGCCCACCAACCGGATCGTGCTCATCACCCTGACCGCACCCGGCGAGGAGCTGCACGGTCTCCCGTCCGGTGAGGTCTGCGCCTGTACTCCCGAAGGGGGAATCAACCTCGCGGAGTGGAACGCGATGGCGGGACTGCTGTTCACGCATTTCATGTTGTACCTGCGCCGCCGTTACGGGAACGTCGAATACGCGCGTAGTGCCGAGGTGCAGAAACGCGGCGCGTTGCATTTCCACGTGCTCCTACGCGTCGAACACCTCGACCAGCTCCTCGCTGACTACCGGCCGCGAGATCCACACTGTCCGCTACGTGAACTCGCAATCGCGCGTGGGTTCGGGCACTCCATCGACGTCAAGCTCGCACAGCCCGGACATGCCGGATACTGCGCCAAATACGTGAGCAAGACCGCCGACGACCGCGCCGTCATGCCATGGCTCGATCGACGCACCGGCGAAATCACGACCGGCAATGGTCGGTACCGGCCGTGGAGCGCATCAAAACGATGGGGCCTCACCATGGCTCAGGTTCGTGCAGCCCAAGCGGCTTGGGTTCACAGCGGAGCCACTTCGCCGGAGCCCTCGGGGGCTCCGCAGGTGCCGCTCGCGGCGCCGGAGGTGCCCGAGGCGCCCCGAAGGGGCGCCGCTCTTGATTCCAATACGCACCGCTACACAATCGCGCGGCCGGTAAAGCGGTGCTGACTTGGCACCTGCTACGCGCCGCGCGTGTACTCTCCCCACATGGCTGCGGCAGGGACGGAGCTCCTCACGGTCAGTAGCGACCGGTTCTCGCGGTTCCTGGAGGCTGTGACGGTTGCGATCGACGCTCGGCTCGCTTCGTTCGTGGTGGATCCAATGGTGAACCGCTCCGCGCTGTTGATCCGTGATCTGACGAGTGCAGGGATCCCGGAACATGAGGCCGATTGGGCCGAGACGTTGGCGTGGCTGGCGGACGAAGTACTGAGCTTCGCTCTGAGGAGATCCCCCCAGCCGTCTGTTGAACAGTGGCTCGCACAGGAGTTCGACGATCCGGAAGAACGTCCTGATATCGAGCTCGTCATGGAGCGTCTGAACGCCATCGGCGAGATTGAGGGACTCGCACAGGAGTGGTCGACGCGCACACGGTCAGCGGTACCGGTCTTTGGCAACCTCTACATCGAGCCGGTCTATTCCGGCGGTGGCCAGAGCGTGATCGTGCGGCTTACGAGTACTCGCCTCGATTTCACCGGGGAGTGCGTTGACGATTCCTCTACTGATTTTGAGTTTCGCGCAAGTCGCGGGAATGCCCGTCTTATTGCCGATGCTTTCCAGGAAGCGGCGGACTGGGGCTCGCGACAGCAGGACGAAGCCAATGGTTGACGTTCCCGAGGCGCGCGGGGCCGTCGAGCAAGGTGTACCCGTGCCCGCGACCAAGGATCAAGAACTTTCGGCTCAGCTCAGCGTCGCACGGTCGCGCAAGTACCGAGCGCACCGTTCCCGACCGAGCGCAATGCATACTTCAGCAGCGCGAGAGCGGACAGCCACAGTCGACACGGCGATCGTCGGAGTCGGCGACTGGCCCGAGCCAGCGAGCGTTCGCGAGTGGCTGCAGCCGCTCTCGGAGCACATCTGGGATACGAACCTGGTCATCTCTGGAGAGTTTGGTCACGGCAAGTCGGCGATGGCCTCCCGCATCTTGGAGGACCACGTTGCGCCCGTGTGGCAAGGAGCGAGCTGGTACACGAATCAGTTCGACGACTCGCGTTACTTCGCTTCGCTTGGTGACGTTGACCGGCCAGTTTTGCGGTACTTCATCGTCGGTGGCGCTGAGTCATCGACCGCGCGCGAGAGTCAAGCTGTCGAAAGGGCGCGGAATTCCTCGTCGGACGTTGCTTCCGTCGCGAAGGTCGAGCGGTACGTGTGGTGTGGCCTTCTTCTGGTGGCGGCGGTTTGGGGTCTGGTGGCAGGGCTCGCGTTTGCAGGAGTCGGTATCAATGCCGTTGCTGCGATGGTCGGGCTTCTCAGTACTTTCGGGACAGCAGGGGCGGTATTTCGGTGGTCACGCCAGGTGGAGAGTCCGAACCGTCGAGACCTCTGAGAAGAGAGCTCGTCGAGCTTCTGAAGAGGGTCTATGACGCCGAGTTCAGAACGGACGCCGGGAAGCTAAACGCAGGCATCACGATCGCGTTGCTATTCGTGGCACTCGTTCTGACCGCCTCTCCGGTCCTCGACTGGGTTGCGAAGGTCTTCGACGGGAACTACGAGTCGGGTGTACCGATCCGCGATTTGCTGATAACGATCACAATCGGACTGTTGACGTGCGTGATCGTCGTTGCGATCCTCGAAGCGGTTCTTGAGGCGGTCAGAGGCAACAGGCCCAAGTAGCCACGCCGGCGAGGGAGGCCGTGGCAAGAACTCACATCGCCGCGGCAACCGGAGAGGTCGGGTACGGAACCGGCTTGAGGTGCCTGATGACATTGCCGCACGCCTGGGTGCAGTAGCAATCGGCCGACCGTTGTACGTTCGTCCACTTCTCGGGTGGAGCAACCTACAAACGTCAGTACGCAAGGGACAATGCCTGACGCCCGACCGCGCCTTTGTGACGGCCCGCGCATCAGGGTGGTCTGCGCCGAATAGCGTTGCCTCCGTGTCCGATCGTGCTGCGATGGCGTGGCTGCTGCTCTGCCTGGTCGTCGTCGCGACCGCGCTGACGCTGCTCGTCGTGCCCGATGGGGAAGCGCGGTGCCGTTTCGCCGTCACGCGCGGACCGAGTTACGCCGCCGACGAAAGCCACCCGTGCGACTCGGGTCCCTTCGGCAGTCAGCGATGACGATCGCGGTTGCGATCAAGATCGGGCAGTATGACGATTCGAATGAGCGATGATCGGGAACCTGGGGCAGGACACACGGCCGCGGTCGATCTCTACTGGATTCCGTTGGGTGCAGGCGCGCACGTGGTGAAGATCAGCGGGAAGATCTTCGAGGCCATGTCGGCGCTCGTCGCCCGGCGCCCCCGATGTGATCTCTACCACTCGGCGTTGGTGGTCTCGGCCCCCGACGGCGACGTCGTGATCGAGCAGGCGCCGGTGCCGGATCTCCACGGCGAACGGCGGGGAGTCGTGGCGCAAGGCGCGGTCGGCATGCGATGGCTCGGCCGATTCCGGGTGTTCCGGTACGAGATCCGGCGCTGGCGCGGCGGCCGCATCCCCGACATCGATCAGGCGATCGGGAGCCCGGTCCGGGTCACCGACGACGCCGAGATCGCCCGGCGGATCCTCGAGACGTTGCCGTCGATCCCGACACCGGTGTGGGGCCGGGACGAGCTCGACGCCGGCGAGATGTGGAACTCGAACTCGGTCGTGTCCTGGGTCCTGGCGCGTAGCGATGTGAATGTCGACCGGATCGAGCTCCCGACCCGCGGTCGGGCGCCGGGCTGGCATGCCGGTCGGGCCATCGCGGCACGCGACCCGCACCATCGCCCGTAGCGTCGAACGCCGCAGGCCGGAGCCGGCGGCAGCGAGCGGCTACGACAGGATGCGGAGGAGTTCTTCGGGCCCGAAGGTGCCGGCGCGGACGTGGGCCATGCCGGCCTGGCGGAGGGTGCGCATGCCGGCCTCGACCGCCACCCGCTCGATCTCCGGGCCGGCGGCCCGCTGCGCGATGAGGGACCGGATGTCGTCGTCGAGACGCATCACCTCGTAGACCGCGATCCGACCGCGGTAGCCGGTGTTCGAGCAGTGGGAGCATCCGACCGGCCGTCCGATTTCCGTCGGCGCTTCCTCACCTGGTTCGACCAGGAGGGTGAGTTCGTCGGCCGTGGGTTCGCTGGTCGTCCCGCAGTACTCGCACAGTCGACGCGCGAGACGTTGCGACACCACACACTGCAACGAGGACGTGACGAGGTAGGGCTCGACGCCCATCTCGATCAGGCGCACCGGAACGGTGGACGCGCTCAACGTGTGGATCGTGCTCAACACCAGGTGGCCCGTGAGCGCCGCTTCGGCCGCGATGAGTGCGGTCTCGGAGTCGCGGATCTCACCGACGAGAATCACGTCGGGGTCGGCCCGCAGGATCGCGCGCAGTGCGCCGGCGAAGCCGACGGTGCCGCGCCGACCCACCTGGACCTGCTTGATGCCGTCCATGTGATATTCGACCGGGTCCTCGACGCTCACGATGCTGCGGGACGGGTCGTTGAGCTCACTCAGCGTCGCGTACAGCGTCGACGTCTTGCCCGAACCGGTCGGACCGGCCGTGAGGATCGCGCCCTGCGACGCCCGGTAACTCTCCTGGTACTTCACGAGGTCCTCGGGCTCGAAGCCGAGACTGTTGAGGTCCTTGATGCCCTGGGACTTGTCGAGCAGTCGGAGCACGACCGCTTCACCCGACGCGGTCGGCAGGGTGGTCATGCGCACGTCCACGTGGCGGTTCTTGCCGGAGACCGAGAATCGTCCGTCTTGAGGCGTGCGGCTGTTGGAGATGTCACAGCCGGCCATGACCTTGAGTCGACTCACGATCGGACGCAACACGTTGCGCGGCGTGTACGACGCATCGTGCAGGACGCCGTCGACGCGGAACCGGATGCGCACCCGTTCGCCCGAAGGCTCGATGTGGATGTCGGACGCGCGCTCGTCGGTGGCCTGGGCGACCATCGCGTCGACCAACCGGATGATCGGCGCGTCCTCGGTCTCGGCGACCAGGACATGATCGGGCTCGGTGTCCTCGACGTCCATGGCGTCGTCGATCCGACTCTCCATGCTCGGTCGGGACCAGATGCGGTTCGCCACCTCGAGGATCTGATCCGGATCGGCGACCACCGGCACGATCTGCATCGCGGTGATGACCTGGAGGTCGTCGAGGGCGAAGACGTCGGTGGGATCGGCGACCGCGATCCGCAGGACGCCGTCCTCCGCCTCGATCGGGATGGCCCGGTAGCGGCGGGCGATCTCCTCGGGGATGCGTTGGGCGACGATCTCGTCCAGCGGACCCTTGGCGAGGTCCACGAAGGTCATCCCGAGGCGTTCGGCCAGGATGCGGGCGGAGTCCAGCGAGGTGACGAAGCCCAGGTCGATGAGGATCTCGCCGAGTCGGCCGCCGGTGCGCCGCTGGACGTCGAGCGCCTCGGCCAACTGCTGGTCGTCGATGATGCCCTGTTCGACGAAGAGGTCGCCGATGCGGCGCCGAGGGGGCGCGGGCGCGGACGAGGTTTGGTCGATCATCTCGTGGATCACACCGCCTCCATCGACACGTGGTCAGGCCGGATTGAGCGCGTGTTTCGCGACGTTGGGCCGACCGGTGCGGTCGGGTCGACGGTGTTCGGAACCACCGCCGACGAGAACTTCCGCGACGAGGTCTTCAGTCGGGCGGGGGAGCCGCCGATATGCCCATCCAGAGGAGGCATGCAGATGCTGTCAAGTCAGGCGCGGGTCCTAGGTGAGTTTCTCGTGGAACGCCACGTGCTCTCACGCGACGACCTTGCCATTGCCATGGCCGAGTCCCGCCGCACGGGGGATGCACTGCCCGCAGTGCTCCGCCGGGAAGGACTCGTGTCCGAAAAAGATCTCACGGCCGCCATCGCCGAGACGGTGGGCGTGCGGTTCGTCGACTTCACCGAGACCCCGTTGCACCCCGACGCGGCCATGATGGTGCCCGAGCACATCGCTCGTGAACATCTGGCGATCGGCGTGGACTTCGACGGCACCCGGCTCGTGGTCGCGTTCCCGGACCCCGGCGACGACGCGTCGGTCCAGGCCGTCGGCGCCGCCACCGGATACGAGGTCGTCCCGGCCGCGGCGGGGCGGTACGAGATCCAGCACGCGATCGACTCCGTCTTCGGGCCGGCGGTGCCGGCGCTCGACGCCCACGATCGGGACGCCGACCCGGTGGAAGACGAGGTCGAGGGCTTCCACGTCAACGATCTGCTCATCAAGGTGCTCGAGCAGAAGGGCTCGGACCTGCACCTCACCGCCGGCAGCCCGCCGGTCATCCGGGTGCACGGTGAGCTCCGCCCCGTCGAGGGGATCGATCGGCTCTCCGGTTCGGAGATCCGGGAGATGATCTACGCGATCCTGACCCAGAAGCAGCGGGAGAAGTTCGAGAACGATCTCGAGCTCGACTGCTCCTACTCCCTGCCGGGCAAGAGCCGCTTCCGGGTGAACGTCTTCCTCCAGCGCGACAACGTCGGCGCGGTCATGCGGGCGATTCCCTACGAAATCGTGCCGTTCGACAATCTCGGCATCCCCGCGGTCGTGCGCACCTTCGCCGAACTGCCGCGTGGTCTGGTGCTCGTCACCGGTCCGACCGGCTCGGGGAAGAGCACCACGCTGGCGTCACTCATCGACATCGTGAACAGCGAGAAGGCGCTCCACATCATGACGGTGGAGGACCCGATCGAGTTCCTGCACCAACACAAGCGTGCGGTGGTGAACCAACGTGAGGTCGGGGAGGACACGAAGTCCTTCGCCGAGGCCTTGCGCCACGTGCTCCGGCAGGACCCCGACGTCATCCTCGTCGGTGAGATGCGTGACCTCGAGACCATCTCGACCGCGTTGACCGCGGCCGAGACCGGTCACCTCGTGTTCGCGACCCTGCACACGCAGGACGCGCCGCAGTCGATCGACCGCATCATCGACGTGTTCCCGAGCCACCAGCAGCAACAGGTGCGGGTGCAGCTCGCCGCGTCGATCCAGGGCATCTGCACCCAGCAGCTGCTCCAGACCGCCGACGGTACCGGCCGGGCCCTGGCCTCCGAGGTGCTCGTCGCCACCCCGGCGATCAGGAACCTGATCCGGGAAGGGAAGATCTACCAGATCTACTCCCACATGCAGACCGGTGCGAAGTGGGGGATGGTCACGATGGACCAGAA
>CAZJBJ010000067.1:0-18535 GCA_964544295.1 uncultured Bifidobacteriaceae bacterium
GGATCGGTGCGACCGAGGTCGTGCCCGGCGTGGCCGTCGATGCTCCCACGACGATCAGCTGGGAGCACGACAACGGGGTGCGGGGTGTGTGGGACATCACGCTCGCGCCGGACATGTACCTGCGCTCGGACTACTACACGAACGACGAACGCTGGGAGGTCACCGGTTCCCGAGGGTTCGCACGCGTCAATCGCTGCACCGGTCGGGGGATCCAGCAACCGAGTTTCGAGGTCTACGTCGACGGGGAGATGCGCGCAGCCCACGCGCTGGACGACGACTGGGCCAGCAGCTTCCGAGACTCGGGCCGGCACTGGCTGCGGTGGCTGCATACGGGGGACGGCCCGCTGTTGTGGGGAGTCGAGGAGGCCGTCGCCGTACTTCGGTTCGCCCTGGCCGCGTACGCGAGCAGCGACGCGGGCGGCATCGGGATCGACCCGGCCACTCTCACCCCGCACTGATTCGCGGCACGCGATCAGTCGGTCGCGAACCGTTCGGTCAACGCATCGAGCGCGGCCTGACACGTGGTCGCACCACCGGGCGGCTCGGGGAGTCGGACCGGGCCGTGTTCGTGGGAGGGCAGGAGGATCGTGGCGTGGCCGGGGGTCGTGGTCACACCGCGCTGGTTGACGCCCGCGAGGTCGACATCGACCGCCGGGTGGCCGTCGGCGAGGTACTTCTTCGTGACCCGACCCCGCATCCAGTGGGTGTCGCCGACGTAGTTGAACGCCCGGAACTGGCAGTCCAGCTTCCACAGCCAGGCGTCGTCGCCCATCCAGTCGGTGCACAGGTGGATCAGCCACGTCTCGCGCATCCGGCCGTAGTCGTAACTCGCCGGGTTGCCGGCCCGGCGGGCCCATTCGGGATCCCAGTGCACTCGCTGCTGCACGTCGGGGACGTTGAGGTCGTCCGGTCGGAAGAACCGCGGCATGCGCTGGCGCTGGTCGTAGCCGAGCCGGAGCGGCGCGACGTTGTACAGGCCCATGCCCATGCCGACGTGCCAGCACACCATGTCGGTGACCCGCATCGGACCCTTGACGAGCGGGCCGAGTTCGTCGCCCTCCTCGACCTCCTCGAACCAGCGGGGCGTCGCGCCGCGGCGACGGTCCCGTTCTCCGGCGATCGCCGCGTCGATCTCCGCGAGTTCCGCGTCGGTGTAGGGCCGGAGTTCGATGTCGTCGTTGCGGCCCCGTTCGACGGCCCGATCCCGATCGGCGCGGATCATGAGCCGGTACTGCCCGGCCAGGACCGGACCGCCCGTGGCGGCGAACACCTCCGCGGACCATTCGTGCACCGTGCGGCCGGCGAACTCGCCGGACTTGTCCTGGACGCCGACGAGCGCGTTCCGGCGACTGACGCGCATCCCGGGAACGAGCGGGTTCCACCATTCGCGGAAGGACCCGGAGTAGAACGCGTGCACCCCGCCGAGGGGGTCGCCCCGCATCAGCTGCTTGGTGTCCGCATCGAGGCTCGTGACCTCGTCCTCGCCGATCAGGGAGTCGCCACCGACGAGGTGCGGCGGCGCGATGACCCCGCCCCACCGGGTGGTGGCCGCGTAGTCCGGCTCGCACCACAGCGGGTTGTCGTCGCCGTACGCGTGCGCCACGTTGCGGAACGCGTCCTCGTTGGGCGCGAAGTAGTGCGGCGCACGCGTGTGGGGGCGGGCGATACCGATCCGCGACCGGAGCTTCGCGATGCCGTCGTCGGTGATGGTCTCGGTCATGCAGGGTGCCTCGACGGGCCGAAGGAGCGGGTCGCGGGGAGCGTATACATTGCCCTGCGCCCGAGCCATCCTCCGGAGGAGCTTGCAATGACGCCTGACTCGTTTCGATTCGAAGGGCGGCGAGCGGTCGTCGTCGGTGGCGCGACCGGCATGGGCGCCGCGGCGGCGGTCCTGATCCGGGATCTCGGTGCCGATGTCGTGGTCCTCGACTACGCGCCCATCGAGATCGACGGTGTCGCGACCGGACACGTCAACCTCGGCGATCGCGAGAGCATCGAGGCGGCGGTCGACGAGGTCGGGGGTCCGATCGACGTGCTGCTGTCGTGTGCCGGCGTCGCCGACGGCACGCCGGGTATCGAGAAGATCAACTTCATCGGCCACCGTCACTTCATCGAGCGTGCGTTGGCCGCGGACCTGTTCCCCCGGGGGTCGGCGATCGGCATGATCTCCTCCGCCGCCGGTCTGGGATGGGAGATGCACCTCGACGAGGTGAAGGAGTACCTCGACACCGACGGCTTCGACGCCGCCGTGCAGTGGATCGCCGATCGTCCGTTCAAGGCCAGCTACACGTGGAGCAAGGAGGCGGTCTGCGGGTACGTCGCACGCGAGGCGTTCCCGATGCTCAAGCGGGGAATTCGCATCAACGCGATCCTGCCCGGGCCGACCGACACCCCGCTGGCGAGAGCGAACGCCGACCTGTGGCTCAGCTTCGGTGCCGACTACCGCGCCGAGGTCGGCGTGGAGGCGTCGACGCCCGAGGAGCAGGCGGCGGTATTGGTGTTCCTGTGCAGCGATGCCGCGCGTGCGTGCAACGGCATCACGATGATCACCGACGGCGGTTACATGAGTTCGGGGGTCACCGGCTCGTTCCCCGACGCCACCCCGGTGGCGGACTTCCTCTACGGCCGGTTGGACTGACGCGTTGACGGAGCTGTCGCGCGCGTCGACCGACGCAGAACTGGTCGCGTTCGCGACGACGTGGGTCGAGGCGAACGTCCCGCAGGCGTGGCGGGCCGCCGCCGACCACGGTCGGGACGCGCTACGCCGGGTCCGGTCGCGCGCCGAGTACGAGGCGTGGTATCCGGTCTTCGCGACGAGCGGCCTGGCCGTCGCCACCTGGCCGGTGGCATACCTCGGCCTCGACCTCCTCCCGGCCCAGGCGCGGGTGATCGAGTCGGTCCTGGCGCCCTACAACCTGGGTCGGCTCAACCCGCTCGGGTTGAACGCCGCCGCGCCGGCCCTGTTCGCCCACGGCACCGAGGAGCAACGCCTCCGGTTCCTGCCGCCGATGGTCCGCAACGAGGAACGGTGGTGCCAGCTGTTGTCGGAGCCGGGCGCGGGCTCGGATCTCGCGTCACTTGCGACCCGGGCCGTCCGGGACGGCGACGAGTGGGTGCTCGACGGGCAGAAGGTGTGGACCACCTGGGCGCACCGCAGCGAGTTCGCGGTCTGCCTGGCTCGCACCGACCCGTCCGTGCCGAAGCGTCAGGGGCTCACGTACTTCATCGTCGATCTGTGCGCGCCGGGCGTCGACGTTCGCCCGTTGCGACACCTCGGGGGCGAAGTCGACTTCAACGAAGTGTTCCTGGACGGGGTGCGCGTACCGGAAACGTCTCGCGTCGGTGCCGTCGGCGACGGGTGGCGCGTCGCGGGCTCCACCCTCGCGGGCGAGCGGCAGATGGTGTCGGGGTCCGGGTCGGGCGGAGTGGACCGCATCGGTGGATCCGGTGTCGACGTGGTCATCGAGCAGGCCCGGGCTTTGGGCCGGACCGGCGACGCGGTCGTGCGCCAACGGCTCATGCGCGTCCTGGCGGAGGAACGGGTCCGGGAGTGGACGAACGCTCGGGTCCGGGCCACCACCCAGGCGGGCCGGACGCCGGGACCGGCCGCGTCGATCGGCAAGGTGCACCAGGGCGCACTCAATCAACGGATCCAGCTCGTCGCCGCCGACCTGCTCGGCATGGGCGCCACGGCCTGGGAAGTCGACGCCGGTGCCGCGGCGGCCGATCCGGACGAGCGCTACGCCCGCGCCCTGCCGTACGCGGTCAAGGGCATGCTGCGATCGCGTGCCAACACCATCGAGGGCGGCACGACCGAGGTCAACAAGAACGTGCTCGGCGAGCGGGTGCTGGGTCTGCCGCGGGAACCGGATCCGTGGTCGGGGGCGGCATGGGAAGAGGTACCGAGGTCATGAGCGGATATCAGCATCTGGTGGTCGAACGCGAGGGTCCGGTCGGGTGGTTGATCAACAACCGCCCCGACCAACTCAACGCGATGAACAGCGCGATGCGTGACGAGTTCGCGGACGCGTGGACCGAACTCGACGCGGACCCGGCGGTGCGGGTGATCGTCCACACCGGCAACGGTCGGGCCTTCCAGACCGGGGTGGACGTCTCCGAGCTCGCCACCGACGGTGTGGGCATGGAGCGCTACCGCGACTCGGTGGAGAACTTCGATCTGCACTTCACGGCCTGGCACCAGCAGGTGTGGAAGCCGGTCATCACCGCAGTCAACGGCATCTGCGCCGGTGGCGGGTTCCACTGGGTGGCGGATGCCGACATCGTGATCGCCGCATCCGACGCGCAGTTCTTCGACCCGCACGTGTCGGTCGGGCAGGTCGTCGCCATCGAGGCGATCGGCCTGCTGCGCAAGATGCCCGCGGAAGCGGTGATGCGGATGGCGTTCATGGGCAAGTACGAACGCATGTCGGCCGAGCGCGCGCTCGGCCTGGGGATGATCTCGGAGATCGTGGATCCGCCCGACCGGTTGCGGGAACGGGCCCAGGAACTCGGGGAGACGATCGCGAAGAACTCACCCGCGGCCATGGCTGCGACCAAACGCGCGCTCTGGGCCGCGCTCGAGTACGGGCTGACCGATGCCTGCAAGGTCGGGGCCGGACACCTCGTGAGCATGTGGGGCCATCCCGATCAGGACGAAGGACCGCGGGCGTTCGCCGAGAAGCGGGCGCCCGACTGGCAACCGCCGGGATGAGCGCGAACCTCGCCGCGCTGCTCGCCGATCATCCAGCGGCCGACGCCGACGCGCTGGTCCACACGCTCGATCGGTCCGTGACCGCGGGTGAGGTGCGAGCCCACGCGGCCGCGGTTGCCACCGGTCTCGAACTCGAACCGGGGCAGGGGGTCGCGGTCGCGCTGCCGAACGGGCCCGAGCTCGTCGCGACGATGTTCGGCGTCTGGCAGGCGGGGGGCGTGTACATCCCGGTGAACCCTCGCCTGCCCGCGTCCGAGTTCGATCGGGTCATCGACGCGACCGGGCCCGCGGTCGTCGTGACGTCGGCGGGGACGACCCGCCGACCGGGTACCTCGTTCGCGCCGGACGTCGCGTTCGTCATGTGGACCTCGGGCACCACCGGCGCGCCGAAGCCCGTGCTCCACACCCACGCGGCCTATCTCGAACTGCTCGACCGGGTCCTGATCCCGTTGCGCGGCGACGGCTCGGGGCCGCGGCGGTCACCGTCGCCCAACCTGATCCCGGTCTCGATGGCGCTCAACGCCGGTCTCTACAACGTGCTGTTCGGGCTGCGGGCCGGCGCGCCCCTCGTCGTGATGGACGGGTTCGATCCGGTCGACTTCGCGACGCTGGTGCGACGGTTCGCGATCCGTTCGACGGTCCTGCCCCCGGCCGCCATGGCGATGCTCTCGGACTCCGGTCTGACCGACCTCACGCCGCTGCGGTACGTCCGTTCCATCACCGCGCCGCTCTCGCCGCTCCAGGCGCGTCGCTTCGTCGACACGTTCGGGGTGACCGTGTTGAACGGGTACGGCCAGGCCGAGCTGGGCGAGGTGATCGGGTGGACCGCCGCCGACGCCAAGGAGTTCCCGGACAAACTCGGCGCGGTCGGCCGACCGCATCCCGGGGTGGATCTCCGCCTCGACGCCGACGGTCATCTGTGGATCCGGCCGCCCAACACCGCCGTGGGAGTGGAAGCGCGGACCGATGCCGACGGGTTCGTCGACACCGGCGACCTCGCCCGGATCGACGCCGACGGGTTCGTCTGGATCGAAGGTCGGGCGAGCGATCTCATCAACCGCGGCGGCAACAAGGTGTTCCCGGACGCGGTCGAAGAGGTCTTGCGGCTCGCTCCCGGGGTGGACGACGCAGTGGTGGTGGGGGTGCCGGACGATCGGCTCGGCGAGGTGCCGGTCGCGTTCCTCGTGGGTGACGGTGCAAGCGTCGACGAACTCGACGCGCTGTGCCGCGAGCATCTGGTCGCCTACAAGGTGCCGGTGGCCTTTCGCTGGATCGACGCGATCCCGCGCAACGACGTCGGCAAGGTGCTGCGGCGGGTACTTGTCGATCGGCTGACCGAGACCGACGGTGGCGTTCAGGCGGAGGTCTGAACCGGGACCGTCGGTGCGGACGGAACGACGTCGGGCGCGACCACCGGCCACGGTAGTTCCCGTTCGGCGGCCAGGGCCACGTCGAACAACAGCGCGTCCTCGTGATGGCGACCGAGCACCTGCATGCCGATGGGGAGTCCGTCGATCGTCCCGGCGGGGATCGACACCGCCGGGTTGCCGTAGATGTTGGAGATGATGGTGAGCCCGCCCATCGTGACCAGTTCCGGGAACTTGTCGCTGGCGGCGTTGACCATGGCTGCGGGGGCCTTGGGCGAAACCGCCGCCGCGGCCCGCGCCCCGAACATCGCGGCGCGGAACCCCC
Source organism: uncultured Bifidobacteriaceae bacterium (assembly GCA_964544295.1). GTDB lineage: Bacteria > Actinomycetota > Acidimicrobiia > IMCC26256 > JAENVU01 > JAENVU01. The sequence continues at coordinate 6,404 of CAZJBJ010000067.1, forward strand.
ACTTGGCGATCGGGCTCTCGCCGGCCCACTCGACGAAGCGTGACTGCTCGTTGCTCATCACCGCGTCGGCCGCGAAGGCCGGGCCCGGGTTGGTGGCCGCGATGATGAAGTCGACGTCGTCGAAGGCGGCGGCCATGACTTCGTTGGCCTGGATCCGGAGTTCCTCGGCGGCCGCCGCGGTGTGCAGGTTGTAGAGGGACTCGGAGAGGCGCAGTCCGAACTCGACCTCGTCGGTCAGGTCCTTGGCGCAGCGCGGCCACCGGGATCCGAGTTCGGCGGCCAGCGTCGCGAGGTTGCCCATCATCCACTGCAGCGCGAGGTTCGGCGGTTCGACCGTGCGGTCGACGACCACCATGCCGGTGGCCCCGATCAGCGCGCGGGCGTGTTCGCGGATTCGATCTTCGACGCCCGGATCGAGCGTCACGCCGCCGATCGCCGGCACGATCGCGACCCGCCGGCCCTTCAGGCGATGCGTGCCGAGGCCCGCCTCCCAACCTCGGTCGCTCGGGAGGCTGGTCGGGTCCGCGGTGTGGGCGCCGGCACAGACGTCGAAGTACCGCGCCGCGTCGCGCACGGACCGGGACACGTTGCCGACGACGACCGTGTTGGGACGCATGTACGCGTGGGGACTCCGCGGAATGCGCCCGAACGTGCCCTTCATGCCCAGGAGGCCGGTGTACCCGGCGGGGATCCGGATGGATCCGCCACCGTCGCCGCCGGTCGCGAGGCTGACCAGGCCGCCGGCCACCGCGGCGGCCGAGCCCGAGGAGGATCCACCCACCGTCCGCCCGTATCTCCACGGGTTGTGGGTGACGCCGTTGATCTTGGAGACGCTGACGTTGAGGCCGCCGAACTCGCTCGCCGTTGTCGCGCCCACGGGCACGATGCCACCGCGGTTGATCAGGCGTTGGACGTGATGCGAGGTGCGGTCGGCGCGACGATCGGCGAAGACCAGTGACGCTTCGGTGAACGGCCAACCGAGCACCGGATCGAGTTCCTTGATGCCGGTGGGGACACCCCCGAACGGCAGGGACAGATCGGCCCGGGCCGCCGCGGCGCGCGCCCGCTCGGGGTCGAGGAACGTGAACGCGTTCAGGTTCGAGCGCTCGATCGCGTCGAGGGTCGCGTCGAGTTCCTCGACGGGGGAGCGCTCGCCGGCGCGGAAGGCGTCGACGAGGGAACTGGCGTCACCGGTCCATGGCATGTCGGTCATCGGCTCCATCCTCCCACCTGGTGCCTCAGTGGCTGAACTTGACCACCGGGAGGATCCGGGCCAACCAGTTCGGCAGGTACCAGTTGCGTTCGCCGAGCAGGGCCATCGTGGCGGGGACGAGGAGCATCCGCACCACGGTGGCGTCGAGGAAGACCGCGACGGCGAGCGTCAGACCGAGTTCGGTCGGCGGGATCGGCCCGGTCACACCGAACGCGATGAAGACCACGATCATGATGAGTGCTGCGTTCGTGATCGGCCGGCCGGTGCGGGCGATGCCTTCCCGGATCGCGCGATGCGTGTCGCCGGTCGCCTCGTACCGTTCCCGGATCGCCGCGAGCAGGAACAGCTGATAGTCCATCGAGAGGCCGAAGAGCAGGGCGAAGAAGAACAGCGGCGCCCACGCATCGACGAACCCCTGGTGCTCGATCCCGAGTACGCCCGCGCCGACCCCGTGTTGGAACACGAGCGTCGAGAACCCGAACGCGGCGCCGACGGTGATCAGGTTCATGAGGATCGACGAGATCGCGATGGCGAGACTCCGGAACACGAGCAGGAGCAGGACGAACGCCATGATCAGGATCACCCCGATCGCGATCGGTGCGCGACCGGTCAACTCCGAGGTCAGGTCGGCGTTCTGCGCCGCGGGACCACCGACGCGAGCCGCCGGCACCGCGGTGTCGAGGCGATCACGGAGACGGTGGACCAGATCCGCGGTACGCGAGTCGTCCACCGCGGTGGACCCGGTGACGCGGACCACGGTCCGACCGTTCGCGGCGGGCGGGCTCACCACGCGCGCGTCGACGACCGCGCGATCGGCGGTGGCGACGGTGACGACCCGCTCGGCGGCACCGGCCGGCACGGTGATGAACACCGGGGCCGCGGCCCCGGGGCCAAAGGACTTGGTCAGCGTGTCGTAGCCGTCCCGGCTGGTACGGCCCTGGTCGACCACGCCGGCGCCGGGCATGCCGAGGCGCATACCGGTCGCGGGCAGGACGAGGGCGCCGAGGATGATCAGACCGATGGCGAGCACCGTGCCCGGCCGCCGCAGCGCGAGGCCGGTCCAACGCGCCCAGCGACCCTCGGCGACGATGTCGGGGTCCTGCTCGCCCCGGGTCACGAGGACCCGGTCGCCCAGCGCGACCAGCACGGCGGGGAGCAGCGTGAGCGAGGCCAGTGCCACCGCCACCACCGACAGGATCATGCCGAGTGCCATTGAACGGAAGACCATCACCGGCACCAGGAACACGGCCGAGAGGGCGAGCACGACGGTGAGCGCCGACAGGAACACGGCCTTCCCCGCCGTCGAGAGCGTGTTCTCGATCGCGGCGATGGCGTCCTTGCCCTCGACGCGCTCCTCGCGGTACCGGCTGACGATGAAGAGGCTGTAGTCGATGCCCACCGCCAGCCCGATCATCATCGAGAAGTTCATCGACCACACCGACAGCGGCATGACCAGGCTCAGCAGATGCAGGGCGGCGAAGCCGACCGCGATCCCGGCGAGCGCCAGGAGGAGGGGGATACCGGCCGCGATGAGTGAGCCGAAGGCGATGAACAGCAGGATCAGGGTCGGGAGACCGCTGACGAGTTCGGCCTTGTGCAGCGCCTCTTCGTTCACCTGGTTGAAGTCGCTCCAGACCGGCCACTCGCCGGTCACGTCGGCGCGGGCGCCCGGAGCCAGCTTCAGGGTGGACACGTAGTCGCCGAGCGCGCCGGCGGCGACGGGCCGGCTCGCGTCGTCGGTCACCGTCACCGCGACGGGCACGATCGCCGTGCGGCCGTCCCGAGCGATCAGCCCGGCGTCCTTCGGCAGGGTGAGCGGATCGGCGACCGATCGCGCGCCCGGCGCAGCTGCGAGCAGCTGCACCAGGGAGCGCAGGCCGGCCGGGTCGCTCGCGATCGGCGTGGTCTGGGAGTAGACGACCACCGGGTTCTCCGCGCCGAGCGCGGGAAAGTCCGACCGGAGTTCGTCGCGCACCTGCTGTGCCGTCGATCCCTGGGCCTCCCAGCCGGCGCCGGAGAGCGCGCCGGTCAGGGTGAGGGCGAGCGGCGCGGCGGCGAAGGCCACGAGCAGCCAGACGACGATGACCGCACGTCGGCGGCGAGCCATCGTGGCGGCCAGTCGCGAGAACCACGCGCGTGGATCGGGCGGCGCCGACGGCTCGTGGTCGCCGGACGGCGGGGCGGGCGGGATCGTGGTCGCGGTCATCGGTCCTCCGGGACGCGGTATACCTCGGGGGGTATTTGGGACTAGCGCAGATTACCCCGGGGGGTATACTGGTTGTCAAGTACCGATCCGGGCCCCCCCGACAGGAGCCGTCATGGGCCACGACCCGACGAACCGGGATCCGACGATCGGCCGCGGGCGGCGATGGCACTCGCGGCTGGGAGTGGCGAGTCTGATCGTGGCCGTTGCCGCATGTGGGTCGAGCGGCACCGGCGCGACCGCACGCCAGCGTCGGGTCGTGGCCAAGGGGTCGACGGTCATGCCGTTCGACCAGGAACGCACGACGCACGTCTTTCGCTCGACCGGGACGGGGGGCGTGCAGCGGGTCGTCGCCCAGGGTGCGGACGCGTCCGATCAGATTCCACTCATCCGGTCCCATCTCCGCACCGAGGCGAAGCGGTTCGCGGTCGGGGACTTCCGTGACCCGATGGCCATCCACGGGGCGACGATGCCCGGAGTGGCCGCGCTGCGGCGCAACTTCGCCGACATCGACGTGGCGTACGCGGCGATCCCGAACGGCGCGTCGATCACCTACACCACGAGCGACCCGAAGCTCGTTGCCGCGCTCCACGAGTGGTTCGACGCTCAGCTGATGGATCACGGCGCCCACGCGCACGGGTGAGACGTCGCGGTCGGTCGCTAGAGTCGGCCGGCGAAGGGGGCGTCGTCATGGACATGGAGCATCCGAGCCGGTTCGCCCGCGCGCACCCCGATCGGCCCGCGGTGTTCATGGCGCCGGCCGACGGTGCGGTCCTCACCTACGCCGCGCTCGACGCGCGCTCGAACCAGGTCGCGCACGGGTTGCGGCGCAAGGGGCTCGCGGTCGGAGACCATGTCGCGGTGCTCGTCGACAATCGCCCGGAATACTTCGAAGCGGTGTGGGGCGCGCTGCGGTCAGGGCTGCTCGTCACCCCGATCAACTGGCATCTCACCGCGGCCGAGACCGAGTACATCGTGCACGACTGTGGTGCGAACGTCCTGATCGCCGCGGCCCGATGCGCGTCACTGGTCGCCGGCGTCGACATCGCCCGCGTGGCCGTCGGTGAGCCGACGCCCGGCTTCGAGCCCTACGAGGAGTTCTTGGCTGCAGAGCCGACGACGCCGCTCCCCGACGAGTGTGAAGGCAACTGGATGTTCTACTCGTCGGGCACGACGGGTCGACCCAAGGGGATACGTCCCGCGGGCGTCGGCGGTCCCCTCGGCGCGCCGACCACCTTCACCGCGCTCGTGGCCGGAATGTACGGCGGCGGCGAATCGACGGTGTACCTCAGCCCTGCGCCGCTGTACCACGCGGCACCGTCGGGTTGGTCGACGGCGGTGCAGCGACTCGGCGGCACCGTCGTGGTGATGGAGTCGTTCGATCCGCTCGAGTTCCTCGCGGCCGTCGAACGTCATCGGGTCACCCACGCGCAGGTGGTCCCCACCCATCTCGTCCGCATCCTGAAGCTGTCCGAGGCCGACCGGAACCGGTTCGACCTGTCGAGCCTCCGGTACCTCATCCACGCGGCGGCGCCGTGCCCGCCGGACGTGAAGCGAGCCGCGATCGAATGGTTGGGTCCGATCGTGTACGAGTACTACTCCGGCAGTGAAGGGGTCGGGTTCTGCGCCATCGACTCGGACGAGTGGCTGGCGCATCCCGGCTCGGTGGGCAAGTCCCTGCTTGCGCCGGTGCACATCGTCGACGAGGACGGCAACGAGGTGCCGCCGCGCACCGAGGGACAGGTGTGGTTCGAGACCGTGAACCGCTTCGAGTACCACGGTGATGCGGAGAAGACCGCGGCCGCGTTCGACCACCGGGGGTGGAGTTGCCTCGGCGACATGGGGTGGGTCGACGAGGACGGGTATCTCTACCTGACCGACCGGATCGCCAACATGATCATCTCCGGCGGAGTGAACATCTACCCGCGCGAAGTCGAGGATGCACTCATCACGCATCCCGACGTGGTCGACGTCGCCGTTGTCGGGGTCGGCGATCCCGAGATGGGCGAGGCCGTCCGCGCGATCGTGCAGCTGCGCGAGCCGACCACCGATCCGGCGACGGACGCGGCGGTCGCCGACGAACTGATCACCTACTGCCGAGATCGCATCGCGCACTTCAAGTGTCCCCGGAGCGTCGTGTTCGTCGCCGAGCTGCCTCGCCTGCCGACGGGCAAGATCTCGCGACGGTTGTTGCCGCCCGAACTCCTGGCGACCGCGACGCCCGGAACCGACGGAGGAGACGGAGGAGACGGAGGAGACGGTCCATCGTGAACGACCGCGTGTACATCCACGAGTTCATCGACATCATCGGGCACCACCGCGCGAACTACATGCAGCACATGACCGCGAACTGGGGCCCGATCGGCCAGGAGGAGCGGGGCCAGCTCTGTTACGGCGTGTGGGCGCTCCTCGGCTCGACCGGTGCGTGGCCCCGGACCGTGAACCTGTGGGAACACACGGGGTGGTCGGGGCTGGCCGCGTCCTTCGCGACCGAGGCCGTGGGCCGGGGCGCGCAGGACCCTGCGCTGGAGCAGTGGTGGGCGCGGGCGGCCGAGTTCCGGCGCGGCGGGCTCGATCGGATCGTGGTCCCGGCCCCCTGGACGCGCACGATCGAGGAACTCTGCGCCGACGGCGTCCGGGGCGAGGTGTACGCGCACGAGATCGTCGAGGTGGAGTCGGGGACTGCGGGTGACCTGCTCGAACGGGCGCGGGACGCATCGGACCTGCACGCTCGTCACGGCTGGGAACTGATCGGCGCGTTCGCGACTGCGATGGCCCACGACGACGAGGCGATCCTGCTGTGGGCGATCCCCACGTGGCAGCAGTGGGCCGACGGTGAGGCCGACACCGAGTTGACCGCCTGGCGGCACACGGTCGGCGCGACCGGGTGGGACCGCTGCCTCCTGGTCGATTCGCCGCTCAACCCGATGCGCATCGGTCGCCAGCCCGCCCGATCCGATCGGGTCGACTGGCAGGACTGAGGTCCGCCCGGTCTGGACGTGGTCCTCGGCGCGCCCATAAGTTGACCACTCATTTTCTGACTCGGAGGATTCATGAGCGCGCTCGCAGGCAAGGTCGTCGCCATCACTGGTTCGGGACGCGGCATCGGCCGGGCGGTGGCCGAGTTCTGCGCCCGGGAGGGTGCATCGGTCGTGGTCAACGACTACGGCGTGTCGATCGACGGGAACGAGCCGACGAGTGACGTGGCCGACGAGGTCGTGGAGGCGATCCGGTCGGCCGGCGGTCAGGCGGTCGCCAACGCGAGTTCGGTGACGACGATGGAGGGTGGCGCGTCGATCATCCAGAGCGCGATCGACTCCTTCGGTCGGATCGACGGCGTGGTCACCGTGGCCGGCATCCTGCGCGAGCGGATGTTCTTCAACATGGTCGAGGAGGAGTGGGACCCCGTCGTCGAGACCCACCTCAAGGGCACCTTCACGGTGTTCCGTGCCGCCGCCCCGTACTTCAAGGAGCAGAAGTCCGGCTCGTTCGTCGCGTTCACGTCGGGTGCGTTCGCCGGTTCGGTGGCCCAGGCGAACTACGCCGCGGCGAAGGGTGGCATCGTGTCCCTCGCTCGTTCGGTCGCGGCCGGGATGTACAAGTACGGCGTCCGGTCCAACGTGATCGCCCCGGTGGCGAAGAGCCGGATGTCGGGCAACGTGCCGTTCGGGATCGAGATGGGCGAGCCCGAGGACGTCGCCCCGATGGTCGGCTTCCTCCTGTCGGACCGCAGCCAGGACGTGACCGGTCAGATCTACACCGCCAACGGCGGGAAGATCGCCGTGTGGAACCAGCCCGTCGAGGTGCGCGAGATGCGCAAGGACGGCCAGTGGACCATCGACGAGATCGCCGATCGGTTCTCCGAGTTGGGTCAGGAGGAACTCGGCCTCATCAAGGTGCTCGCCGAACGCGAAGCCGCGGCCAAGGCCGCCAAGGAGTCCGGCACCACCCCGAACCAGTAGGCCCCGTCACCCGGCCGGCGGCGGGTCCGGGTGGGCGAACTCCTGGAACGCCTCCCAGGCTCGTGGGCCCCAGACGGTCGCGGGTCCGCCTTCCATCATCACCGCCACGCCGAGCGCTTCGGCAACCTCCGCGTCGGTGGCACCGCGTCGGGCTGCGCCGCGGGCGTGGGCGACGATGCACCCGTCACAGTGCTTGGCGACCGAGATCGCCAGCGCGATCAGTTCCTTGGCCTTCGCCGACAGTTCGCCGTCGCGCATCGCCGCCTCGTGGAGCGCACCGAACGCCGCGAACGTGTCGGGTTGCGCCTCACGGAGTGACTTCGCGGGCTCTCGCAGCTCCCGTGCGATCTCGCGGTACTTCCCCATGCTTCGCTCCTTCTCGGCGGTCGTCATCCCGAGGAACGCCACGCGACGGCGACGCATTCCACCTGCCGCTCGCGGGGTTAGCCTGCGCGCCGAACGGAAGGACTCTGGCATGGACCGCACGATCTTCGAACCCGAGCACGAGGCCCTGCGCGCGAGCTTCCGCGCCTTTCTCGACCAGGAAGTGGTCCCGCATCATCTCGAATGGGAGGCGGCCGGGATCGTGCCGCACGACCTGTTCGCGGAGGCCGGTCGGCACGGGTTCCTCGGGATGGCGGTTCCCGAGGCCTACGGCGGCGGGGGAGTCGACGACTTCCGGTACAACCTCGTCATCGACGAGGAGATCCAGGCCGCCGGCGTCGGTGGCGCCGGCCTGGGCATGAGTCTCCACAACGACATCTGCCTGCCGTACTTCCTCGCCTACTGCACCGAGGATCAGCGAGCCCGTTGGCTGCCGGGCATCGCGAGCGGCGAGTTGGTCACGGCGATCGCGATGACCGAACCGGCGATCGGATCGGATCTCGCGTCGATGGGCACGACCGCCATTCGCGACGGTGACCACTACGTCGTCAACGGGTCGAAGACGTTCATCACCAACGGCATCAACGCCGACCTGGTGATCACCGCGGTCAAGACGGATCCGACCCAGAAGCACCGCGGCATCTCGTTGGTGATCCTCGAGCGGGGCATGGCGGGGTTCGAACGGGGGCGGAACCTGGAGAAGCTCGGCCTCCACTCGCAGGACACCGCCGAACTGTTCTTCTCCGATGTGGTGGTCCCGGTCGAGAACCGGCTCGGCGACGAAGGCAACGGGTTCATCCAGCTCGTGCACAACCTCCCGCAGGAGCGCCTGTCCATCGCGGTCGCCGGGGTCGCGGCGGCACGGGCCGCGCTCGGCTGGACGCTCGAGTACGTCAAGGAACGTCAGGCGTTCGGCCAGGCGGTCGGGTCGTTCCAGAACAGCCGCTTCGTGCTGGCCGAACTCGCCACCGAGGTCGAGGTCGCGCAGGCGTTCGTCGACCGCTGTGTCGAAGCCCTCAACGACGACCAGCTGACGGCCGAGGAGGCGGCGATGGCGAAATGGTGGTGCACCGAGCTGCAGAAGCGCGCCGTCGACCGCTGCCTCCAGTTGCACGGCGGGTACGGCTACATGCTCGAGTACCCGATCGCCCGGGCCTACGCCGACGCCCGGATCACGACCATCTACGGCGGGACCACCGAGATCATGAAGGAGATCATCGGCCGGTCGCTCGGGTTGTGACGGCCGAATCGTCGCGGCCGAACCTCGTCGTGGCATCGTGACGTGATGTCGACACCCCTGGCTGCCGGACCACCGCTCGAAACTCCTCGCGTCCCGGTGGGGCGCGTCTCGGTCGAACTCGTGGACCCGGCTCGTGCTGATCGCCGCGTCCCGGTCGAGACCTGGTTCCCGGCGGCGGAGGATGCCCGGGGCGAACGATCCGAGTACGAGATCCTCCCCGGAGTGGGCTTCACGGCATCGGCGATGCAGGACGTCGCCGTCGCGCCGGGATCGCACCCGCTCGTCCTGTGGTCCCACGGTCGGACCGGCACGCGCCAGTCCTACGTCCTGCTGTGCGAGGCGTTGGCCGCCCGCGGCTTCGTGGTGGTCGCGCCGGAACACGCGGGCGACGCCCTGAGCGACTGGATCGTCGGCGCCGCGGTCGACGACCCCACCAACGAGGCGAACCGGGTCGCCGACGCCCACTTCGTGATCGACGCGGTGCTCGGGGGCTCGGTGCCGTTCGCTCCCGTCGCATCGTCGATCGACCCGACCCGCGTCGCCGCCGCCGGCCACTCCTACGGAGGATTCACCGCGCTCTCCGTCGGCAGCGGGGCCACCCGTCACCCGGCGGTGCGGGCGGTCGCGGGGATGCAGTCGTTCACCCGCACGATGCCGAAGCAGGTCTTCACCGACCTCGCGATCCCCACCCTGCTGGCGGTAGGTGCCCGCGACGCCACCACCCCGCCCGAGACCGACGCCGACCGGGCCTGGGCCAAGCTCGCAGCCTCGCCCGCCTGGCGGGTCGACGTCGCGGCCGCCGGTCACCAGGCGTGCAGCGACGTCGGTCTGTACGTGGAGCTGGCGCCCCACGTCGAGGGCGTTCCCGAGCTGGTGCGCGCGTTCGTCGAGTCCATGGCGGCCGACATCACCGGCACCGCGGGCGACCCCTGGCGGCCCACGGTGACGCTCCACGCACGGTTGTTGGGTGCGTTTCTCGCGGGCGCGCTCGGGATCGACCGGGTCGCGGCGGCCGACGAGTTCGCGGCTATCGCCACGGTGCCGGGCGTGCAGGTCGACGCGCGCGGCAGTTTCTGAGGATCAGAGCAGGCGGATCAGCGCCGAGAGCCCGACCACGACGATCACCGCGCGCAGCGCCTGGGGATTCAGCTTGCGACCGACGGTCGCGCCGAGTTGGCCGCCGACGACCGAACCCACGGCGATGCACGCCACGATCGCCCAGTTGATCTCGGCGGCGAGCAGGAACACCGCCGAGGCCATGAGGTTCACGCTCATCGCGAGCACGTTCTTCACTCCGTTGAGTCGTTGCAGATCGTCGGCGATGAAGATGCCGAGGAGTGCGATGAGGATGATGCCCTGCGCGGCGCCGAAGTAACCGCCGTAGATGCCGGCGAGCCCGACGAGGACCATGAGCGGCGCCGTCACGCGCGTCGACTCGCCGCGCGCCGCGAGTCGACGCGCGATCGTCGGTTGCAGGACGACCAGCGCGAGCGCGATGACGATCAGGACGATCACCACCTTCTTGAACACCGCGCTGGGGAGTTGCAACAGCAGGATCGAACCGAGCAGGCCGCCGGCGAGGCTGGCCGGCACCAACCGTCGGAGGCGATCGGACTGGCCGCGCAACTCGCGGCGGTAGCCGTACACCCCGGAGAGCGCGCCCGGCACGAGCCCGATGTTGTTCGACACGTTGGCAAGCACCGGCGGATAGCCGAGCGCGATCAGGGTCGGAAAGGTGATCAGGGACCCGGAACCGACCACCGTGTTGATCATGCCGGCGCCGAGCCCGGCGAGCGTGATGAGAATCGCGTCGGTCGGGCTCACGAGCGACCGAATCTAGGTCGGGCGGTGCGTGCGGGCACGGTTGGTCGTGTCCGTCCGGAACCGAGTCAGTCCGGTCGGGCGATCAACCACTCGTTGCGCAGCGCCTCGACGAACTCGGCGTTGGACTGCCCCTCGTGCGCCAGCGTGTCGAGCACCTGGCGGACGAGCACGATGTGGAACTCGTCGGCGGCGGCCGGCCGGAGCTTCAGTCCGCGAGTGGCGGTGCCGTCCTCGATCTCGAGCCCCGCCATGTACAGCGCCTTCATGAGGTATTCGACTCGTTCGGGGGTCTCGTCCGTGGTCCAGTGGAACGGGTCCTGGGTCGCCGCCGACCGCCACGCGTCGATGAGTTCCTCGAACCCGTCGATCGCCGACGCCGCGATCGACGACGGTCGCGCCCGGCGCAGCTCGGTGACCGCGTAGGTGCCGTAGTCGAGCCAGGCGAGCGCACTCGCTTGCGAAACGGGCCCGATCTCGATGAGCACCCCATCATTCTCGCGCCAAACCGGGGCCGGGGAACACGCGCTGGCCACCCCGGGAATCTGCAGGAGACGGGATTGCTATCGTTCTGCGGCGTTCCAGACGTGTCAGCACTCAACGGGGAGTCGTTCGTGAACCAGCAGCAGTTGGAAAAGGTCAAGTCCGCGCCGGGCTTCATCGCCGCACTCGACCAGTCCGGCGGCAGCACGCCGAAGGCGCTGAAGCTCTACGGCGTCGACGAGAGCGCGTACTCCAACGACGACGAGATGTACGGCGTGATCCACGAGATGCGGACGCGCATCGTCACCAGCCCGAGCTTCGACGGGGACCGCATCCTCGGGGCGATCCTGTTCGAGAACACGATGGACCGCGAGATCGAGGGCCAGGAGACGTCGCACTACCTCTGGAACGTGAAGCACGTCGTGCCGTTCCTGAAGGTGGACAAGGGCTTGGCCGACGAGGCGGACGGCGTGCAGCTCATGAAGCCGATGCCCGATCTCGACGCGCTGTGCGAACGCGCCGTGGCCAAGGGGGTGTTCGGCACCAAGATGCGTTCGGTCATCAAGCTCGCCGACCCGGCCGGGGTCAAGGCGATCGTGGACCAGCAGTTCGAGGTCGGCCGTCAGATCCTCGGGCATGGTCTCGTGCCGATCATCGAACCCGAGGTCGACATCCACAGTCCGGCCAAGGCCGAGGCCGAGGCGCTCCTCAAGGCGGCGATCCTCGAACAGCTCGACGCGCTGCCCGATGGTCAGGCGATCATGTTGAAGTTGACCCTGCCGGAGGCCGACGGCTTCTACACGGAGCTGGTCGAGCACCCGAAGGT
>CAZJBJ010000068.1:0-18432 GCA_964544295.1 uncultured Bifidobacteriaceae bacterium
CGGAGTGTCGGTCCATCGCGGTGACCTGGGTGCCGACGAGCGGCCACGCGACGATCTGGTCGTTCATCGTGGTCCACCCACCGCTCCTCCCGGCGTACGCGGAACTCGCGCCCTACAACGCGATCGTCGTGGCCCTCGACGAGGATCCGACGATCCGGTTCGTCGGCAACCTGGTCGCCACCGACGACGGCGCGATCAACGAGATCGACCCGACGACGATCGCCATCGGCGAGCCCGTGCGCGTCGCCTTCGCCGCGGTGGACGATGTCGTGCTCCCCCGCTGGGTGCGGCGCTAGTCCGACCCGACGCGACCGACCGCAGCGCGCGACGCCTGGACCTTCTCGAGCAACTCCGCCATCCGGTCCAGATCCTCGGGTTCCAGATGGTCGATCAGACTCGCCCGCACGGATGACACGTGGGTCGGCGCCGCCGATTCGAGCTCGTGCATACCGTCGTCGGTCAACACCGCGAGCATCGCCCGCCGATCGCACGGCGACGGTTCGCGGGTCACGAGGCCGCGCTTGACCAACCCGTCGATCCGGCGGGTCAATCCGCTCGGCGACAGCCGCAACGCCGTCGCCAGATCACACATGCGCAGCCGGTGGTCCGGGGCCTCGGAGAGATGGACGAGCACCCCGTACTCCCCTTCGGAGAGGCCGTGTCCCTCGAGGAGCGCGTCGTCGGTCTCGGCCCGCAGCTGGGTCGTCAGGTCGATGAAGGCCCGCCACGCCCGCATCTCGGCGGGGGTCAACCAGTTCGGGGGTGGCGCCTGGTCGGCGGAGGTGTTGGCCATGACCCAATCCTACCTGGCTTCTTTTCAACCTCAACTATTGCATTGCGAAGTTTCTTGTGCAATACTTCGCACTGCAAGCATCTACGAGGAGGAACCATGAGTACGACCATCACCCCCAACGGCATCGCCGATCTCACCACCGGAACCTGGACCGTGGACCCGAGCCACTCCACCGTCGGCTTCACCGCCCGCCACCTGATGATCACCAAGGTGCGCGGTCACTTCACCGACTTCGACGGCACCGTCACCGTCGCCGAGGATCCGTTCGCCTCGACCCTGGTCGCCAATGTGCGGCTGGCGTCGGTGGATACCGCGAACGCCGATCGTGACGCCCACCTCCGTTCGGCGGACTTCTTCGACGTGGACCAGCACCCGGAGATGACGTTCCGCTCCACCACGATCACCGCCGACGGCGCCGACTACGCCCTGCGCGGCGAGCTCACGATCGCGGGCCGGACCCATCCGGTCGAGTTCGCGCTGGAGTTCGACGGCGTGCGCACCGACCCGTACGGCAACACCAAGGCCGGCTTCAGCGCTCGCACCGAGATCAACCGGTCCGACTGGGGCCTGAACTTCAACATGGCGCTCGACACCGGCGGCGTGCTCGTCTCGGAGAAGATCCAGATCGAGCTCGACGTCCAGCTCGTCAAGAGCTGAGCCACCCGGACGCGAAATGCCCGGACGCGAAAATGCCCGGCCCCGAAGGGCCGGGCATTTTCGTTTTCCGTGCTCGACGGGTCGACGGGGGGTTCGACCCGGAGCGCGAGACGTGTCAGGCCGCCTTGCTGGCGGGGTGGTTGTCCTTCCCGCGGAGCGCGCCGAGCGTCCGCTCCCACCGCAGCTGGCGTTCGATCCAACGACGGGCATCGCGCTGGGTCGTCCGAGCGGGCAGACCCTTGTTGAACTCCGCACTCATCGCACTGCTCATCGGAACCACCTAAACTCAGTGTTGTGACACTGAGAGTATCTACTCTCAGTGTGTACGCTGTCAAGCTCTATGACGACCGTCACACAGCAGAATCAGGGGTTTTGATGAGCTGGCGCATCGACGACCTGGCCCGCGAGGCCGATGTCACCGTCGACACGATTCGGTTCTACCAGCGCGAAGGTCTCATTCCCCCTGCAGTGCGTGTGGGACGCACCAAGCAGTACGACACCGAACACCTCGAGCGGCTCCACCAGATCCGCGATCTCCAACAGCGGCGCTTCTCCCTCGCCGCGATCAAGGCCCTGCTGAGCAGCGACCGCCAGGACCTCGTCGACGGCATCTTCGCCGGCGAGGGCAGCCTGTCCTACTCCCTCGCCGAGTTGGTCGAACGTTCCGGGATGAGCGTCGAGACCGTGGACCGGCTCCGGGGCATCGGGCTCCTGCGCGATCCCGCCGAGTTCGGCCGGGCCGCCTACGACGCCACCGACCTCGACATGCTGCGCGCCGCGACCGAGTTGCGGCGGCTCAGCCTCCCCGACGACATCCTGGTCGAACTCGCGGCGATCTACGTCGAAGGCGTCGAGGCGATGCAGCACCAGGTGCTCGACTTGTTCTCCGGCGGACGCGGCCAGGCGTGGGACCCCGAGGAACTGGCCGTCTTCCAGGCCCAGGCGGCCGGGTCAGCCGGCCAACTCCTCCCGCTCGTCACCCGGATCGTCGAGTACGTCCACCTCCGCACGCTGCAACGCCTCACCCTCGGCGTCATCAACCGCGACGAGTAGCGCGGGTCCGCCGCAGCCGGCGGCCCTCGGAATCGGACACGGGGGTACGCTGACACCCGTGTCAGGAGCAGCGTCCGCGAGCCCGGAATCGCTCCTCCACTCGATCGTGGTGGTCGACCTCACCGGCGAACCCGGCGCCATGGCGGCCCGCATGCTCGCCGACCTCGGCGCCGAGGTCGTGCGCCCCGAACCGTCGGGTGGCGACCCGCTCCGTGCGCTCCCCCACCGTTTCACCGCGTGGACGCACCGTTCGACGATGCTGACGGTGTCCGGACCGGACGACCCCGCCCTCACCGACCTCCTCGACCACGCGCACGTCGTGCTCGACACCCCCGGATTCCCCGATGCATGGGACCTCGATCCGGGCGGCGCGCCGAATGCGGTGTGGGTCAGCCTCACCCCGTTCGGGCTCGACGGTCCCCGGGCCCACTGGCGGGCGTCAGATCTCGGGGTCATGGCGGCGAGCGGCAACATGTACTGCACCGGCGATCCCGACCGCGCGCCCGTGCGCTGCTCGGAGCCCTCCGGCTACGCGCACGCCGCCGCCGAGACCGCGTTCGCGGCCCTGACCGGGTTGGCGAGCGGGCGTCCGCAACGGATCGACGTCTCGATGCAGGAAGCGGTGGCGGTCGCCAACATGTCGACCCCGTCACAGTTCCCGGTCACCGGGTTCCGCGGCCTCCGGCGGGGCGCCAACATCGGCCGCACCCGCGAGATCTGGCCGACGACGGACGGGTTCGTCAGCTTCGGCCTGCGCGGCGGCAAGGCCCGGGTGCCCAGCCTCGAGACCCTGACCCGACTCGTCGACACCGACACCCTGCGGCGGGTCGACTGGCAGGAGTTCTCACCGAACACGGCCGACGACGAGACGTTGCGCGCGGTCGAAGCCGACGTCGCCGCGTTCTTCGCGCGCCACACCATGGCCGAGCTCTACGAGATCGCGTGCGAGACCAACCTCATGCTGGCGCCGATCAACTCGCCGAAGGAGATCCTCGCCAGCGCGCAACTGGCCGCGCGCGACTTCTTCGAGGCACGCCCGGACGGGACGCGCCTCCCCGCGTCGTTCGTCACCGTGACCCATCTGGGGTCGCACCCGCCGGAACCCGCCACCCCGACGCGCCCGCCTCCGGGTCCGGGCGCGTGGTCGGGCACGTTCATCGTGGAGTTGGGCTCGGGCGCGGCCGGGCCGATCGCGACCCGGTACTTCGTGGAACACGGGGCGACGGTGCTGCGTATCGAGTCGAAGAGCCGGCCGGACTTCCTGCGGGTCTACGCGTTGGGTCCGAAGAACCCGCACGGCCTCGAAGGCGCGGCGATGTTCGACGGCCTCAACCCGTCGAAGCGCGATGTGCTGTTCAACCTGAAGCATCCGACGGCCGTGGAACTCGTCCGACGCCTCGTCACGAACCACGCCGACGCGGTGGCAGAGAACTTCGCGCCCCGGGCGATGAAAGGGTTCGGGCTCGACTACGCCTCGCTCGTGCGCGACAAGCCCGACCTCGTGATGGTGAGTGCGTGTCTCAACGGGCAGACCGGCCCGCACAAGGACTACCCCGGCTTCGGCGGGCAGGGCTCCGCGCTCGCCGGATACAACTTCCTCACGGGTTGGCCGGACCGGGAGCCCGTCGGGCCCCACGGCACCATCACCGATTCCCTGGCCCCCCGGTTCGTGGCCACGGCGCTCGCGGCCGGGTTGCTCCACCGCCGGACCACCGGCCAAGGCGTGTACCTCGACGTGAGCCAGGTCGAAGCGGCGATCTACACCCTCACGCCGTGGTTGCTCGAGTACCAGGCCACCGGAATCGCCCGGGGTCGCGCCGGCAACGACGACCCGCGCGCGCTCGTCCACGGGGCCTTCCCCTGCGCGGACGAACCAGGAACCGACGGGAGGCCCCTTACCGATCGCTGGGTGGCGATCGCGGCGTGGACGCCCGACGAGCGTGATCGTCTGGTCGCGATCACCGGACCCGACCTCGCCGCCTTCACCCGCACGCGCACCGCGCTCGACGTCGCGACCACCCTGCAGGCCGCCGGGATCGAGGCGGTCCCGGTCCAGGACTTCGGCGACCAGCACACCGACCCGCAGATCGCCCACCGCGGGCACTACGTCGAACGCACCCACCCGTTCATGGGCCCGGGCCGGTACGAACGCAACGGATTCCGCCTGTCCGACGCCGAGGGCGGGTACGACCGATCCGGGCCCACCCTCGGCCAGGACCAGGACTGGGTGCTCGGCGAACTCCTCGGCCTCGACCCGGACGAGCAAGCCGCCCTGGCCGCCGACGGCGTCTTCGACTGATCGGTCGCTAGCGTGGTGACGATGCACACGGTGTCCGGATTCGGTGAGCCCGACGGGCTCGATCTCCCGGTGATCGACCTGAGCGGTTCGCCGGCGACCGACACCGTGCTGCTCGATCGGCGCAGCTTCGACGACCAGTACGCGGAACTGGGTTTCGGGCTCGGGACGGCTCGTCGCCGTCAGCGTCGCGACGACGCCTGGTGGGAGACGACCCCCGGGCTGCTCGCGTGCGTGCTGGCGATGCTGTTCGTGCTCTGGATCACCTCGACCTGAGGACGGGCGCCGCTACTTGCGGAGTCGTGCGATCAGGTTGAACTGTTCGGTCACGACCGGCGCGCCGGTGCCGGCATCGGTCCACTCGGTCTTGATCACGATGAAGGTCATCGTGGCGGCGTCGGTGTCCTTCTCGTAGACGTCGACGACCGCGCCCGCGCCGTTCAGGACGTCGCCGACGACCACCGGGCGGTGATAGGTGAACTCCTGCTCGCCGTGCAGCACGAGTGCACCCTGCGCGTGCAACTCGCCCATCACCGCGTGCATCGGATTCACTCCGCCGGTCGGGTCCTCCGGCTGGTCCTCGGTGAACGCCCCCCAGAAGCCGGCCGCGAACGTGAAGGTGGGCGGAGCCGGGAGGTCGTCGAACCCGGCGTCGCGCGCGGCGCGCCGGTCGCGATAGATCGGGTTCGGGTCACCGACCGCCGCCGCGAACTGTGACACCGGCCCGCGCTCGACCGTCACCTTCCAGGCACCGGTCGGTCGGCCGATGATGCTCGCGTGCGTCGACATCGAAGCTCTGATCCCCCTTGGCGGGCCGGGAATTTCCCGCGCTAGCGTGACACCGACGTCAGTTTTCTCCCCGGGGGAAGGGACCGCAAGTGGGCATGTTGGACGGCAAGGTCGCGGTCGTCACCGGGGCGGGGAACGGCGTGGGCCGCGGCGAGGCGCTGATGCTCGCCGCGCACGGTGCCCGGGTCGTGGTCAACGACCTCGGCGGAGCGGTCGACGGATCGGGTGCGGACCAACGGGTCGCCGACCAGGTCGTCGAGGTCATCACCGCCCGCGGCGGCGAGGCCGTCGCGAACCACGACTCGGTCGCGGACCACGACGGTGCCGGCGCCATCATCCAGACCGCGATCGACACGTTCGGACGACTCGACGTCCTCGTGAACAACGCCGGGATCCTGCGCGACAAGATGATGTTCTCGATGACGCCGGAGGATTTCGACGCCGTCGTGAAGGTGCACCTGTACGGCACGTTCAACACGATGGCGCACGCGTCCGCGTACTGGCGCAACGAATCGAAGGAAGGGCGTCAGCCGAGCGCGTCGATCATCAACACGGTGTCGTCCGCCGGCCTGCAGGGTCAGGCCAGCCAGATCAACTACGGCGCGGCGAAGGCGGGCATCGCGGCGATGACGATCATCGCCGGCCTCGAACTCGGCCGCTACGGCGTGCGGGCCAACTGCATCGGCCCCGGCGGGTTCACGCGCATGGTCGGCCAGGCGATGCCGGACATCGAGATGAAACACCCCGACGAGTACACCGAGTTCACCCCGATGAACCCGGGGAACTCGGCCCCGGCCGTGGTGTTCCTCGCGTCCGACGAGTCGAAGCCGCTCACCGGTCAGGTCCTGCGGATGGTCGGCAACTCGCTGTGCGTCTACCAACCGTGGGAGATGGGTGAGGAGTTCTTCGCCACCGACCAGGGGGGCAACCCCACCCAATGGGATCCCGCCGACATCGGCCGCATCCTCGGGCGGTACCACTTCAAGACGATGAACCCGGGCATCGACGCGCAGCGGCGGAAGTGATGGCGGCGTCAGGGAGTCCCCGGGTCGCGATCGTCGGCGCGGCGCTGTCGGACTGCGGGCGGGTCGACACCAAGTCCGCGTTCGAGTTGCACTACCAGGCTGCGGCGCGGGCCATCGCGGATGCCGGACTCACCAAGGACGACATCGACGGGTTCGCGTCCACCGGCATGGGGCTGATGGCGCCGGTCGAGATGGCCGAGTACCTCGGGCTGCGTCCCACCTGGATCGACGGCACCGGAGTCGGTGGCGCGGCGTGGGTCGTGATGGCCGAACACGCGGTCGAAGCGATCCAGGCCGGCCACGCCGAGGTCGTCGTGCTCGTCTACGGCTCCACCACCCGGGCCGACCTGAAAGCCGGCCGGCGGACGGCCAACCTCAACTTCGGCGCTCGCGGTCCGGTCCAGTTCGACGCCCCCTACGGCCACGCGTTGATCGCGAAGTACGCGATGGCGACGCGCCGCCACATGTACGAGTTCGGCACCACGATCGAGCAACTGGCCGAGATCGCGGTCTCGACGCGCTTCAACGCCGGCCTGAACCCGGACGCGTACTATCGGGACCCGATCACCATCGACGACGTGCAGAACTCGCCGATGATCGCGGACCCGCTGACCAAACTGCACTGCTGCATCCGGTCCGACGGCGGCGGCGCGATCGTGCTGACCACCGAGGAGCGGGCACGGGACCTCGCCCGGCAGCCGGTGTTCGTGCTCGGCTCGGGCGAGACGACCAGTCACACCACGATGAGCGAGTGGGAGGACTTCACCCGGTCGCCCGCGGTCCGGTCCGGTCGCCTCGCGTTCGAGCGGGCCGGCATCACCCCGGCGGACGTCGACACGTGCCAGATCTACGACGCGTTCACGTCGATGGTGCTCATGACCCTGGAGGGGCTCGGGTTCTGTGACGTCGGTGAAGGCGGCGCGTTCGTCGAGGACGGCCGGCTCCGGGTCGGCGGCGCACTGCCGACCAACACCGACGGCGGCGGACTCTCGGCCTGCCATCCGGGAATGCGCGGCATGTTCCTGATGGTGGAGGCGGTCAAGCAGCTCCGGGGCGAGTGTGGGGACCGTCAGGTGCCGGACGCGAAGATCGCCTGCGTCAACGGCACCGGCGGTTGGTTCTCGACCACCGCCACCCTCCTGCTGGGGACCGATTAGGCGACCCGCGCGCCCGCGCGGCGGGCCCGGTGCACGGCCCGGATGATCGGCTGCTCGAGATACCGCCAGCTGATCGACGCGACGGCGAGCGTCGCCGCGAACGCCACCCACACACGGAAGTTGGGCGGTATGGCGTCGACGTCGGTGACCTGCTCGAGGATCGGCGTGTGCCAGAGGTAGATCCCGTAACTCACGACACCGACGTACACGAACGCCCGCGACGCCAGCATGCGGCGAATCCCGCCGCCGGCCCCGAAGACGCCGGGGACGACGAGGAAGGTCGCGACCGGGACGCGCAAGAGTTGGTCGCGAGCGATCTGGACGCCGTCGGCGATCAGGTAGCCGTAGTAGACGAAGCACTGGAACGAGAAGACCGCGCCGGCGGCGAGCCACCATGCCCACGCCGGTGATCCGAGGCGACGACACACCGCCGCGACCCGATCGTCCCGCTCGCCCCAGGCACTGACCACCGCGAGGGTCATGCCGGCGCCCAACGTGGCCAACGACGTCGGCAACACCCGCGCCCAGTCCGGGAGCGAGTGGACGTTGGCCCACCAGATCGCCGCGACCCCCACGGCGCCGAGGACCAACGTCCCGGTCAGTTCGGCCCCCACCGGCGACCGCCGACCGAGGCGGACCACGAGCCACGACCAGACCGGGACGAGGACGTAGAAGCTGACTTCGACGGAGAGCGACCACGCCACCGCGATCCCGGAGAAGACGTTGGCGGGGCTCAGGTACAGCTGCGTCAGCGTGAAGTACGCCACCGGGCTGCCGTGCATCGAGA
Source organism: uncultured Bifidobacteriaceae bacterium (assembly GCA_964544295.1). Taxonomy (GTDB): domain Bacteria; phylum Actinomycetota; class Acidimicrobiia; order IMCC26256; family JAENVU01; genus JAENVU01. The sequence goes on from CAZJBJ010000068.1 coordinate 8,558, forward strand.
TCCACCCGAGCGCGAGCAGGATGCCGAGGGCGACCCAGTACGCCGGGAAGATGCGCGCGGCCCGCCGGGCGGCGTAACTCCCCAGCCCCGGGCGCGGTCCGGCCGTGAGGTGGGCGACGGCGAACGGACGGTAGATGAGAAAGCCCGACAGCACGAAGAACACCTGCACCCCGGTGTCGAGATGGACGAGCACGCGGGAGAAGAGGTCACCGAGCCACGACGACGAGAACCCGCCGTGAAAGAGGAACACGGCCACGACCGCGATGGCGCGCAGCCCGTCCAGCGACTCGAACCGCGTGCGCCCGCTTCGGTGCTCCGCGGGCGTCGCCGCGTTCACGGAGTCCCCAGGAAGAACCCGCGATGGATCACCCGGGCCAGCGTCGCTCGTGCCGCGTCGGCGTCGATCCCGAGATCGCGTGACGTCATCGCGTAACTCGTGCGTTCGAGCATGGCCATCAGCGCCGCGACCGTGGCCGGGTCGCTCGGCGCGCCGGCGGCATCCAACTCCCGACCGAGCGCGCGGGCGATGTGGGTGAACGCGTCGACTCCGAGCTTGTCCACCTTGCGGTCGGCGACCTGCCGCTCCATCCACGCACGGATCACCACGCCGTAGTGGGCGTACACGCCGAGAAACGCGCCCAGGAACTCGTCCAGTGCGGCTTCACCCGCGGCGTCCGGACTCACCGACGGCACCCGACCCGCGACGTCGTCGATCGCCTGCGCGCACTCGACCGCGAGCGACCGCAGCAGGTCCTCCTTGTTCGCGAAGTAGAGATAGAAGGTGCCGTGCGACGTGCGGGCGGCCCGCACGATGTCGTCGACGCGGGTTTCGTGATAGCCGCGCCGGGCGAAGACCCGCAGGCCGGCGTCCGAGAGCCGCTGCATCGTCTTGCGACCCTGAGCCCGCAGCGCTCGATCCCGGGCCGGAGTTCCCGTCGCGGCTCGCGCCGTCGATCGTCGCGACGACGCCCGCGAGTTGTGGGATTCTCTGACCATGCTCCCCCGTATCGCTTCCGAAGCGGCCCGCCGGTTCGGGGATGCTACCGCCTACGTGACGCCGGACGGCTGGGCGCTGAGCTACGTCGACGTCGACCGGAAGTCCGATCGCGTCGCCGCGGGACTGGTGCGACGAGGAGTCGCGCCCGGTGATGTCGTCGCGCTCGTGCTCCCGCCCGGCCCCGAGTACCTGATCGCGTACCTCGCCGCCGCGAAGGTGGGCGCGATCACGGCCGGGGTCAACGATCGTCTCGCGAGCGCCGAACGCGACGCCATCCTCGCGATCGCCGCGCCGCGGCTCGTGCTCTGCACGCCCGGACTCGAACCGGCGGATCCGGGGCTGGCGGTGGAGATCGCCGAGTCGGCGGGCGCGCCGGACAGCATCCTCACCTCACTCGCCGGCGACACGATCCCGAGCCTGAGTCCCGACCCGGACCGCGCGGTGGCGATCGTCTTCACCTCGGGCACCACCGGGCTCCCGAAGGGCGCGCTGTACACGAACCGTCAGCTCGAGTTCATCACCACCACCGACGTCGGTGACCGCTGGGGCGGTGGCGCCCGTTCGATGACCGGAACCTCCTTCGCCCACCTCGGCTTCATGACCAAGCTGCCCGGCAACCTCATGCGGGGCGGGACGACGTTCATGATGCGGCGCTGGCGGGCGCGGGCCGCACTGGAACTCCTGGCCCGTGAACGCATGACGGCCGTCGCCGGCGTCCCGACCCAACTCGCGCTGATGCTCGCCGATCCCGAGTTCGACCGGTTCGACCTCGCGAGCGTGCAGGCGATCATCGTCGGCGGCGGACCGATCACACCGGCGACGGCGGTCGAGGCCCGGACGCGATTCGGCGCGGCACTCGCCACCCGCTATTCGTGCACCGAGGCGGGCATCGGGCTCGGCACCGCGTTCGACGATCCACCCGAGGATGCGATCGTGAGCGTCGGTCGACCCCACCCGGCCGTCGACCTCGTCCTGCTCGACGACGACGACCGCCCGGTGGCGCGCGGCGACGTCGGCCAGGTCTGCCTGCGCTCGCCGGCGGTGATGGCGCGTTACTGGAACGATCCGGAGGCCACCCGCGCGGCGTTCACCGCGTCGGGCCACGTGCGCACCGGCGACCTCGGTTGGCTGGACGACGCCGGGCGGCTCCGACTGGTCGGGCGGAGCAAGGAGATGTACGTCCGCGGTGGCTACAACGTGTACCCCGTGGAGGTCGAGGCCGTCCTGACCGACCATCCCGCGATCCGGGGCGTCGCCATCGTGGCGCGCCCGGATCCCGTGATGGGCGAGGTCGGCGTGGCCGTGATCGTGCCCCGTGACTCCGACCGTCCGCCGACCCTCGAATCGCTGCGGGCCATCGGGGCCGACCGGCTGGCCCGGTACAAGCTCCCCGAGGCGCTGCACGTGGTCGAGGACCTCCCGCTCACCGCCGGCGACAAGCTCGATCGGACCGCACTCCGGAACCTCGTGGCACTGCCCGACCCCGGCTCGTCCGAGCGATAGGGTCCCGCGCCCATGGAGTTGGATTTCGACGCCGACCACGAGGAGTTGCGCGCCAGCGTCCGTTCCGTCCTGGCCGCCGAGTGCCCGATCACCCTGGTGCGCGAGATCGTCGAGACGCGCATCGGAGGCGGGACGATCACACCGACCCGGCTCGACGGGCAGATGATCGAACTCGGTTGGCCGGCGCTGACCGTGCCCGAGTCGGCCGGTGGGCTCGGCTTCGGCCCGGTCGAATGCGCCCTGGTCAGCGAGGAACTCGGGCGCGCGCTCGCGCCGGGCCCACTCCTGGCCACACTGAGTCAGTTCGTGCCGATGGTCACCGAGCTCGGGTCGACCGCGGCCGTCGCTCGCTGGCTCACCCCGGTGGCCGACGGGTCGACGTGGGGCACGGTGGCCATCGCCGAGGCGTCAGGGGCGATCGACCCGGCGGCCACCTCGGTCGACGCCACCCCGACCGCAACCGGGTGGGAGCTCTCCGGCACCAAGCACTTCGTGGTCGAACCGGCGCCCGGCGGCGAGATCGTGGTGGTGGCCCGCGAGATCGGCACCGTCGACGACGACGGCGTCGGTGCCTTCGTCGTTCCGGTCGGCGCGGCCCGCATCGAAACCCTCGACGCCGCCGACCCGAGCCGGATCCTGGCCACCTTCACGTTCGACCGCGTAGCCGTCGACGAGGATCGGCTGTTGAGCACGCCCGGTCCGGCGAGCGCCGCGGCGATCCGCCGCGCCGGCCAGCTCGCCACCGTCGGCCTGGCCCTCGACGCCGTGGGTGCGGCCCAACAGGTCTTCGACATCTCGCTCGACTACGTCAAGCAGCGCGAACAGTTCGGCGTGCCCATCGGCTCGTTCCAATCGATGAAGCACAAGTTCGCCGACATGCTGATCCTGCTCGAACGCGCCCGATCACTGAGCTACTTCGCCGCGTTGACGATCGCGGAGAACGACGACCGACGGGCGCTCGCCACCGCGATGGCGAAGGCCGCGGCCGGTGACGCCGTGGCCCGGATCGCCAGGGAGGCCATCCAGGTGCACGGGGGCATCGGCTACACGTGGGAATCCGACGTGCACCTGTACGTCCGCCGTCTCGAGTCGGACGCGCTGCTCTACGGCACCGCGTCCCACCACCGTCAGGATGTCGCCACGCTCATCGGCGTCTGACGCCGCCGCCGTCGGTTCAGACGGCGAAGACCAGAGCGAAGACCACCAGCATGAACACCGAGTACAACAGCCCGGTGATGATCGTGTTCTTGTGGGTGTCGTAGACGACGTTGGTGCCGCCCGGCTTGAAGCCACCGATGATGCCCAGCGCGTTGAGCTCGAAGCAGGCGAAGACCACGAGGGTGATCGCCCAGTAGAGCCCGCGCTTGCCGCCGGTGAGGTCCAGGGCGTCGTAGGGGAAGTGACTGGTCCCGACCATGAAGATCAGCAACGGCAGGGAGAAGATCGTGTTCTGCCGGGAGGCCAGGAGGGCCTTGCGGCCGAGATCGGCAGCCGCGGGGTTGGCCTCACCGCCGGCCTGCACGTTGCGGGCGTTGGCGATGACGACTTTCTGCGCCCGCCAGATGACGCCCCAGACGTTGAGGAACATGGTGATACCGAAGAGCATGCCGGTGGCGATCGCAATGCCCGCGCCGGTCTTGAAGTAGCTCATGTCGTTGAGCTGCTCCTGGAACCCGAGGATCAGGATCCCGGTGGCGAAGGTGGCCGCCGCGGCCCAGCGGAACCACCACAGCGCCCGGCTCGCGAGCTTGTCGATCGCGTTGTTGCGGGCGGCGGCTTCCATCTCGCCGAAGGCCGGGACCTGCACGAAGTTGAAGTAGTAGAGCAAGCCGATCCACGTGATGCCGACGACCACGTGCCCCCAGCGCGACAGGAATGCGAATCCCTCTTTGGAAAAGATGTCGAGTGCGGCACCGAGCATGCCTGCGTCCCTCCTGGTCGTCGATCAACTGCGCCGCGGACCGTAGCACTGCGCTCACGAACGATGACGGACTGCGGTCAGAGGCGCGCGGTCCCGTCACCTCGTACGCCGCGCGCCATCACCTCGAGCCCGTCGCCGGTGACGTCGACGATGGTGCGGGAGCAGTGCGCCGGGGCGAAGAGGACGACGCGGTCGTCGTCCTCGGCCGCGCCGACGATCGCGTTGATGGCGAGGAAGTGGGTCACGACGACCGAATCCGTCGGGATCGACCGAATCGCCCGAAGCACCCGGTCCCGGAACGGTCCGATGATCTCCGGCGCGTCGGCTCCCCGCCCTTCCATCAGGGTGCGCAACCACGTGGCGTGATCCGGGACGGGATCCACCGGTGCCGCCAACTCCCCGACGCCGGGTTCGACGACGGGTTCGATCCCCCACTGCGCCGCGAGCGGGGCCGCGGTCTCGCGCGTCCGACGCAGCGGCGACACGACGATCGGCACCGGCCCGAGGTCGGTCAGCGCCGCGGCGACGGTTGCGGCCTGCGTGCGGCCGATGTCGTCGAGTCCGGGGTCGGGCGCGTGACCCCAGGCGCCGTCCGGCTGGGCGTGGCGGACGAGGACGAGACGGGGCACGGGCGGCCTCGGCTCAGCTCGGCGCGTCGGGATCGGCCGAGCCGTAGCCCGGCTGGCCGGCTTCGGCCCACTCCCCCATGAACGCGAAGAACTTCTCACCGAACGGGTCGTCACCGCGCAGCGGCAGCGTGCCCCGCCGGATCGTCCAGTCCATCGGTGCGAGTTCGGTCGCCCGACCGAAGTGCGCTTCGGCCGCGGCGTCCTCGCCGTTGCGATGCAGGTACGCGCCGACGCGCCGTTCGAGTCGCGCCAGCTGCTCGTCGTCGGTCGGGAGCATGATCTGCTCCTTCCCGGTGGGCGGCGGAACGGTGTCCGTCCGTACCCACGTGCGGAGCTGCTCGTGGTGGACCGACGAGTCGATGTTCGTGAAGTCGCGGAACATGTCGTCGCCGGGCGCGATCACCGGTGGCCGGGCGATCCGATCCGCTTCGTCGATCCAGATCACCGTCGGCACGTTGTAGATCCCGTACAACTCGCCGAGCAGGAGCTCGCGGTCGAGCAGCATCGGGAACGTCGGCGTCGGGTCCGCGGCATCGACCCACTCCTGCGCGGCGGCCACCGAGTCGTCGAAGGACACCCCGACGATGGTCAGGCCTTCGGGACCGAGTTCTTCACTGAGACGCTGCCAGACCGGCAGGTCGTAGCGACAACCTCACCAGGACGACCAGGCGAGCAACAACTTCTTGGTGCGTCCCAACGACGAGAACGTGAACGAACCGCCCGCGAGCTGCGGCAACGTGAAGTCGGGCGCGACCCCGGCCTCGATCGGTCCGCGTCGAGCGGCCGACGCCTCACCAACCGCCACGACGGCGTGCTCGGCGTCGATCACGATCGGTCGTCCCAGGGCGGCGGCGAAGCGCGCCACGTCGACGGCGTCGTCGACGGTGAGTTCGGGGTCGCGCACCGGCACGCACACATCGCCCTGGCAGAGGCCTTCGGGCTTCAGCGTCCAGCCGGTGAGGGTCGGGAGCGCGGCCGGGTCGAGCAGCACCCGATCGCCGGTGATCGTGCCGGTGGCCGTGCGGGCGCCGTGCTCCGCGTCGAGATAGGTGATCGAGGTCATCGGGCCACTCTACGGTCCTGGACCGGACGGCGGAGGCGGCGAGTACGGTGACCGGGATGCGACGTCGGGGGACGCGGGTCGCGGGACCGGTACTGGCATTCCTGCTCGTGCTCGTGCTTCTCCTCGTGGTGTCCGCCTGCGCCGGCGACGACCCGGCCGACCGCGCGGCCACCGCGTCGATCCGGATCGTGAATCAGAACCTGCTGCACGGTACGGCGTGCCCGGCCGATTCCGACCGCTGTGACCTCCCGGGACGGGTGGCCCTGTTCGTGCGCCAACTCGAACGCGCCCGCTGCCCCGAGATCGTCGCGATCGAGGAGGCGAACAGCACCACCGCGCGCGCCGTGCGCACGCACCTGCCCGGCACCTGCAGGTACCGGATGGTCTACGACGGAGACCCGAGCCAGGATCGCGAGCTGTTCCTCACGACGCTCCGGGTCGGAGCCAGTGAACGGCTCCGCCTCGCCGGGCCGTTGCGCACCGCGTACCGGATCTCGCTCGGCTCCGCCGCCGGACCGGTCACGGTGATCGCCACGCACCTCGCGAGCGGCAGCGACGACCGACCGTGTGACTCGGCAACCTGCCCGCGGCCGTGCAGTGCCGCGGACTCGATCAACACGTGCCAGGCTCGACAGATCGTCGAGACCCTGCGCGAGGACCCGCCGTCGGCGCGCACGATCACGATCGTGACCGGTGACCTCAACGCCACCCCCACGGAGCCGACCATCGGCGCCCTGACCGACGCCGGACTCGTCGACACCCACGAAGCCGCCGGCAACGCCGCGTGCGATCCCGCGACCGGCGCCGAGTGCACGAGCGGTCGGATCGACGACGCGCTGACCGACCTCACGAACCCGCAGAGCCGGCAGACGGAGCGGATCGACTACGTGTTCGTCCGACCGATACGGCGGTGCCGGATCGGGCGACCGACGGGAGTCTTCGCGGCCGCCGGGGGGCCGACCCGCGCCGACGGTCTCGTGTTCCCCGCCGATCACAGTGCCGTGGAGGCGACGCTCCGCTGTCGCACGACGGCGGCCGATCGTGCCGCGCCGATCCGCCCCCGCACCACCGCGTCGACCCGACCCGCGGATGCGAGTGCCACCCCGGCGGTCGCCGACGCGGTCACCGCCGCGTTCACCAACCTCTTCGCACCGAATCCGGACCCGGACGCGCAATTGGCGACCCTCGAGAACGCGGCGGCGCTGCGGGAATCGTTCATCGCGCGCAAACAAGCGGTCGGTCCGCTGGCGGACCGGACCGCGGTCCGGATCGATGCGTTCGGCCGCGCCACACCCGACGCCGTCGACGTGACGTTCTCGATCCTGCTCGACGGCAACGTCGTCCTCGACGCGCTGCCCGGCCGGGCGGTACGCGTCGACGGGCGCTGGCTCGTCAGCACCGAGACCTACTGTCAGGTCGCCACCCTGGGCGTCGACACCATTCCGGAGGCTTGTACCCGATGAGCACCACCACCCACTACCGCACGTGCCCGCTGTGCGAGTCCATGTGCGGACTCGAGGTCCAGGTCACCGATGGGCAGGTCACGCGCATCCGCGGCGATCGGGACGACGTCTGGTCCAAGGGCTACCTCTGCCCGAAGGGCACCGCGCTCGGTGCGCTGCATCACGATCCGGATCGGATCCGGGTGCCGATGATCCGCACCGGCGACACGTGGGCCGAGGTCGACTGGGACACCGCCTTCGCCCGCTGTGACGAACTGATCGCCGGGGTGCTCGACCGCCATGGCAAGGAGGCGGTCAGCTGCTACATCGGCAACCCGACCGCCCACAACTTCTCGCTCGGTCGCTACGTCGGACTCTTCATCGGCCTCGCCGCGCTCCCCGTCGTCTACTCCGCCGGCACCGTCGACCAGTGGCCCAAGAACCTCACCAGCGCGCTCCTCTACGGCGGGATGTGGTCGATCCCGACCCCGGACGTTCCCCGCACCGACTACTGGATCATCATGGGCGGCAACCCGCAGGCGTCCCAGGGCAGCCTGCTCGCCTGCGCCGACATCCTCGGCGAACTCGACGCCATCCGCGAGCGAGGCGGCAAGGTGGTCGTCATCGACCCTCGCCGCACCGGCACCGCGGAGCGCGCCGACGAGTGGGTGCCGATCGTGCCCGGCACGGACGCAGCCTTCCTCATGGCGATGGTGAACGTGCTCTTCGCCGACGACCTCGTGCGCCTCGGTGACGTCGCCGACCTGATCGACGGCGTCGACGCGGTGCGCGCCGCGGCGGCCGAGTTCACACCCGAGGCCGTCGCCGCGGCGACGCGGGTACCCGCCGAGACGATCCGCCGCATCACCCACGAGTACGCGGCGTCGCCACGCGCCGCGTTGTACGGGCGGATCGGTACGTGCAACCAGGAGTTCGGCACGTTGACCTCGTGGCTCGTCGACGTGGTGAACATCCTCACCGGTCACTTCGACACGCCCGGCGGGATCATGTTCGGCAAGCCCATCGCGTGGGGGGTCAACTCGCTCCCCAACCCGGAACTCGCCGAGGGCGTGCAGATCGGCAAGTGGAAGTCGCGGGTCCGGGGCATTCCCGAGGTGCTCGGCCAGGTGCCGGTGTCGTGCCTGCCGGAGGAGATCGACACGCCGGGACCCGGCCAGATCAAGGCGTTGATCACGATCGCCGGCAACCCGGTCATCAGCGCTCCCGGGGCCGGTCGACTCGACGCCGCGCTGGAACAGCTCGACTGCATGATCAGCATCGACAACGCGCTGAACGAGACGACCCGCCACGCGCACGTGCTCCTGCCCGGCCTCTCGGCGCTCGAGCAGCCGCACTTCGACGACCTCATCACGATGTGGCAGGTCCGCAGCGCGGCGCGCTTCACCGACGCCGTGTTCGACGCCGGCGACCGACCCGCCGAGTGGGAGATCCTCACCCGCCTCGGTGCGATGTGCGCCGGCATCCGCGACGCCGACATCGACGTTGCCGCGTTCGACGACGGGTTCTTCGCGGCGTTGGCCGAGGTGAAGGGGGTGGACCCGGCGGTCGCCCTGCGCGAGTCCGCCGGCGCCGGCCCCATCCGACTCCTCGACCTCCAGATCCGCTCCGGGCCCTGGGGTGACCGCTACGGCGAGGTGCCCGACGGGCTCACGCTGGACTCGTTCCGGGCGGCCGAGCACGGCATCGACCTGGGACCGATGGTGCCGCGGGTCCGGGAGATCCTCGAGACGCCGAACGGTCGCATCGATCTCGCCCCCGACCTGGTCCTCGCCGACGTGCCGCGCCTGCGCGACCGGCTCGGCCGCGCCGCCGACGGCCTGCTGCTCACCTCCCGTCGGCACCTGCGCTCCAACAACTCGTGGATGCACAACGTGAAGGTCCTCGTGAAAGGGAAGGACCGGTGCACACTGCTGATCCATCCCGACGACGCGGCCCGCACCGGGGTCGTCGACGGCGGACTCGCCCGCGTCAGTTCCGAAGCCGGCACCGTCGAGATCACCGCCGAGGTCAGCGACGAGATGATGCCGGGCGTGGTGTCGATGCCGCACGGGTGGGGACACGACAAGGCCGACACGCGCATGGCCGTCGCCCGCGAACACGCCGGCGTGAACAACAACCTGCTGGCCCCGCCCGACTTCTTCGACCCTCTGTCCAACAACGCCGCCGTCAACGGCATCCCCGTCGAAGTCGCGGGATTGGCTCCCTAACCCCCGGTACCCGGGAGGTCCTGCCAGTTGGGAACCGACGGGTGGGCCTGGCCGGCGGGGCCCTTGCCGAACTCGGTGAGCAGGTTGACCGT
>CAZJBJ010000069.1:0-18302 GCA_964544295.1 uncultured Bifidobacteriaceae bacterium
CACGACGCCGACGCCGATCCACGACGGCGGGGTCTACGCGCAGACGAGCGGTCCCCGATTCGAGACTCCGGCCGAGGTCCGCGCCCTGACCCGGGTGGCCGATCTCGTCGGCATGACGGTCGCGTCCGAGTGCATCATGGCGGCCGAGGCGGGCGTGGCCTACGCCGCGATCTGCGTGGTCGACAATCTCGCGAACGGTCTCGGCGCGGCGGACCTCACGATCGCCGAGTTCGACGCCGGCGTCGCTGCGAACCGCGCTCGGCTCGTCGACGATCTCGACGCGTTGATCCCGGCGTTGGCGCGTGCCGGGCGGCCATGACCCTCACCGTCACCAACGCCGCCTTCAACGACGAGACCGTCGGCCTGCGCGCGGTCGGCGGCGTCATCACCGAACTCGGCACCACCGTCGAACCCCAACCGGGCGACGACGTGCTCGACGCGGATGGACTCGCACTCACGCCCGGATTGATCAACGGTCATGGCCACGCGGCGATGACGCTGCTCCGTGGGTTCGGCGACGACCTCCCGCTGATGGAGTGGCTCGAGACCCGCATCTGGCCCGCCGAGGCCCGCATCACGGCCGACGACGTCTATTGGGGCACCCGGCTCGCCTGCCTCGAGATGATCCGCTCCGGCACCACCCATTTCTGGGACATGTACTGGTTCCAGTTCGATGTCGCCCGGGCCGTCCAGGACAGCGGCATGCGGGCCACGGTCAGCCAGGTGTTCCTCAACTTCCCCGGTGCCCCGGACGAGGCCCGGCCCGAGGCCGCGCCCGAAGGACTCGATCGGCTGCGATCGTTCGGGGCGCGGGTGACGCCGAGTCTCGGGCCGCACGCGATCTACACGGTGGACGATGCCACCCTGCGACTCGTGGCCGATCTCTCCGCCGCCCGCGACACGCCGGTGCAGATCCACCTGTCCGAGACCGAGGGGGACGTGACCGACTGCGTGGCCGCACACGGATGCCGGCCGGCGGTGTACCTGGACCGGCTCGGACTCCTCACCGAGCGCACCGTGCTCGCGCACGGCAACTGGCTCGACGACGACGAACTTGCGCTCATCGGCGAGCGCGGCACGACGATCGTCACCAACCCGGCGTCGAACATGAAGCTGGCCGTCGGCCGCGCCTTCCCGTACGCGCGAGCCCGTCGGGCCGGCGTTCCGATCGGGCTCGGCACCGACGGCGCCGCGTCGAACAACTCGTTGGATCTGCTCGCCGAACTCAAGCTCTTGACGCTGCTGCAGAAGCACACCGAAGTGGACGCAGCCGTACTGCCGGCCCCTGAGGCGTGGGCCGTCGCGACGGGAGCTACCGCGCCGGTGCTCGGTGGGACGCCCCTGGCGGTCGGCGCCCCGGCCGACTTCCTCCTCGTCGATCACACCAGCGTCGAGATGGCGCCGGCCCCGCTGGTCGACGCCCTCGTGTATTCGGGTTCGGGTGCAGTCGTCGACACGACGGTCGTCGACGGTGTCATCCTGATGCGCCACCGCCAGATCCCCGACGAGGCCGAAGTTCGCGCCCAGGCCGGCGCGGCCGCCCGCCGTATTCGAGAGGACACCCCATGACCGACGACGCGACGCTCCCCGATCTCACGATCGCGTACCGCGATCTCCGAGCCCGCGTGACGGATCTGATCCGCGCCGCGTCGCCGGAACAGCTCGAGGCGATCGCTCCGGCCACGCCGGAGTGGCGCGTCCACGACGTGCTCGCGCACATGGTCGGCGTGACCGCCGACGTGCTCGCGGGTCGGTTGGACGGCGTGGCGACCGACGCGTGGACCCAGGCCCAGGTCGACGCCCGCCGGACCACCCCGGTCGACACCATGCTCGACGAGTGGGCCGAGAACGCGGTGACCGTCGAACCGATGATCCCGGACTTCGGCGTCATGGCCGGACAGGCCGTCCTCGACGCGTGCACCCACGAACACGACATCCGGGACGCGCTGGGTCGGTCCGGCGCCCGCGACTCCACCGCGGTCCACATCGGCAGCGCGTGGCTCGGCGACCGCATCGGCGAGTTCAACGCACCCACCGATCGAGGCGCGATCCGCATCGAGACGGATCTGTGGAGCCGGACCTACGGCGACGGCGAGCCGACGTCGACGTTGCGGGTCGGCGCGTTCGAACTGATGCGAGGGTCGACCGGTCGGCGCAGTCAGGCGCAACTCGACACGTGGGACTGGTCCGGACCGGCACGCGGCGAACTCGTCGTGATGCCGATCTTCGTGCCCCGCTCCGCCGACTACGACGGCTGACGCTTCACGCGTCGGCCGCGTCCTCGCCGTCACCTTCGGCCATCGCCGCGAGCACGTCCCGGGCGGCGTCGAGATCCTCCTCGAACACGCACACCCGGAAGCCGTCGACCAGGGCGATGTGCGGACCGGCACCCGCCGCGTCCCCGAACTTGCCCATCGCTTGAATATCAGCGGTCTCGAGGAAGCTGATGGCCAGTTCGGCCTCGAACCGGGTCGGCAGGTTGGCCACTTCGACGATCCGACCGTCGGGTCGGGGGGCACGGGCCATGTCGGCAACCGTACCGGAGTGCCGTGAGGCTACGGTTCCGCGCCCGATGCCTTCCCCGTTCGCTCCCTTCCGCCATCGAGTCTTCGCCGCCTTCTGGTTCGGCGCGTTCGTCTCCAACATCGGCACATGGATGGAGACGGTGGGCATCGGGATCTACGTGACGACCGAAACCAACCGTTCGGGATGGACAGGGCTGGTCGCGGCGGCGGGGTTCCTGCCCGGAGCCTTCCTCGGTCCGGTCGGCGGGGCGCTGGCCGACCGCCTGCCCCGCAAGACTCTGCTCATCACGACGACCGCGGTCCAGACGGCACTCGCCACTTTGCTCACCATCCTCGCCGCAACCGGCTCGCCGAGCCCCGGGCTCGTCACCCTCATCGTCTTCGCGAGCGGATGTGCGCAGGCAATCGGATTCCCGACCTACCAGTCGTTACTCCCCGACCTCGTGCCGCCGGAGGATCTCGTCGGCGCGGTTGCACTGTCGAGCGCGCAATGGAACCTCGGGCGCGTCCTCGGTCCCGCGCTCGCCGCGGTCGTCATCGGCGTCGGCGGATACGCGTGGGCGTTCGGGATCAACGCGGCCAGCTTCCTCGCGGTGATCGTGGCGGTGATGATGCTGACCCTGCCACCGCCTCTGCCGAAGGCCGGCCAGACGATCCGCGCCGCGATCGGCCAGGGCGTGTCGTACGTCCGGCGCGATCCGGGTCTGCGGGTCGTGATGATCTACATGTTCATCAACACGTTCCTGGCCGCTCCGTTCATCGCGCTCGTTCCCGCCATGAGTCTGATCGTGTTGCACGCGGGGAAGGGTGGCACCGGCTTGTTGATCACGGCTCAGGGTGTCGGCGCGGTGATCATGGCGCTCAGCCTGTCGAACCTGGCCGAGCGATTCGGGAGCCGGCGGGTCATGCTGACCGCCCTCTGGGGCCTGCCACCCATCCTCGGGATCTACGCGGTGATGCCGAACCTGTGGTCGGCGGCGGTCGCGTTGTTCTTCGTCGGCCTCATCTACTTCGGAGCACTCTCGAGCTTCATGAGCATCGCCCAGATCCGCGCGCCGGCCGAGATCCGCGGTCGCGTGGTCAGCCTCCTCGCGGTCGTCCTCGGATCGCTGTACCCACTCGGTGCGGTGATCCAGGGCGCGGTGGCCGACGAGATCGGGCTGCGCGAGACGACGCTGATCGCGGCCGGACTCATGCTGGTCGCGCTGGTGGTCATGAAACTGCGGAACCCCCGCTTCGCCGACGCGCTCGAGCTCCCGTCGGCTCCCGTCGAGGTAGCGTCACCGGTCGAGCCAGGAGGTGGCTGAATGGCAGCGGTCGAAGTCGAGCGCACCGGCCGGGTGGGAATCATCCGGCTCAACCGACCCGAGGCCCGGAACGCGGTCAACGGGGAGCTGGCCAACGGCGTGGAGGCAGCACTCGACGAGTTCGAAGCCGATCCCGACATTCAGGCGGTGGTCATCACCGGCAACGGCCCGACCTTCAGTGCCGGGGCCGACCTGAAACTGGTCGCCACGGGTCAGGGTGCCGAGATGGCCACCAAACGGGGTGGGTTCGGTGGCATCGTCACCCGGGACTTCCCGAAGCCACTCATCGCCGCCGTCAACGGTCCGGCGCTCGCCGGCGGATTCGAGATCGTGCTCTCGTGCGATCTGGTCGTGGCCGCCGACCACGCCACGTTCGGAATCCCCGAGGTCAAACGCGGGCTGTTCGCCGCGGCCGGAGGTCTCATCCGGCTGCCGAAGCGGATCCCGCGCGCGTTGGCGACCGAACTCGCGGTCACCGGCGATCCCATCGACGCCGCCCGCGCCAACCAACTCGGGCTCGTGAACCGCGTGGTCCCGGCCGACGCCGTGATGGACGCGGCACTCGAACTCGCGGCACGGATCGCGGAGAACGGGCCCCTCGCGATCAAGAACTCGCTGCGCATGGTCCGGGAGGCCGGCGAACTCAGCGAAGCCGACGCGTGGACCCGGAGCAACGAACTGGCGCTGGAGGTCTTCCGGTCGAAGGACTCGATCGAAGGTGCGATCGCCTTTGCCGAGAAACGGCCGCCGAAATGGACCGGCACCTGACCCGTCGCCGCGAGTCGCGCCTCTGGTGACTCAGGCTGCGTCGCGCGCCGCGTGTAGGCGCGCCTCGTGGATCCGGGTGATGGATCCGACCATGGCGAACGCGGCGAGCGAGGCGAGGATGACGGCGACGGCCCCGATGGTCGCGACGATCCGGGCGGCGGTGGAGTCGTAGATCGCCTGGGCGGGGAAGATCAGCAACCCGCACAAGGTGGCGGTGAGCCACAGGATCCACCACCGCTGGACGAGTCCGCGCGTCGGGTCGTCGGCCGGGATCATGTCCATCGCCGACTGGTAGGGCCACCAGAAGTTGACGATGGGGATGATGAACGAGAACGTGGCCAGCAACGGACTCCGGCGGGCCGGCAACCCCGACGCCCAGCCGGTGCGCGCGGCCCGGTAGAACCACATCAGGAACAACACGCCGACCGCGATCCCCACGGGGAACACGAGGCCGGCGAGGGGTCCGCCGTTCGGAGCATCGAGGTTGGCCGCACCACCGGGCTGGGTCAGTTCGTCCCAGTGGGCGACGAACCACTTCGCCTGGACCGCGCTCGAGAACATCCCGGCCGCCTGCACGACGCCGGCGACGATCAGCAGCGGTTGCAGCCAACGGGCGAGCGAACGTTGCGCGGCGACGTCGACGTCGATCGTCACCGGTGCCGCGATCACCGGCGGTCCACTGACGTGACCGGTCCAACTCGTGCCGTCCCACCAGCGCAGACTGGCGATGCCCCACGGATCCGGATGCCACCCGGGCGCCGCGGTCGCACCGTCGTCCCGCGGCACCGCTGCCTCGTCCGGCGGCGCCGACACAGGGGTCGGCGAGGCAGAGGGCGAGACCGATGAGATCGGGGTGCCGTCGACGGGCCCGGTCACGACCGGAGGAGCCGCCATGGCGGGTTCGTCGGAACTCCCGAGCGGCCGCGTCTGGCGCGCCCACGCCGAACCGTCGAAGTATCGCTCGTGCTCGGTTCCCCATGGGTCGGGGTACCAGCCCGGTTCGCGCGTTGGTTCGGCCACTCGAACTCCCTCTCGTTGCGTGCCATGCTCGCGCAGATGGTGACCCCAGTCGCGCTCGAGCCCCGGAGGCCGCGGTGATCAGGCAGTGAAGGTCACCGATCTCGCCACTCCCGCCCTGGTGGTCGACGCCGCGATCCTCGACCGGAATCTCACCACCATGGCCGCCGCGCTCCCCGGCGAGCGGTGCCGGCCCCACGTCAAGGCGCACAAGACCACCGCGCTGGCCGCCCGTCAGGCCGCCGTCGGCCACCTCGGGTTCACCGCGGCGACCCCTCGGGAGGTCCTCGGGCTCGCCGCCGCGGGCCTGGGCCACGACCTCCTCCTCGCCAACGAGTCCCTCGACCCGGATCGCCTGGCCGCGCTGGCGCGGTGCGACGGCCGCGTCACGGTCGCGGTGGATTCGCACGAGACCATCGCGGCGGCTGCGGACGCGGGCATCCGCGAAGTCCTGATCGACGTCAACGTGGGTCTCCCCCGCTGCGGCTGCGATCCGGCCGTCGCCGGACCTCTCGCCGAAGCTGCACGCGGCCGCGGCCTCACCGTGCGGGGCGTCATGGGCTACGAGGGTCATGTGTATCTGTACGAGGACCGCACCGAGCGGGCCGACGCGACCGACACGGCGATGGCCCTGCTGCGCGACGCGGCCGACCAGGTCGGCGGCGAGATCATCTCGGCCGGCGCGACCGGCACCTACGACCTGAACACCACCGCCACCGAGATCCAGGCCGGGTCGTATGCGCTGATGGACTCGACCTTCGCCGCGTTCATCCCGGCGTTCCGGCCCGCCCTGTGGGTCGAGGCGACGGTGATCAGCGTGTCACCGAAGTACGCCGTGGCCGACTGCGGGCTCAAGGCGCTCGGGATGGACCATGGCAACCCGACGGTCGAGGACGCCAAGGTGCTCATCGTCTCGGACGAGCACCTCACGTTCCGGCCGGACGGATCGGTGCGCGTGGGTGACCGCATCCGGGTGTGGCCGGCCCACGTCGACCCGACCGTCGCCTACCACGAGCGCATGCACCTCACCGACGGCGAGCACGTCCTCGACGTCTGGAACGTGGATCTGCGGGGTTGGTGAGTCGTACTCCGGGACCGAGCGCCCCGGCCGTCGCGTGACCTAGCGTGCCCGGATGATCGATCCGACCCTCGACGCCGTCGCGACCGCCGACCTGATCCGCGCCGGCGATGCCACGCCTCTCGAAGTCGTCGACGCCGCGATCGCCCGCATCGAAGCCGTCAATCCCAAACTGAACGCCGTCATCCGCGACCGCTTCGATGCGGCGCGCGCCGAGGCGCAGGGTCCCCTGCCCGACGGGCCGTTCCGCGGCGTGCCGATCCTGTTCAAGGACCTCGGCTGCGAGGTGGCCGGCGAGTCGATCTACGACGGCATGCAGTGCCTGAAGACGGCCGACTACCGCGCGTCGCGCACCGATCTCCTCGCCCAACGGTTCCTCGATGCCGGCTTCGTCTGGCTCGGCCGGACCAACACGCCCGAGATCGGCCTCCTTCCCACCACCGAGCCCGAAACCTACGGCGCAACCCACAACCCGTGGCGGCCGGGGTTCACGCCGGGCGGTTCGAGTGGGGGCTCGGCCGCAGCCGTCGCCAGTGGGATGGTGCCGGTCGCGCATGCGAACGACGGTGGCGGATCGATCCGCATTCCCGCCTCGTGCTGCGGGCTCGTCGGGTTGAAACCGACGCGCGGTCGGGTCCCGATGGGCGGTTCGGCGAACGAGATCGCGAACTTCCTCGTCGCCGAAGGCGTGGTCACGCGCACTGTCCGCGACACGGCGGCGATCCTCGACGTGCTCTCGACACCCCAACGCGGCGCACCGACCCGGCCCGCACCGCCGTCGGCGGCGTACGCCACCGTGGTCGGTCGGGATCCCGGGCCACTTCGCATCGGTGTGCTCGCCGACAACCCGCAGGACCGCGGCAACCTCCATCCGGACTGCGTGCAGGCGGTCGAGACCACGGCCACACTGCTCGAGGGGCTCGGTCATCGGATCGAGCCCGCGTGCCCGGTCGAATGGACCGACCCGGACGCGGTGTTCCGGTTCAGCTCGGTCTGGGCAGCTGACTGCGCGGCGTCAGTCGACGCGTGGGCGACGCGCCTCGGGCGCCCCCTCACCGAGGACGACATCGAACCGCTGACCTGGAAGCTCGCCGAGATCGGCCGCGGCGTGACCGGACCGCAGTTCATCGCGACCGTCTCGGAAGCGCTCGACCTCGCCCGATCGGCGGGCCAGCTCTGGCGGTCGGACCCGTCCGGCGACGACGACGGCCTCGACCTGGTCCTCACCCCGACGCTCGCCGAACCACCGCTCGCGCACGGCAGCTTCCCGTCCACCCGAGAGCGACCGCTCGACGGGTTCATCCGCGCCGGCGCGTTCGTCCCGTTCACCACCCAGGCCAACGTGTCCGGCCAACCCGCCATCAGCCTGCCGATGCACACGACCGCCGACGGTCTGCCGGTCGGCATCCAGCTCATGGCGAACTTCGGCCGTGAGGACCTCCTGCTCCAGGTGGCCGCCCAGCTCGAAGCTGCAGCACCATGGACCGACCGCCGCCCGACCGTCCACGCGTTCGCGTGACCGACCCCCCGGAGACTTCGTGACCGATTCCCCCGACCTCGCGGCGCTCGATGCGACCGCCCAGGCCGCGCTCGTCGCGAGCGGCGATGCCACCGCGACCGAGCTCGTCGACGCGGCGATCGCTCGCGTCGAGCAGGTCAACCCGCAGCTCAACGCGGTCATCCATCCGCTGTACGACCGCGCCCGGGCCCAGGCCGGCACTCCACTCACCGGTCCGTTCGCCGGTGTTCCGATCGTGGTCAAGGACCTGGACGGAGAACTCGCGGGTGCGCCACTCCACCTGGGCAACACACTGCTCAAGTCCATCGGCTACACCGCGACCCTCAACTCGTACCTGTTCGACAAGCTGGAGCAGGCCGGCTTCGTGATCATCGGCAAGACGAACACCCCCGAGTTCGGACTCCAGGTGACGACCGAACCGCACGCCTACGGCGCGTCCCGGAACCCGTGGGACACCGAGCGCAGCACCGGCGGCTCGAGCGGCGGTTCGGCGGCCGCGGTCGCGAGCGGCATGGTCCCCGTCGGTCACGCCGGCGACGGCGGCGGGTCGATCCGGGTCCCGTCGAGTGAATGCGGCCTGGTCGGGTTGAAGCCGTCGCGCGGTCGCGTCTCGGTCGGTCCCCACGACGGCGAGGTGTGGCACGGCCTCGTCGCCCGCCACGTCGTCACCCGCACAGTGCGCGATTCGGCGGCCATCCTCGACGCCGTCGCCGGGCCGATGCCCGGGGACCCCTACTCCGCCCCGCCACCGGCGCGACCGTTCCTGACCGACGTGGGCGCCGACGTCGCGCCCCTCCGCATCGGACTGCGCACCACGGCGCCGGGTGGGCTCTGCGAGGTCGATCCGGAGGTCGTCGCCGCCACCGAAGCCACCGCCCGCGCCCTCGAGTCGCTCGGCCACACCGTGGAAGTCGCGGCGCCCGCCGCCCTGGACGACGCCGAACTCATCACCGCGTTCCTGAGCGTCGTCGCCGCCCACGGTCTCGGCCTGGTCACCGAGCTGGAAGCCATGGCCGGTCGCCCGGTCACCGCATCGGACGTCGAGCCGGGCACCTGGGCGCTCGCGGAGGCCGGCCGCGAGGTGTCCGCCCTGCAGTACCTCCAGACCATCCACACCGCGCACGCCTGGACCCGACGCATGCTCGAGTGGTGGCACTCCGGGTACGACCTCCTGCTCACGCCGACGGTCGCCGACCTGCCGCCGATGCTGGGGACGTTGAACCCCGTCGACGGCGACCCGGCCATGAGCACCATCCTGCAGACGCCCTACGCGATCTTCGCCGCCGGGTTCAACGTGTCCGGCCAGCCGGCGATCTCCCTGCCGACGGGCATGAGCCAGTCGGGGCTGCCGATCGGCGTGCAGCTCGTCGCCGCCGCCCACCGGGAAGACCTCTTGCTCGGCGTCGCGGCCCAACTCGAGTCCACGATGCCCTGGGCCGACCGGCGCCCACCCGTCTTCGCCAGCTGAAGGAGCACACCCATGGGAGACGCACTCGCCCATCTCGACGCCACTGCCCAGGCCGAGCTGGTCCGCACGGGAGCGGTCACCCCGGCCGAACTCGTCGAGGCGGCGATCGCCCGTATCGAGGCGATCGATCCGCAGGTTCACGCCTTCACGACCACACGGTTCGACGCGGCCCGCGCCGAGGCTGCCGGCCCGCTCCCCGACGGTCCGTTCACCGGCGTCCCCTTCGCGCTCAAGGATCTGTCGTGCACGCTCGCCGGCGAGCCCGCGTACGACGGCGTCCCGGTACTCAAGCAGGAGGACTGGCGGTCACCGATCACCAGCAATCTGGCTGCGAGGTTCCAGGCGGCGGGCCTCGTCATCGTCGGGCGCACCAGCAGTCCCGAACTCGGCATCATGCCGACGACCGAGCCGTTGGCCTACGGCCCCACCCACAATCCGTGGGACCTGGATCGGACCCCCGGCGGCTCGAGCGGCGGTTCGGCCGCGGCCGTGGCCGCGGGTCTCGTTCCGTTCGCCCACGCGTCGGACGGGGGCGGATCGATCCGCATTCCGGCGGCCTGCTGCGGACTGGTCGGTTTGAAGACCTCACGCGGCCGCACGTCGGTGGGACCTGGGAGCGACGAGATCGGTCGGCCGCTCTCCGTGCAGTTCGCCGTCACTCGATCGGTTCGGGACGCGGCGGCGTTGCTCGACGCCGTGGCCGGACCGGCGGTCGGCGATCCCATCTCCCCCTTCCCTCCCGATCAGTCGTACGTCGACGCGCTCACCACCCCCATCGCGGCGCCGTTGCGCGTCGGCATCATGACGACGATGCCCGGAACGAGCGACCAGGCGGATGCCGAGTCGGTCGCCGTCACCGAGACGATCGGCCGGCAACTCGAAGCCATGGGCCACATCGTCGACGTGTCCCATCCGGCCGCGTTCGACGAGTCCGAGCGCATGACCGCGTTCCTGCCGATCTGGTCGGCGATGGCCACGTCGAACGTGATGGCGATCGAACGCAAGATCGGGCGAGCGGTCATCGAGGGTGACATCGAACCGCTCACCTGGATCCTGGCCGAGAGCGGCCGGAACACCAACGGCGGCGAACTCATGGACGCCATGCTCGCCATGGGCGCGTTCAGTCGCCGGTTCGTGCAGTGGTGGGCCGACGGCTACGACCTGCTCCTCACGCCGACGCTGGGCGAACTGCCCCCCGAGCTCGGCGTGCTCCAGACGCCCGACGAACCGTTCGTCGGTTTCGGACGCGGCGGGACGTTCACGCCCTTCACCCCCGTCACCAACCAGACCGGCCAGCCGGCGATCTCGCTCCCACTCGGCGAGAGCGCGTCGGGTCTCCCGATCGGCGTGCACCTGATCGCGGCCCCCGGCCGGGAGGATCTGCTCCTCGGCATCGGCGCGCAGCTCGAGGCCGCGATGCCCTGGGCCGGTCGGACCGCCCCCGTCCATGCCTGAGTCGGCCGGGCCCGACCGGTCCGTCCGCCTCGGCGGCGGTCAGGGCTTCTACGGGGACACGCCCCGCGCCGTGCAGGGCCTCCTCGACGCCGGGATCGACTACCTCTGCCTCGAAGCCCTCGCGGAACTCACGCTGGCGATCCTGCAGAAGGACCGCGCCCGGGACGAATCCCTCGGCTACACCCGCGACCTGCCTCGCTACCTCGGCGCGGCCATGCCCGCCATCCTCGACGGTCGCACCAAGGTCATCACCAACGCGGGCGGCATCAACCCTCGCGCCGCCGCCCACGCAGCCGTCGAGACGGCCAAGCAGATGGGCGTGTCCGGGCTGAAGATCGCGACGGTGCTCGGCGACGACCTGATGACGCGGCTCCCCGAGGTGCGCACCGCCACGGCGGCCGGTCTCGCCAACGTCGAGACCGGCGCGGCCTTCGAGACCATGGGTGGCGACGCCCTCTTCTTCTCGGCGTACCTCGGTGCGTTCCCGATCGCTGAGGCGCTCGACCAGGGCGCCGACATCGTGATCACCGGCCGGGTGGCCGACGCCGCACTGTTCCTCGGACCGTTGATCCACGAGTTCGGCTGGGCCCGCGACGACTGGGACCGGCTCGCGGCCGGCATCCTCGTCGGCCACCTGCTCGAATGCTCGGGCCAGGTGGCGGGCGGCAACTTCAGCGGCGAATGGTGGACTGTTCCGGAACCGTGGAAGCTGCCCTACCCGATCGCCGAGGTCCGCGCCGACGGCACCGCGGTCATCACCAAGCCACCGGAATCCGGGGGCCGCGTCGATCTCGACACCGTCCGGCACCAGCTCCTCTACGAGGTGCACGATCCGGCCGCGTACCTCGCGCCCGACGTCGTCGCCGACTTCACCTCCGCCCGGTTCACCGACCTCGGCGACGATCGGGTCGAGGTCCGCGACGTCCGAGGGAAACCCGCCACCGACTCGTACAAGGCGCTGCTCGCGTACCCCGCCGGTTGGTCGGGTGAGACCCGCATCGCGTTCTCGTGGCCCGACGCACGCGAGAAGGCGGAGGCGCTGACTGCGATCTTCATGCAGCGGGTCGAGCTGGCTGGTCTGGTCGTCGACGAGTGGGAGGTCGAACTGTGGGGGGTCAACGCGCTCGGCGGCGACACCGTTCCCGCGACCGACGCGGAGCCCCCCGAGGTCGTCGCCCGGGTCGCCTGGCGGTGCGCCGACCAGAAGACGGCCGCCGGCGTGGGCCGGGAACTCGTCCCGCTCGCGCTCGGTGCACCACCCGCGGGGATGACCGGCATCGGGCGCGGCGGCGGTGCCCCCACCGAGCTCCTGGGGATCTGGCCGACCCTCGTCGACAGGTCCCTCGTCGACCCCGGCGTCACCGTCACCCTCGAGGAAGTCTGATGCCCGTTCTCGTACACAAGCTGCACGCCAGGGCGTGCAGAGCGCGCGCCGAAATGAGGGTTTGGGCATGAGGATGCAGCTCCGGGAGTTCTGCGGGTACCGCGCCGGCGACAAGGGCGACACCTCGGACATCGCGCTGTTCGCGTACGACGACGCCGGGTACGACCTCATCGTGCAGGAAGTCACTGCCGAACGGGTCAAGGCCCACTTCGGCGTGATGGTGCTCGGCGAGGTGACCCGCTACGAGGCCCCGAACGTCCGGGCGCTGAACTTCGTCCTGCGCGGTGCGCTCGGCGGCGGCGGGCCTCGCTCACTCCGGAGCGACAACCTCGGCAAGAGTCTCGGCGGCGCGCTGGTGCGACTGACGGTCGACGTGCCCGCCGAGTTCGCGGCATCCGCCCGCCGCCAACGCCCGGACGTCGAGTGGGCTCGGACGAGGATCGCCGAGCGGACGCGGCGTGGCTGACGCACTCCCGGCCGCCACGCGCGAGTGGTTCTCGACGCCTGGACCCTTCACCGGACTCGGGGACCACCGGTTCGATCTCGCGCTCGACACGGCCGGGAAGCCTGCGATCGTCGACGTGGTGCGAGCCGTCCAAGGGCTCGTGATCTACGACCTCATCGCGTCACCGTTCTATGACATCCAGCTCACGCCCGAGCAAGCGGCGACCGTGAACGTCCGGCCAGTGACAACACTGTTGGACCACGCGTGCGCCATTGACCCCCGACCACTCAAAGAAGCTCGTACACCCGACCGACGCGTGGCCGGCCGGTGTCGCACCTTCGCCACGCTGACGGTCGCGCTGCTGCGCGCCCACGGGGTTCCCGCCCGAGCGCGGTGCGGGTTCGGCGCGTATTTCCGCCCGGGGTACTTCGAGGACCACTGGATCGCGGAGTACTGGTCCGAGGCCGAGGCTCGCTGGGTGATGGTCGACGCCCAACTCGACGATGCCTGGACGCACGCCATCGGCTTCGCCGGCAATCCGCTGGACCTGACGCCGGACGAGTTCGTCGTCGCCGGTCCGGCGTGGACCGCGTGGCGCACCGGCATCGCCGATCCCGACCGGTACGGGCTCTCCGCGATCGAGGAGCACGGTGCGTTCTGGATCGCAGGCAACCTCCGCCTCGACCTCACGGCCCTCAACAAGGTCGAGATGCAGCCCTGGGATGTCTGGGGCGCGCACTGGGAGCCCGCGGACCCGATCCCGACCGACCTCACATTGTTCGATCGGATGGCCGCCGCGACGAAACAGGTCGACCACGACCTCGACACCCTCCGCACGCTCTCCACCCATCCCGAGATCCGGATGCCGGGCGAGGTCTGGAACGTGATGCACCAGGCCACCGAGGTCGTCACCGTCTGAACGCCCGGCCCGGCGGTCCCACCCCGGGGGTACGGTGCAGCCGTGGCGGAGATCATCGAGCGGTTCTCGCCCGCGGTGCGGGAATGGTTCACCACCACGTTCGGCGCGCCCACCGATGCGCAGGCCCAGGGTTGGCCCGCCATCGCCGAGGGCGATCACACGCTGATCCTCGCCCCGACCGGATCGGGGAAGACGCTCGCGGCCTTCCTCTGGGCCATCGATCAGTTGGCGACCGAGCCGGTGCCGCCGAAGGCCGAGCGCACGCGAGTGCTGTACCTCTCGCCCATCAAGGCGCTCGCGGTCGACGTGGAGAAGAACCTGCGCGCGCCGCTCACCGGCAGCGCGCTCGCCGCCGAACGGCTCGGCGTTCCGTTCCATACGCCGACCGTCGGCATCCGCACCGGCGACACGCCGGCCAAGGAACGGTCGGCACTGCGGCGGCGCCCGCCGGACATCCTCATCACCACGCCCGAGTCGCTCTACCTCATGCTCACCTCCGGGGCCCGCGAGACCTTGCGCGACATTCGGTACGTGATCGTCGACGAGATCCACGCCGTGGCCGGAACGAAACGGGGCGCGCACCTCGCGCTCTCCCTCGAACGGCTCGAAGCCATCACCAGGACCCCGCCGCAACGCATCGGCCTCTCGGCAACCCAGCGCCCGCTCGACGAGATCGCGCGGTTCCTCGGCGGGTGCGCCGACGGTCGACTCCGCCCGGTCACCGTCGTCGACGCCGGCACCCGCAAGGACCTCGACCTCGAGGTCATCGTCCCCATCGAGGACATGGCCGCGCTCGGCACCCGCTTGGACGATCCGCCGACTGGCCCGCTCGACGGTGAGACCCGCGCCAGCATCTGGCCGCACGTCCATCCCCGCATCCTCGATCTCATCCGCGCCCATCACACGACACTGATCTTCTGCAACGC
The DNA here is from genome assembly GCA_964544295.1 of uncultured Bifidobacteriaceae bacterium. Taxonomy (GTDB): domain Bacteria; phylum Actinomycetota; class Acidimicrobiia; order IMCC26256; family JAENVU01; genus JAENVU01. The sequence goes on from CAZJBJ010000069.1 coordinate 14,812, forward strand.
GCGCCGCCTCGCCGAACGGCTCGCGGCACGGCTCAACGAACTCGCCGGAGAAGAGCTGGTCAAGGCCCACCACGGATCCCTCGCACGGGAGCAACGCCTGCTCGTCGAGGACGAGTTGAAGACCGGTCGGCTCCGGGCGTTGGTGGCCACGAGCAGCCTCGAGCTCGGCATCGACATGGGCACCGTCGATCTCGTCATCCAGGTCGAGTCGCCGGGTGCGGTGAGCCGCGGGCTCCAGCGGATCGGCCGCGCCGGTCACCAGGTCGGCGAGCCCAGCACCGGCAAGATCTTCCCCAAGTACCGGGGCGATCTCCTCGAAGTGGCCGTCGTCGTCGATCGCATGCAGTCGGGCTCGATCGAGTCCACCCACATCATCCGCAACCCGCTCGACGTCCTCGCGCAACACATCGTGGCCATGACCGCGGTCGACGAGTGGCAGGTCGACGATCTCGCCGCGCTCGTACGCCGGACCGCGAACTTCTCCGAACTCGGCGACGACGCGTTCACCGCAGTCCTGGACCTGCTCGCCGGCCGCTACCCGTCGGACGAGTTCGCCGGTCTCCGCCCCCGCATCGTGTGGGACCGCGTGGCCGGCTCGGTGCGCGCCCGGGACGGTGCCGGCCGCATCGCCATCACCAACGGCGGCACGATCCCCGACCGCGGCCTGTTCGGCGTGTTCCTCCCCGAAGGCACCCGGGTCGGCGAACTCGACGAGGAGATGGTGTACGAGAGTCGCCCGGGCGAGACGTTCGTTCTCGGCGCCAGTACGTGGCGCATCGATCAGATCACCCACGACCGGGTGATCGTGCTCCCCGCGCCGGGCGAGCCCGGACGCATGCCGTTCTGGCACGGCGACCAACCCGGCCGACCCATCGAGTTGGGGCGCGCGATCGGCGCCTTCACTCGCGACCTGCGGACCAAGGACACCGACGACGCCGTTTCCCACCTGCGCGAGACCACCGCACTCGACGAACTCGCAGCGACGAACCTCGTCGCGTACCTCGACGAACAGGCCGAGGCGACGGGCGCGATCCCGGACGATCGCACCATCGTCGTCGAGCGCTTTCCCGACGAACTCGGCGACTGGCGGGTCTGCATCCTGAGCCCGTTCGGAGCACGGGTCCACGCACCGTGGGGCATGGCGCTGCGGGCCACGTTCACCGAGCGACTCGGGACCGACGTGCAGGTGCTCTGGAGTGACGACGGCATCGTGCTCCGGCTGCCCGATGCTGTCGAGCGCTTCCCCATTGAGGACCTCGCGCTCGATCCCGACGGGGTCGAGAACCTCGTGATCGATGCACTCCCGGGCTCCTCGTTGTTCGCCGCCCGTTTCCGGGAAGCCGCGGCGCGCGCCCTCCTGCTCCCCCGTCGTCGCCCGGGCGAACGCACGCCGCTCTGGCAGCAACGCCAACGGGCGGCCGGACTCCTCGAGGTCGCCGCGCACCATCCGACGTTCCCGATCATTCTCGAGACCACACGCGAGTGCCTCCAGGACGTCTTCGACCTCCCGTCACTCGTCGAACTCCTGCGCGACCTGCGGTCCCGCAGAGTGCGGATGGTCACCGTCGACACCCAGAAGGCGTCGCCCTTCGCACAGTCCTTGCTCTACGCGTGGATCGCGACCTTCATGTACGAAGGCGACGCGCCCCTCGCGGAACGGCGCGCCGCGGCGCTCGCCCTCGATCGGGACCTCCTCCGAGAGCTGCTCGGGACCGAGGAGCTCCGCGAACTCCTCGACGCGGATGCGCTGGCCGAACTCGAACTCGAACTCCAACGCCTCACGCCCGAACGACGTGACCGGGTGCGCACCGCCGACGATGCGCACGACCTGCTCACCGACCTCGGCGACCTCAGCGCGGCGGAGTTCACGGCCCGCATCCCCGACGGCACCGACGCAGCTGCACTCCTGGACGATCTCTACCGGGATCGACGCGCCATCGAGGTGCAACTCGTCAGCGAGACCCGGGTGATCGCGGCCGAGGACGCCGCGCGCTATCGCGACGCTTTCGGTTGCGCGCTCCCGCCGGGCCTGCCGATGGCCTTCACCGAGTCCACCCCGGATCCCCTCCGTGAGATCCTGGCGCGTTTCGCTCGTACCCACGGACCCTTCCGGAGCCTCGAAGCCGCACAACGGTTCGGCGTACCGCTCGACCGGGTCGAACCCGAGCTGCGCGCGCTCGAGGGCACCGAACGCGTCGTGCGCGGCGAGTTCCGACCGGACGGCACCGAGCGAGAATGGTGTGACACCGTCGTCCTCCGTCGCCTGCGGCGGCGCAGCCTGGCCAAGCTGCGCCACGAGGTCGAACCGGTTGACCCCGAAGTGCTCGCCCGATTCCTGCCGGCGTGGCACGGGCTCGATGCGCCCCGCCACGGAGCCGACGCCCTCCTCGACGTCATCGCCCAACTCCAGGGCGTCGCGCTGCCCGCCTCCACCCTCGAGCTCGACGTCCTGCCGTCACGCGTCACGGGATACCGAGCGGATCAGCTCGACGAACTCCTCAGCAGCGGCGATCTGGTGTGGGTCGGGGCCGGACCGATCGGTCCGCGCGACGGCCGCATCGCGTTGGCGTTCCGTGACCGCGCCCACCTCGTCCTGCCCGCACCCCTCGACCGACCGACCGGACCGATCCACGACGCCATCGCCGACCATCTTGCGACGCACGGCGCGTCTTTCTGGTCGGACCTGCTCGGTGCCGCCCGCAACCAGCCGGAAGCCGAAGTCCTGACTGCGCTCTGGGATCTCGTGTGGGCCGGCGCGGTGACCAACGACAGCCTGGCCCCCCTCCGAGCCCAACTCAGCCGGTCCAAGCATCGTGGAATAGCAGGAGGTCGGCCGCGCCCCGGCAGTCTCCGGCGGATCGGACCCCCGGCCGGGGCGGGTCGCTGGTCGCTCGTCGCCACGGCTCGCCCGGACACGGAGCCCACGCTCCGGTTGCACGCGCTCGCGACCCAACTGCTCGAGCGGTACGGCGTCGTCACCCGAGAAGCAGTCCGCGCCGAAGGCATCGTCGGGGGCTACGCCGCCGTCTACCCGGTGCTCCGGGCGTTGGAGGAACGCGGTCAGGTGCGCCGCGGGTACTTCGTCGCCGGTCTCGGCGCCGCCCAGTTCGCACTCCCCGGCGCGGTCGACCGACTGCGCGCCCACCGGTCCCCCGCGACCGACCCCGAGGTGCGAGTCCTGGCCGCCACCGATCCGGCGCAGCCCTACGGTGCGGCGCTGCCCTGGCCGGACTCTGCCGGTCGACCGAGTCGGGCGGCCGGCGCGTACGTCGTGACCGTCGACGGTGTGCTCCATGGGTTCGTCGAACGCGGCGGCCGCACGATCACCACGTTCACCGACTCCGACCTCTGGGTCGCAGGAGTCGCTCTCCTCGTGAAAGACGGTGGACTGCGCCAGATCTATGCCACCCAGATCGACGGCGTCGAGGTGCGCGAAGATCCTCTCGCCGTGGCGCTCCGGAACGTCGGTGCGCGCGACACGCCGCGCGGCC
>CAZJBJ010000070.1:0-18250 GCA_964544295.1 uncultured Bifidobacteriaceae bacterium
GTTCGACTCCTACGCGCAAGTGCCGGAGTCGATCGCGCAGGAGATCGTCAAACGAGTTCGCGGCGAGTAGTCGCACCTCAGCTTCGAAGAACACAGCGCAACGACGCGCGGTCGGGGAATCCGCCCGCCACGAACGGAGACAGAAAAGATGGCAAAGGCCAAGTTCGAGCGGAACAAGCCGCACCTGAACATCGGAACCATGGGTCACATCGACCACGGGAAGACGACGTTGACCGCGGCGATAACGCGGGTGCTGGCCGAGGGCAACCCGAACGTCGAAGCGACGGCGTTCGACCAGATCGACAAGGCGCCGGAAGAGCGCCAGCGCGGTATCACGATCAACATCGCGCACGTCGAGTACGAGACCGACGAGCGCCACTACGCGCACGTCGACATGCCCGGCCACGCCGACTACATCAAGAACATGATCACCGGTGCGGCCCAGGTCGACGGTGCGATCCTCGTGGTGGCGGCGACCGACGGTCCGATGCCCCAGACGCGCGAGCACGTGCTGCTCGCCAAGCAGGTCGGCGTGCCGTCGATCGTGGTGGCGCTCAACAAGTGCGACCAGGTCGAGGACGAGGAACTCCTCGAGCTCGTCGAGCTCGAAGTGCGTGAGCTGCTCAACGAGTACGAGTTCCCGGGTGACGACACCCCCGTCGTGCGGGTCTCGGCGCTCAAGGCGCTCGAGGGCGACGCCGACGCGGCCGCGGGCGTCAAGGAACTGATGGCCCAGGTCGACTCGTTCATCCCCGAGCCGGTCCGTGAGCTGGACAAGCCGTTCCTCATGCCGATCGAGGACGTGTTCACCATCACCGGTCGTGGCACCGTGGTGACCGGCAAGGTCGAGCAGGGTGTGGTCCACACCGGCGACGAGATCGAGATCGTCGGTCTGCGCGACCTCCAGAAGACCACCTGCACGGGTGTCGAGATGTTCCGCAAGATCCTCGACGAGGGTCGCGCCGGCGACAACATCGGTGCGCTGCTGCGTGGTACCAAGAAGGAAGAGGTCGAGCGCGGCCAGGTCCTCGCCAAGCCGGGATCGATCACCCCGCACACCGACTTCGAGGCGCAGGTCTACGTCCTCACCAAGGAAGAAGGCGGCCGGCACACGCCGTTCTTCGCCAACTACCACCCGCAGTTCTACTTCCGCACGACGGACGTCACCGGCACCATCAACCTGCCCGAGGGCACGGAGATGGTCATGCCGGGCGACAACACCGAGATGGTGGTGCAGCTCCAGAAGCCCATCGCCATGGAGGACGGACTCCGGTTCGCCATCCGTGAGGGTGGCCGCACCGTCGGCGCCGGTCGCGTCACCAAGATCGTCAAGTAGAGACGGACGACCGCGACATGGCGCAGAAGATCAGGATCCGGCTCAAGGCCTACGACCACGAGATCATCGATCAGTCGACGAAGAAGATCGTCGAGACGGTCGTGCGTACCGGAGCCCGCGTGCGGGGGCCGGTGCCACTGCCGACCGAGATCCACCGGTACTGCGTCGTGCGCGGCCCGCACGTCGACAAGGATTCGCGTGAGCACTTCGAGATGCGGATCCACAAGCGTCTGCTCGACATCGTCGAGCCGGCGGGCAAGACCGTCGAATCCCTCCAGCGGCTCGATCTGCCGGCGGGAGTCGACATCGAGATCAAGATCCAAGGGGTCTGACAAATCCCGAGCCGCCCGGGCGAATGTCTCCGGACTGAAAGACCGGTCCAAGACTCCTGGCGGCAAGGGACGTCGAAGCGGCTCGGCCAGATGGCCCGAGGCGTGGCGATCTGACTAACATCAGTCGGCTCTTTCAATCGACGTCCGTGCAGGCCTCGGCCAACGCGCTGAGGAACCGTACGGCACAACCGAACCAACGCTCCGCCGGGAATCATCCCGACGGAGCGTTCGCGTGCCGGTCGGCAGCCGCCGACCGACCAGAAGAAGGCGAAACGATGGCTTCCAAGGGAATCCTCGGGCGCAAGCTCGGCATGACCCAGGTCTGGGATGAGGAGAATCGGGTGATCCCCGTGACCGTCATCCAGGCCGGTCCGTGCCATGTCGTGCAGCTCAAGACGCCCGAGCGCGACGGCTATTCCGCCGTCCAGCTCGCGTTCGGCGAGACCAAAGAGGGTCGGCTGACCAAGCCGGAACTCGGACACCTCGCGACGGCGGGTGTCGCCCCGTCCAAGCACCTCGTCGAACTGCGGGTGGACGATCTCGGCGACTTCGCGGTCGGCCAGGAGATCATCGCCGACATCTTCACCAAGGGCGACCTGGTCGACGTGACCGGCGTGTCCAAGGGGAAGGGCTTCGCGGGGGTCATGAAGCGCCACAACTTCAAAGGTCAGGGCGCGTCGCACGGTAACCACAAGAAGCACCGCGCCCCCGGATCGATCGGTGCGTGCGCGACCCCGGCTCGCGTGTTCAAGGGCATGCGGATGGCCGGTCAGACCGGAAACGTCAAGACGACCACGCTGAACCTCGAAGTGGTCGAAGGCGATGGCGAGCGCAACCTGATCCTCGTTCGGGGTTCGGTCCCGGGTCCGAACGGCGGGCTCGTGTTCGTGCGCAACGCGGTGAAGGCGGGCACCCGATGAGTTCCGTGACGATGAAGACCCAGTCCGGTGGAGATGCCGGTTCGGTGGAACTTCCCGATGCCGTGTTCGGCATCGAGCCGAACCTGGCCGTCCTGCACCAGGTCGTGACCGCACAGCTCGCCGCCGCCCGGGCGGGAACCCACAGCACCAAGACCCGCGCCGAGGTCAAGGGCGGCGGGGCCAAGCCCTGGCGCCAAAAGGGCACCGGCCGCGCCCGGCAGGGCTCGATCCGCGCCCCGCAGTGGCGAGGTGGTGGTGTGGCGCACGGCCCGAAGCCGCGTTCGTACAAGCAGCGCACGCCCAAGAAGATGGTCCGCCTCGCCCTGATCAGCGCACTCTCGGATCGGGCCCGCGGCGACAGGGTCATGGTGCTCGATGCCTGGGACTTCAGCCAGCCCCGGACCAAGGACGCCATCGCCGCATTGAGCGCGCTCGGCTTCCGGCCCGATGGCGAGCGGGCGCCGCGGGTCCTCATCGTGCTCGACCGCACCGAAGAAGCCGCCTGGAAGTCGTTCCGCAACCTGGGTGAGCGGGTGCAGATCATCGTGCCGGAGGAGCTCAACCCCTACGACGTGCTCGTCAACGACTGGCTCGTGTTCTCGGCCCCGACGCTCGAGGCGATCGTGAGCCGGCTCACCGACGGCGTCGCCACCGACGAGGAGCGGGAATCATGAGCGGTCTGGCCAATCCCCGGGACGTGATCATCCGTCCGATCGTGTCCGAGAAGTCCTACGCGGCGCTCGACGTGAACATCTACACGTTCGAGGTCGCGCCCGGCGCGAACAAGATCCAGATCAAGCAGGCCGTCGAGGAGATCTTCGGCGTGAAGGTCATCAACGTCAACACACTCAACCGCGCCGGCAAGCGCAAGCGGAACCGCCGCACCGGAACCTGGGGTCAGCGGTCCAACCAGAAGCGGGCCATCGTCTCGCTCGCGGCCGGCGAGTCCATCGAGATCTTCGGGAGCTGACGATGGCCATTCGCAAACGCAAGCCCACCTCACCCGGACGTCGGTTCCAGTCGGCCTCGGACTTCGCCGAGATCACCAAGACGACGCCCGAGAAGTCGCTGGTCAAGCCCAAGCCGCGCACCGGTGGACGCAACTCCTACGGCCGGATGACCTCGCGCCACCGCGGTGGTGGCCACAAGCGTCAGTACCGGGTCATCGACTTCCGGCGTAACAAGGACGGCGTGCCGGCCAAGGTCGCCGCCATCGAGTACGACCCGAACCGCAACGCACGCATCGCGCTGCTGCACTACCGCGACGGCGAGAAGCGCTACATCCTCGCTCCGTCGGGCGTCGCGGTCGGCGACATGCTCCAGAGCGGGCAGGGCGCCGAGATCCGTCCCGGCAACGCACTGCCGTTGCGTTACATCCCCGTCGGTACCGTCGTGCACAACGTCGAGTTGAAGCCGGGCGCCGGCGGCAAGATGGGCCGGGGCGCCGGTGCGGCGATCCAACTCGTCGCCAAAGAGGGTCTGTACGCGACCGTGCGACTGCCCTCGACCGAGATGCGCCGGGTGCCGATCGACTGTCGGGCGACCGTCGGCGCGGTCGGCAACTCCGAGTCGGCCCTGATCTCGATCGGGAAGGCCGGCCGGAACCGCTGGAAGGGCAAGCGTCCGCACGTTCGTGGTGTCGCCATGAACCCGGTCGACCACCCGCTCGGTGGTGGAGAAGGCAAGAGCTCCGGTGGACGCCACCCGGTGTCGCCGTGGGGCAAGCCGGAAGGCCGCACCCGCAAGAAGGGCAAGGCTTCTGACCAGATGATCGTTCGTCGTCGCCGCACTCGCGGCAGCCGGAGGTAGGCGCGATGCCTCGCAGCCTCAAAAAGGGTCCGTTCGTCGATGAGCACCTGCGGGTGAAGGTCGAGCGCATGAACGAGGCCGGGGACCGCAAGGTCATCAAGACCTGGTCGCGTCGTTCCACCATCACGCCGGAGTTCGTCGGCCACACCTTCGCGGTGCACGACGGCCGCAAGCACGTCCCGGTGTACTGCACCGAGGCGATGGTGGGTCACAAGCTCGGCGAGTTCGCGCCGACCCGCACGTTCCGGTACCACGCCGGCCAAGAGAAGCAAGGGCGGCGGTAGTCATGACCCGTGCCGTCCTGCGCAACAACCAGGCGTCGCCCACCAAGGTGCGCCTCGTACTCAACCAGATCCGCGGTCTGGACGTGACCGAGGCCCGCGAGCTGCTGCGGTTCAGCCAGCGCGGCGCGTCGGCCGAGATCGCGAAGCTCCTCGACTCCGCGGTCGCCAACGCCGAGCACAACGACCACATCCCGAGCGACGAGCTGTTCATCGCCGCGACCTGGGCCGACGAAGGTCCGACGGGCAAGCGCTTCCGCCCGCGTGCGCGCGGTCGGGGGACCCGGATCCTCAAGCGGACGAGCCACATCACGATCGTGGTGGAGCGTTACTCCGATGACGAGCTGCGCGCTCGGGCGGTGCGGGAGGAAGCGTCGGGGAGTGGCGCGGCGGCCGAGCGTCGGCGTCGCCTGAGCCGCGGACGCCGCGTCGCGGCGAGCACGGCCGCGGCCGAGGCGCACGATCACGACCACGACCACGAGGACGTCGTCGAGGCCGATACCACCGAGGTGGCCGAGACCGAGTCGCCCGAGATCGAAGCCGGCGAGGACGCCGCCACCGAGGCGACGACCGAGACGGATGCCGAAGCCGTGTCCGAGGACGCTGATGCGGACACCGGCGAATCGGACACCGGCGAGTCGGACGACTCGTCGAAGGGAGAGCAGTAATGGGCCAGAAGGTCAACCCGTACGGGTTCCGCCTCGGCGTGACCACCGACTGGAAGTCGCGGTGGTTCGCCGAAGACGAGGAGTACAAGGATCTCCTGGTCGAGGACTGGAAGATCCGCGACTACCTCCGGACCGAGCTGCTGCGCGCGATGGTGAGCCGGGTCGAGATCGAACGCACCCGTGACCGGCTGCGTGTCGACGTCTACACGGCCCGACCGGGCATCGTGATCGGCCGTCGCGGCGCCGAAGCCGATCGCCTGCGCGCCGGTCTGCTCAAGATCACCGGCAACCCGAAGATCCACTTCAACATCCAGGAGATCAAGCAGCCCGAGCTCGACGCGACGTTGATCGCCCAGGGCGTCGCCGACCAGCTCACCGGTCGGGTCAGTTTCCGCCGGGCCATGAAGCGCGCGGTGCAGACCGCGATGAAGGCCGGGGCGCTCGGGATCCGGGTGCAGTGTGGTGGCCGCCTCGGTGGCGCCGAGATGAGCCGCAAGGAGTGGTACCGCGAGGGCCGCGTGCCGCTGCACACCCTCCGGGCCGACATCGACTACGGATTGGCCGAGGCGCGCACCACGTTCGGTCGCATCGGCGTCAAGGTCTGGATCTACAAGGGCGAGATCCTGCCCTACAAGACGGTGGCCGAGGACAAGATCGCCAAGGAAGCGGCCATGGCCGTCGGCGAGACCGCGGGTCCGACGGGTCGACGGGTCGTCAGTGCCGGTGGCGGTCGTCGCCGCCCGACCGACGAAGCCGTGCCGGTCGACGAGGCTGCCGTGGGCGACGCCGAGATCGCGGAGGCCGCCCCGCTGGTGAAGGAAGCCGATCCGGAACTCGAGCGCCTCCTCGCCGAAGAGGAAGAGATCGAGCGCCGGACCCGCCAGCACCACGAGGCGCCCAAGTTCCACGGGGACGAAGACTGATGTTGGCTGAGCGACGAGCGACCACCACAGACCAGTCCGTTTCGCAACGGGAGCGAGTGCGACCATGCTGATGCCCAGGAAGGTCCGCCACCGCAAGGTGCAGCGCGGCCGCATGTCCGGTGTCGCCAAGGGCGGCACCAGGGTCACCTTCGGTGACTACGGGATCCAGGCGCTCGAGCCGGGGTGGATCACCAACCGTCAGATCGAGGCCGCCCGTATCGCGATGACCCGACACATCAAGCGTGGCGGGAAGGTCTGGATCACGGTGTTCCCGGACAAGCCGCTCACCCAGAAGCCGGCCGAGACCCGCATGGGTTCGGGCAAGGGCAACCCCGAGAGCTGGGTCGCCGTGGTCAAACCGGGGCGCGTGATGTTCGAGCTCTCCGGTGTGCCGGAAGAGCTGGCCCGTGAGGCGATGCGCCTCGCAATGCACAAGTTGCCGATCAAGACACGCTTTGTCGTGCGACTCGACGAGGCCTGATGACCATGACCACATCTGTGAACGACCTGCGGGAACTGAACGACGGTGAGCTGATCCAACGGCTGGCCGAGGCGAAGGAGGAGCACTTCAACCTGCGCTTCCAGCTCGCCACCGGACAGCTCGACAACACCGCGCGCCTCGGCGAGGTGCGCCGGGACGTGGCTCGGTTGAACACCCTGCTGCGCGAGCGCGAGATCGCGGCGGCCGAAGCCGCCGAAGGGGAGCAGTCATGACCGATTCGCCGATGGAGACGCCGGCCGAGACCGCGAGCGAACGCAACCGGCGCAAGGTCCGCGAGGGCTTGGTCGTGTCCACCAAGATGGACAAGACCGTCGTGGTTGCGGTGATCGATCGCGTGCAGCACCGCCGGTACCGCAAGACACTGCAGCGGACCACGAAGCTCTACGCGCACGACGAGACCAACGACGTGCGTGAAGGTGACCGCGTGCGCGTCGCCGAGACCCGTCCGATGTCACGGCAGAAGCGGTGGCGGGTCGTGGAAGTGCTGGAGCGTGCTCGGTGATTCAGCAGGAGAGCCGCCTCAAGGTGGCCGACAACTCGGGCGCCCGAGAGGTGCTGTGCATCAAGGTGCTCGGCGGTACCCGCCGGCGCTACGCCGGCATCGGCGACGTGTTCGTGGCCACGGTCAAGGACGCGACGCCGGGTGCAGCCGTGAAGAAGGGTGACGTCGTCAAGTGCGTCGTCGTCCGCACCAAGAAGGAACGGCGTCGCCCGGATGGCAGCTACATCCGTTTCGACGAGAACGCGGCGGTACTGATCAACGATCAGATGCAGCCGCGCGGCACCCGCATCTTCGGGCCCGTGGGTCGTGAACTCCGGGACCGGAAGTTCATGCGGATCGTGTCGCTGGCACCGGAGGTGCTCTAGATGAAGATCAAGAAGGGCGACACCGTCCAGGTCATCGCCGGCAAGGACGTCGGCAAGATCGGCGAGGTCACGCGAGTCCTCGTGGATCGCGATCGCGTGATCGTCGACGGCGTGAACGTCGCGAAGCGTCACCAGCGCGCGACCCAGGCGACCATGCAGGGCGGCATCATCGACAAGGACATGCCGGTGCATGTCTCGAACGTCGCCATCGTGTGCACGTCGTGTGGCAAGCACACCCGGATCGGGTATCGCATGGATGGCGACACCAAGGTGCGGGTCTGTCGCAAGTGCGGAAAGGATCTGTAGTGGCGACCGCGACCACGCCTCGACTCAAGACCCGGTACTTCTCCGAGGTGCGCGAGCAACTGCGCAGCGAACTCGGCCTCGGCAACATCATGGAGGTACCGGCGTTCTCGAAGATCGTGCTCAACATGGGTGTCGGTCAGGCCACGCAGCAGTCGTCGCTCCTCGACGGCGCCGTCGCCGACCTCACCCTGATCACCGGTCAGAAGCCGGCGATCACCCGGGCGAAGAAGTCGATCGCGACCTTCAAGCTCCGCGAAGGCAACGCGATCGGCGCCAAGGTGACCCTGCGCGGTGACCGCATGTGGGAGTTCTACGACCGGCTCGTCAGTGTGGCGATCCCGCGTATCCGTGACTTCCGGGGTCTGAACCCGGCGTCGTTCGACGGTCGCGGCAACTACACGTTCGGCGTGACCGAGCAACTGATCTTCCCGGAGATCGACTACGACAAGATCGACACGGTGCGCGGGATGGACATCACCATCTGCACCACCGCCCGTTCCGACGACGAAGGGCGCGCGTTGCTACGTGCGTTCGGGTTCCCGTTCCGCCGTGAGGCTCAGGGGTAAGGCATGGCTAAGAAGGCACTGATCAACAAGCAGCAAGGAACGCCGAAGTTCAAGGTGCGTGGCTACACGCGCTGTCGTCGGTGTGGCCGGCCGCGTTCGGTGTACCGCAAGTTCGGCCTGTGCCGGATCTGCCTGCGTGAACTCGTCCATGCCGGTGAAGTGCCGGGCGTCACCAAGGCATCGTGGTAGGGGGTTGCGCCGATGACCATGACTGACCCCATCGCCGACATGCTCACGCGAATCCGCAACGCGAACATCGCGATGCACGATTTCACCGAGATGCCGTCGTCGAAGTTGAAGGAAGCGCTCGCCGCGATTCTCGTGCGCGAGGGCTACATCGAAGGCTTCGCCGTCGCGGATGACCCGAACCGTCCGGGCAACAAGCTCACGATCACGATGAAGTACACCCCGGAGCGCAAGCGCACCATCTCCGGGATCAAGCGGGTGTCCAAGCCCGGACTGCGCGTCTACATGTCGGCCAACCGGGTACCGCGCGTGCTCGGCGGCATGGGGATCGCAGTGCTCTCGACCAACCAGGGCCTGCTCACCGACCGTGAGGCGCGCAAGCGTCACGTCGGTGGCGAAGTGCTCTGTCAGGTGTGGTGAGTCATGTCGCGGATCGGTAAGAACCCCATCCCCGTCCCCTCGGGCGTCGACGTCTCGATCGACGGGTCCAACGTCTCGGTGAAGGGCCCCAAGGGTCAGCTCAGCTGGACGATGCCCGAGGACCTCGTCATCGACCGGGACGGAGACCAGCTCCTGGTCACCCGCCCGGATGACGAGCGGCGCCACCGGGCGCTGCACGGCATGACCCGATCGCTGGTCGCGAACATGGTGGTCGGAGTGTCCGAGGGATTCTCGAAGGAACTCGAGATCGTCGGCGTCGGCTATCGCGCCCAGGCCCAGGGCCCCTCGAAGGTGGAACTCCAGGTCGGCTTCTCGCACTCGGTGCCGGTCGACGCGCCCGAGGGTGTGACCTTCGAGGTGCCGACCCCGAACCGGATCATCGTGTCCGGCATCGACAAGCAACTCGTCGGTCAGGTCGCGGCCGACATCCGCAAGATCCGTAAGCCCGAGCCGTACAAGGGCAAGGGCATTCGATACGCCGGTGAGCGCGTACTGCGCAAGGCCGGGAAGTCCGCGAAGTAGGGACGAGATGAAGACCATCACCAAGGGCCGGCGCCGCCGCCACCTCCGCGTCCGCAAGAAGGTGCGCGGGACCGCCGTGCGGCCGCGTCTGGCGGTGTTCCGTTCGAACAAGCACATCTATGCCCAGGTCATCGACGACGTCTCGGGCCTCACGATCGCCAGTGCCTCCACGATGGAGCCGAGCGTTCGAGGTTCCGGTACCGGGACGGTCGCGGCGGCTCGAGCCGTGGGTGAGCGCGCCGCCGATCGGGCGAAGTCGGCCGGCGTGACCGCGGTCGTGTTCGACCGCGGCGGATTCAAGTACCACGGCCGCGTTGCGGCAGTGGCCGACGGCGCGCGTAGCGCCGGTTTGGAGTTCTAGGTATGGCGAACGATTCTCAGTTCGAAGAGCGCGTGATCGCGATCAACCGGGTGGCCAAGGTGGTCAAGGGTGGTCGCCGGTTCTCCTTCACCGCGCTCGTGGTCGTCGGTGACGGCAACGGCAACGTCGGTCTGGGCTACGGCAAGGCCAAGGAAGTGCCCGCCGCCATCCAGAAGGGCATGGAGGAGGCGAAGAAGAACACCTTCGCCGTTGCGCTGGCCGGTTCGTCGATCACTCACGAGATCGTCGGTCGTCACGACTCGGCGCGTGTGTTGCTCAAGCCGGCTGCACCGGGTACCGGGGTCATCGCCGGTGGTGCGGCGCGCGCGATCCTCGAGGCCGCCGGCGTGCACGACGTGCTCGCGAAGTCGCTCGGCTCGTCGAACGCCATCAACGTGTCGCGGGCGACGATCGCCGGACTCCAGGGCCTGCGCCGCCCGGACGTCATCGCCAAGATGCGGGGCAAGTCGGCCGAGGAAGTCAGCACCGTGGGCATGTTGCGCGCCTACCGCGAGCGCAACGCGAAGAAGACCGAGATCACCGAGGTCGCGTGATGAAGTTGAAGGTGACCCAAGTCCGATCGTCGATCGGGACCAAGCCGAAGCAGCGGGGGACCCTCCGGGCCCTCGGGCTGCGCGGTATCAGCAGCAGTCGTGATCACGAGGACAACCCGATCGTGCGCGGCATGATCGCGAAGGTTCCCCACCTCGTGACCGTCGAGGAGATCTCCGGATGAAGATCCATGACCTGAAGCCGGCGCCCGGATCGCGCCAGAAGAAGAAGCGCGTCGCCCGTGGTATCGGTGGCAAGGGCGGCAAGACCGCCGGCCGCGGCACCAAGGGCCAGGGCGCACGCGACACGATCAAGCCCGGGTTCGAGGGTGGTCAGACGCCGCTGCACCGGCGGATTCCGAAGGCCAAGGGCTTCAACAACCCGTTCCGGGTCGAGTACCACGTGGTCAACCTGGACACGCTCGCCGACTTCGAAGCGGGCGCCGAGGTGTCGCCGGACACCTTGCGTGAGCGGGGCCTGGTGGCCAAGCGGGGGCTGGTCAAGGTGCTCGGTCGCGGCGAGCTGTCCGTAGGTCTCACCGTCAAGGCGCACGCCTTCTCGGCCTCGGCGAAGCAAGCGATCGAGGCTGCGGGCGGTAGCGTGGAGATCGTTCCCGCTCCGTGGGGGGACCGTCGTCCGCCCGCCAAGGGCAACGCGCTCACCAACCGATAGCCTGACCCGACCGGGTCCGGTCGTCGTTCGAGGAGGTCGTCACACCCATGCTGTCCCGACTGCGGAACATGTTCCGGGTGGCCGACCTGCGCAACAAGATCCTCTTCACGATCTTCGTGGTGTTGGTCTACCGGCTCGGTACGCACATCCCGGTGCCGTACGTGGACTTCGCCCAGATCAAGGCGTTGCAGGACGCGACCACGAACTCCGGGGTCGTCGGATTTCTCGACCTGTTCTCCGGTGGCGCGATCACGAGCGTCTCGATCTTCTTCCTCGGGATCATGCCGTACATCACGGCCTCGATCATCATGCAGTTGCTCGGCGTGGTCATCCCCAAGCTCGAGCAGTGGCAGCAGGAGGGCCAGACCGGTCAGAAGAAGATCACCCAGTGGACGCGCTACGTCACCGTCGGCCTCGCGTTGGTGCAGTCGTCCGGGTTGGTCATCGCGCTGCACGAGGGCAAGCGGGGGTTGCTCGGCTCGGCCGGCTTCGAGGGCAAGGACATGATCCCCGACTACAACGCCTACCGGGCGGCCCTGATCGTCATGACCTGGGTGGCCGGGACCGCACTCGTCATGTGGCTCGGTGAGCTGATCACCCAACGCGGGATCGGCAACGGCATGTCGATCCTGATCTTCGCCTCCGTCGTCTCCCGCATGCCCGCCCAGGGCGGTGCCATGTTCGCCGAGGCGGGGATGTTCAAGGGCATCGTCGTGTGTCTCGTCGGTATCGGGATGATCGTGGCGATCGTCTACGTCGAGTCCGGCCAGCGACGAATACCGGTGCAGTTCGCGAAACGCGTCGTCGGCCGCCGCATGTACGGCGGTCAGAGCACCTACATCCCGTTGAAGGTGAACCAGTCCGGGGTGATCCCGGTGATCTTCGCGAGTTCGATTCTGGCGTTCCCGGCTCTGATCGCGTCCGCGACGAACTGGAAGTGGATGCAGGACTTCGCGAACAAGAACCTGCTGGGTCAGACCACGTGGATCTACATCGCCCTGTTCGCGACGATGATCCTGTTCTTCTCGTACTTCTACACGGCGATCGCGTTCAACCCGCAGCAACAGGCGGACATCATCCGCAAGCAGGGTGGATTCATCCCGGGTATCCGCCCGGGCCCGCCCACCGAGAAGTATCTCGCCAAGGTGTTGAACCGCATCACCCTGCCCGGCTCGCTGTTCCTCATGACCATCGCATTGGTGCCGCTGCTCGTGTTCAAGCTGTGGGACATCTCGCAGTTCCCGTTCGGCGGGACCGCGCTGCTGATCACGGTGGGTGTCGCGCTCGAAACGATGAAGCAGATCGACAGCCAGTTGATGATGCGCAACTACGACGGCTTCCTCTCCTGAGGCCCGCATGAGCCAACGACGCGGACCACGCATGGTCTTGCTTGGCAAGCAGGGCTCGGGCAAGGGCACCCAGGGTCAACGCCTCGCGGCCCATTTCGGTACCCGCCACCTCTCGACCGGCCAGATGTTCCGTGATTCCGCGGCCGCTGGAGTGCAGGCGGGTCTGGATGCCAAGTCCTTCATGGATCGCGGCGAGCTGGTGCCCGATGACCTCGTCATCGCCGTGGTGGACGAGCGGTTCGCCAACCCGAGTGAGGTCGTGCCCGGATTCGTGCTCGACGGTTTCCCGCGGACGAAGGCCCAGGCGCTGGAGTTGGAGCGGATTCTCGATGCGCACCCGATCGACGTGGTCATCGACCTCGACGTGCCGACCGACGTCGTCGTGGAACGGATGCGGTCGCGTGGGCGCGAGGACGACACCGAGGAATCGATTCGACGGCGGCTCGAGCTCTACGACACCGAGACCAAGCCACTCGTGGACTTCTACCGGGATCGGGCGATCCTCGAGCGCGTGAACGGTCTGGGGACCGAGGACGAGGTCCAGACGTGGATTCTCCGAGCGGTCGACGCGCACTTCACTCCCTGATCCGTGTCGCTGCTCAAGTCACGATCCGAGATCGCCACGATGCGACGCGCCGGGCGCGTCGTCGCCGAGATGCACGAGGCGTGTGCGGCCGCCGTCCGACCCGGGGTCACCACGGCCGCAATCGACCAGGTCGCTCGCGACGTGCTCCAGCGGCGGGGGGCGCAGTCGAACTTCCTCGGCTACCACGGCTTCCCAGCCGTGATCTGCACGTCGCCGAACGAGGTCGTGGTGCACGGCATCCCCGCCGCGACCATGCTGGTCGAGGGCGACATCGTCTCACTCGACTGTGGCGCCATCATCGACGGTTGGCACGCGGACGCGGCGATCACCGTCGCCGTCGGCACGATCGATCGTGAATCGGCCCGACTCATCGACGTCACCCGGGATTCGTTGTTCGCGGCGATCGATCAGCTGACGGTCGGCCACAACCTGGCCGACGTCGGGGGTGCCGTCGAGGCAACCGCCGAGGCCGCCGGGTACGCCATCGTGCGGGAGTACGTGGGCCACGGGATCGGCACCGCGATGCACGAAGCACCGGAGGTCCCGAACTTCCGCAGTCCCCGGGGTCGCCGTCACCGCATCAAGGACGGACTCGTCGTGGCCATCGAGCCCATGGTCGCGATTGGCGGGGCCGACACCGAGGTCCTCGATGACGGTTGGACCGTGGTCACCGCCGATGGCAGTCGGGCCGCGCACTTCGAGCACACCGTCGCGGTGACACCCGACGGCCCGGAGATCCTGACGAGGCTCTGATCCGGGACCGGATCAGATACCGGCGGCGTTGTCTTCCAGGGCCGCGGTGCGGGTGAGCTCGATCGTGATCTCGGGAGCCACCACTCGCTCGGTGCGGGCGTCGATGTCGTCGACGAGGCCGGTGAGGATCGCGATGACCTCGGCGTGCGTGCCGGTCGGATCGAGGTCCCGCACCTGATCGGGTTCGAGCGACGGCACGTCGACGTAGCGGATGAGTTCGTGAGCGCTGCGGGTCGGGGTTTCGGCCGCGCAGAACAGGTCCTCGTGGAGCTTCTCACCGGGACGGAGCCCGGTGAACTCGATGGCGATGTCGGCGTTGCGGGCGTTCGCGAGCTGCCGGGCGACGTCGTAGATCTTCACCGGCTCGCCCATGTCCAGCACCATGGCGTGACCGTCGCCGCCGATGGCGCCGGCCTGGATGACGAGCTGGACGGCTTCCTCGATCGTCATGAAGTAGCGCGTGACCTCGGGGTGGGTGACCGTGAGCGGACCGCCCTGATCGAGTTGGGCCCGAAACGTCGTGAGCACCGATCCACGACTCCCCAGGACGTTCCCGAAGCGGACGCTCAGGTAGCGCCCGGCATGACGCTGGCCGAACGACGACGTGAGTCCTTCGGCGATGCGCTTGGAGTAGCCGAGGACGCTGGCCGCGTTGGCCGCCTTGTCGGTCGAGATGTTGACGAAGTGCGAGACGCCCGCGCCCGCCGCGGCATCCAGGACGCTGAGCGTTCCCCAGACGTTGCTCTTCAGTGCCTCGGAGGGATGCGCCTGCAGGAGCGGGAGGTGCTTGAGGGCGGCGGCGTGGAACACGACGTCCGGCTTGATCTCGGCGAAGAGACGCGCCACCCGGGTGCGGTCGCGGATGTCGAGGAGGATCAGCGAATCGGAATCGAGCAGGGCGCGCCCCTCGAGCGAGAGCTGGACGCCGTGGAGCCCGGATTCGTCACGGTCGATCATGACCAACTTGCCCGGGGAGAAGGCAGAGAGTTGGCGGCACAGCTCCGACCCGATCGAGCCGCCGGCGCCAGTGACGACGACCGTGCGACCACGGATGTAGTCCGACACGCTCTGGAGATCCGTCTCGACCTTGTGGCGGCCGAGCAGGTCGGCCTCGGTCGGTTCCCGCAGGTCACCGACGCTCACCTCGCCACCGAGGAGTTCACGGACCGACGGTACGACCTTGACCGTGAGGTCCGCCTTCGCCGCTTCGCGGGTCAGCTGGCGGACCAGGGCACCGTCTCCGGTGGGGACCGCCATGATGACGACCTTGGCCCCGACCTGCTCGGCGATACGGGAGAGATCGCGACGATCGCCGAGGACTCGGATTCCCCGGATCGTGAGGTTGCGTTTCCGGGGGTCGTCGTCGATGAGGGCGACCGGAACGTACGGGCTGTCGTCGTCGAAGAGCATGGCGCGGATGGTTCGCTCGCCACCGTCGCCGGCGCCGAAGATGATGGCTCGCTCCCGATCGTGGGCGAGGGCTCGGCGCCGCTGTTCGAGGAGTTGGCGGGCGACGTAGCGGGCCCCGCCCATGCCCACGAACGCGATGATGCCCGCACCGACGACGGCGCTGATCGGTGCGAGGCGGAGGTCTCCCGGCGCGAGCATGTCGATGGCGGCGAGGCCGAGGGTCGAGATGACCGTGGCGCGGGCGAGCGCGGCGACCTCCTCGAAGGAACCGTTGATCCACCAGCCGCGGTAGAGGCCGGTCCACCATCCCGTGGCGATCTGGAGCACGATCGCGGGGAGCACCAGGAGCGCGAGCCGGAAGGACTGCACGCGGCCCACGTTGAAATCGAGGCGCAGCAGGGAGGCGAGATAGAGCGCAACGATCCAGATGAGGCAGTCGGCGCTCATGCGGGCCAGCCGCTTGCTGGTTCTGATTTTCTCCACCGGCGCTCGCAGCACTCCAGATACCGACATCAGATCTCGCACCCGAATCGGTGATCACGCCACGTGTACGCTCGCTCCGCCTCGTGCACCGGCCCCCCAGCCGTCAAGAACAAGGGGGCCATTGTGGACGCATTTCGTGGTTGAAGCAAGCGCAACCTTCACCCAACGTGGCAAATATTGGGGATATCGGGCACCCGCTGGGGCATGTGACCCACGCGGACGGAGGGGACGGAGGGGGAGACCGCCGTGAGTTGGTTCGACACGCTCACCGGGTTCCCCGCTTTCGTCGACGCGTTCTGGCTGGCGGCACAGTTCGCCGTCGCGGTCGTGGCGATCACCTGGGCCGCCCAGCGCATCGGTGGCCGCCGTATCGGTGTGATCGGCCTGACCGGGCCCGCCTGGGTGGTTGCGTCGGTCGTCGTGCTCGGCGGCCATCTCGGGTATCCGGTGATCGACGACCTGCCGGGGGCACTCCTCGGAGGCCTGACGGTGCTCTTCGTAGCTGGTGAACTGGCCGAGCGGACGCCGAACCCGAAGCTGATCGGCATCACCCTGGCCGTGCCCGGTGCGCTGCTGGTCGGCTTCGCCGAGCCGTTTCCGGGGCCCGGGTGGGTCCGACCCCTCGTCATCGGGGTGGTCGCAGTCGCGGGTCCGCTCGCAGCCGACTTCGATCGTCGGGCCGGCCGGCTCGGGGTCGGTCCGGCCCTCTGGCTGTTGACGGTGGCCGGGCTGTACTGGACCGTGCCCGACACCGAGCGCGTCCGTCCCTTGATCGGTGCGGCGGTCCCACTTGCCGTGACTGGCTGGCCCGGTCGCACCAGCCGCATGGGCGGTGGCGGGATCTGTGCCGCCGTCGGCCTGTTCGTGTGGGTCGCGGGGATCGAGGGTCGGGGGCGACCGGGCTCGATCGTGGGGGCGGCCGCGTCGCTGGGTCTGTTCGTCGCCGAACCATTGGGCCGCGCACTGACCCGTCGACGGTGGCAGCCGCTGTCCAAGGCGGTGTCCCTTCCGGTGTTCGCGCTCAGCGTCGTCGGGGCCCACTTCCTGATGGTCGCCTACGCGAGTCGGGTCGTCGGGTTCGCGGACACGGGCGGCGACGCGCTGCTGTGGCTGGTACCCCTGCTGCCGGTCGCCGTCGGTGTCGGAGGTTGGCTCCGGGTTTCGCAGCGGCTCGGTCGTCGACCGCGTCGACGACGGTCGCGCTCGGCACCGCGTCCGACCGTCTAGTCGGCGGGGTCCCGGTCGCTCGCAGTCGGTGCCTCCGGTGTGACCAGCCCGGCGCGCACGGCCGCACCGGCGATCACGACCGCCGCGGCCATGGTGAGACCGAGGGACGTGGTCGGCGCCGATCGGGCGGCCAGGACACCGAGCGCGGTGCAGGCCGCCTGGAACGCCAGGCAGACCGATGTCGATTGACCGATCGTCAGACCACGGTCGACGAGTTGGTCGTAGACGTGACTCCGATCGCCACTCAGAATCGGCCGCCGGGCGCGGACGCGCCGAACGATCGCGATCGCGGTGTCGGCCACCGGGAGGGCGACGAGGAGCGGGACCGCCCACCAGTGCGACCAGCGGATCGGTGCGCCGCTCGTGAGCGCGGGGAGCACCGCGAGCGTGGTGCCGACGAAGTACGCCCCGGCGTCCCCGAGGTAGATCGTCGCCGGTGGGCGATTGAACACCAGGAACCCGGCGAGCGCTCCCGCGAGTCCCAGCCCGACCGGCGTGGCCGCGCCGCCGAGCATGGCGAAGCCGACCGCGCTCACGATTCCGGCACCCGCTGCGAGACCGTCCTGGCCGTCGAGCAGGTTGATCGCGTTGAGGAGGCCGACCACGAGGACGCCCGTGGCGACGCGAGCCAACACGGGTCCGGGCACCGCCAGTGCTGCGCCGGTCGCGATGCCGACCTCGACCGTGACGCGAAGCGGTACCGCGAGCGGGCGGAGGTCGTCGGCGAGCCCGAGCAGGAGCGCCGCGACGAGGGGGAGCGCGACGAGCGGGCGACCGCTGATGACCAGACCGGTCGCGGTGGCGAGGAACACGGCGACGCCGCCGAGGTACGCGACCGGTGCCTGCTGCGGCTTCAGGAGCCCCGGTCGGTCCACGACGTCGAAGCGCAGCGCCAGCCGGCGCACGACGGGAGTGAGGACGAGGCCGGCGACGATTCCGACCGCCGCCGCTACGAACCCGTCCACACCAACACCTCGGATGTCCGGCCGACGTGAACCTCCACGGGGGTGACGGTGACGAACCCGCAGGCGCGGTACATGGCGAGCGCCGAGGCGTTGTCGGCCGTCGTGACCACCTTCGCGCTGCTCACGCCCTGACGGGCGAACTCGGCGGTGGCCGCCGCCACGAGCGATCGTCCGACGCCGCGTCCACCCGCCTCGGTGGCCACGGCGACGGCGAGGATCTCGGCCGGCGGGAG